>CAIYDT010000084.1 GCA_903924985.1 uncultured Acetobacteraceae bacterium
GATCATGATGGATGGCGCATTCGTATTGCCTGCAACAACGGACGGCATGATGGAGGCGTCGGCCACGCGCAGGCCGCCGATGCCATGTACGCGCAGCCGGGGATCGACCACCGTGTTGGATCCGGTGCCCATGGCGCAGCTGCCCGCCGGATGGTGGTTGGAGACGCCAGTTTCCCGCACGAAGCGTTCCAGGTCGGAGTCGCTGGCGGTGGGCGGGCCTGGTACGATCTCGTCCACCACATAGGGCCGCATGGCCGGCTGCGCGGCGATGTCGCGGGCCAGCCTTACCGCTGCGACCATCGCACGCATGTCGTATTCGGAGCCGAGGAAGCCGAACGTGATGGCCGGCGCGGCCAAGGGATCTGGACTCGCCAGGCGGACCGTGCCACGTCCGTCGGGGCTGAGATGTACTGGCCCCAGGGTGAATCCGGGGAAGTCATGCGGAATAACCCGGTCGCGCGAACGCTCTTTCGTGCTCCATTCCAGCAGGTTGATCTGGATATCCGGCCGCTCCAACCGCGTGTCCGAACGGGTGAAGAGCCCGGCGCGGATGCCGTTCACCGCCATCGGGCCGGAGCGGAACAGGCCGTAGCGGATGCCGGCCGCGATCTTGCGGGCCCAGCTGTTTTCCAAATCGTTGAGCGTGATGGCGCGCGAGCAGCGCCACATTAGGTAGATGCCGAAATGGTCGTGTAGATTGCCGCCGACCGACGGCATGTCGCGGACGATGTCGATCCCCAGTGCCTGCAAATGCTCCGCCGGTCCCAGGCCCGAAAGCTGCAGAAGCTGGGGCGAACCATAGGCGCCGCCGCAAACAATGACCTCGCGCCCGGCGCGGGCGGTCTCCCGTCCGCTGGGGGACTGGAATTCGACACCGACTGCCTGTCCGCCCTCGATCAGTACCCGCGTGGCCTGGCATCCGGTGCGAACGACCAGGTTGGGGCGGGATCGAGCGGGAACCAGATAGGCTTTGGCGGAGCTCCAGCGGCGGCGGTCATGGGTGGTGGTCTGGTAATAGCCGGCACCTTCCTGTCGTACCCCGTTGAAGTCGGGGTTTCTGGGAATGCCGAGCGTCTCGGCTGCGGTGATCATGGCATCGGCCAGTTCGGAGCCCGTGGCATGGTCGGAGACGTTGAGCGGGCCGCCCGTGCCATGGAACGCGTCGGCGCCGCGTTGCTGGTTTTCGGCCTTCTTGAAGAACGGCAGTACGGAATCCCAGTCCCAGCCGACACAGCCGCGCTGGCGCCAGTCGTCGTAGTCGCGCGGATGGCCGCGCATATAGACCATGCCGTTGATCGAACTGGTGCCGCCCAATGTGCGCCCGCGCGGTGCGTAGAGGCGGCGGCCATTCAGCTTTTCCTGCGGCTGGCTTTCGAATTTCCAGTTTACCTTTGGATCGACATAGGTCTTGGCAAAGCCGAGGGGAATGTGAATCCAGGGATTGGTGTCAGGCGGGCCGGCTTCCAGTAGCAGAACGCGGTAGCACCCATTTTCAGATAGCCGGGAAGCGACTGCCGCCCCGGCCGAGCCCGCGCCCGCCACGATGAAATCGAAACTATCTGCTGGCGTCGACATTCGTTCTCTCCCATCGAACCGTCTTTTGCCTTTGCATAACAGGTGGCCGGGAGTTCGTCAGGCCCCGGGCTTGCCGTGCCCGGGGGGGGCGTCGGCGGGGGACAGCCGGTCGGCCTCGGCGCGCATCGATGCGGCGATGATGTCCGTCACCGCGA
>CAIYDT010000085.1 GCA_903924985.1 uncultured Acetobacteraceae bacterium
CGACCCAGGACGCATACGCTCAATCGGAATGAGGCTCTGGGCGTGTGTCAGTGGTTAGGGCGGTTGGTATGAGGCGCCAGGACACGACGATTCGTATGGCCTTGCCGTGAAGGAACACCCGCGGGCGCGCGCCGCGCGCAATGGCCGCTCGATGGAGGCGGAACTGCGCGCCATCGTCGCGGAGGCCGTCAGCGCCGAGCGCCACCGTGAGGTCGGACTTGCGGAAGCCATCCGCCGCCGCTTCGCCCCCGTGGGTGGCGTAGACGATGCGGAAGCCGCCATGACGGCCAAGCGTGTCGTTGAATGTTTCACGGTACGAATTGGTACAATAACGGTTATCACCTGACGGTCGCCGCCGTTATGAGGCGTTACGATGAGCGCTCAACACACCCACGTATTCAACCTCCGGTAGAAAATACCCTTGACAACGCACCATCACTCGTTCATGGTGCGTTCATGAACGACGCGCCCACCGCTCCGGTCGAAAGCGCCCCACCGCCACGGGAAACATCCCCCAGGGCGGTATCGGCGAAACCGTCCCGCACCGCCGCGCTGCTCCACATCATCGGCCAACTGATCGAAGCCGGCCTCGAACGGATCGCCACCATCCGATCCCAACCGGACCCCGAGGAAATCCGAACCATCGGCATCGCGTTCGGCACCTTCAACCTGACCCTGATCGTCAGCCGCATCCTCCGCGGTCTGCGCATCGCCGTCGCGCTGCGGGATTGGGTCACCGCCAACGCCCCGCGCATCGACGCCCCGCCACCCGTCCGCATTGCCTCACCCCGCCCGTCAAGCCCACACCGCAAGCCGAAACCGTCGGAAGCCGAGGGGAACGCCGCCCTGCTCGACCGCGTGCCCACCGATCGGGAAATCGCCGAAATGCTGCGCCACCGCCCGATCGGCGCGGTGCTGGTCGATATCTGTGCCGATCTGGGCATCGGCATCGATCATCCGCTGTGGCACGAAGTGAAATCCTTCGTCATCGTCCATGGTGGACAGGAGTTGCGCGTCCTGAAGCGTACCTTCCAGCGGGTCAACGATGCGTGGCAGGAGGTTGAAACGGGCGTGGCGCCGGGCTGGCGTTTCTATCTCGAACAGCAACAGATCGCCGACACCACCGGCCCGCCGCCGCTATCCCTGGCTGCCTGAGCCGATCCTCCCGGGGCCGCATCGCGGCGGCCCCGCGATAGGACGTGATCGTTGCTACCCCAACACCCTCCGCATAAACCCATCCATCCGCTCGGACGCCTTATCCGCCAGCCCATTCGGAAACAGCGTGAACCCGTGCGCCCCGCCCGGATACACCGCCAGCTCGGCCTCGTTCCCAGCCGCCACCCATCGAGCATGCATGAACAGCGTATCGTCCAGCAACGCGTCCTTGGTCCCCACCGTAAACAACGCCGGGCACAGCCCCTTCAAATCCGCATACAATGGAGAAATATCCGGCACCCGCCGGTCGGCCACATCCGGCAGGAACGCGGCGGCGAACTGCTGGATATCGATCGTCCGCAGCACCAGCCTCGTATTTCCAAACACGCGCTGGCTTGGTGTCATCGCCAGATCGAAAGCGCCATAGACAAGATTGGCCCCCCGGAACCCGGTGTAGCCATAACGATCGCGCATCCGCAGCACCGTCACCGCCGCGAGGTGCCCGCCCGCCGACTCGCCGCCGGTGGTCAGGGCGTCGGTCCCGAACTCCTTCACCGCGTTCTTCACCAACCAGGCCGCCGCCGCCTCGCAGTCGTCGGGGCCGGCGGGATACGGATGTTCGGGGGCCAGACGGTATTCCACGCTGACCACGGCTTGCCCGGTGTTGTCGGCGATGTGCTCCAGCATCGCGTCGCCCATGTCGGCCGCACCGAGCACCCCATCCACCGCCATGAAGGTGCAGATAGACGCCGCGCGGGGGATGGTTCGGTGCGATCACCCGCAGCGGGATTTCGTTGCCGTCCCGCCCCTCGATAACAATCGTCCGAGCACGCGGCGACAGCACGAACGGGGGAAAGGGTCCGCGACCCAGGCGACGACCCTCCCGAGCAGCGGCGGCACTGATGTTCCACCAGTCCGGCAGAGGCGTCATCAGGGCGATCATCGCCTCATTCAGCTTGGCGGTATCGGGGTCGATCGCCTCGGGGCGGAACAGTTCCGGGCCGAAAGTCATGGCATTTTCTCCGTTAAGCAACGCGGATTTTGGCAAGCGCATCCCAGTCGAACGCCACCCCATGACCGGGTCCGTCGGAGGCGTATGCCTTCCCCTCCCGGATCGGCATGGGCCGCAGGATGTATCGATCCAACCCGAACCCATGCACTTCCAGATACGAACGGTTCGGCGTGGCGGCGAGCAGATGCACCGTCAGGTCGTGCGCGCCGTGGGAGGTCAACGGCAGATTAAACGCCTCCGCCAGATGCGCGACCTTCATGAACACGGTGATGCCGCCGCAATTGGTCACGTCGGGTTCGGGGAAGGTGACACCGCCGGCGGCGATCATCTGGGTGAACTCGTGCAGGGTGTGCAGGTTCTCGCCGGTCGCGATCGGCACCCCGCCCTCCCGCACGATGCGGGCGTGGCCGGCGACGTCGTCGGGGATGGTGGGTTCCTCCAGCCAGGTCAGGTTCGCATCCCGAAACGTGCGGGCGGCGCGGATGGCTTCGTCGACGGTCCATTTCATGTTGGCGTCGGCCATCAACGGGAAATCGTCGCCGAGGTGTTTGCGCATGGCGAAGACGCGCTCCCGGTCCTCCGACAGGCGGGCGCGGCCCACTTTCATTTTGATGGCGCGAAAGCCCTTGGCCAGATTGTCGTCCGTCTGCTTCAGTAGCGCGTCCAGCGTGAATTCCAGGTCGATGCCGCCGGCGTAGCACGGCACCGCCGGGTCGAAGCCGCCGAGCAGACGCCATAGCGGCGTGCCCAGCCGTCGCGCCTTCAGGTCGTACAGCGCGATGTCGCAGGCGGAAACCGCGAGGCTGACCGAACCGCCGCGCCCGCCGTAATGCAGCCGCCACCACATTTTCTGCCATAGAGTCTCGATCAGATCGGCATCGGCGCCCATCAGCACCGGCCTTAGGTCCTGGTCGATCAGCGCATGCACTGCTCGGCCTCCCGAACCCACCGTATAGGTGTAGCCGACACCCTCCGTCCCATCGGAATCGCGCAGGCGGACGGTCACGATCTCAAAGTGGGTGATGGTGCCGTGGGTGGAATCCGACAGCGGCACCGGTAGTTCGACGCGGTACAGCCCGGTCTCGACAGCGGCGATGGTCATGGTGGTTCCCCTTTGGCGGGGATCAGATTGCCGCAGACACGGGGGTATGACCAGTCTGGCAACTGCCGCCGCTCACATGCCCCGCATCTGGATCAGGCTCCGCCGCCGCCGCACCAGATTGGTGGTGAGATCGGTCAATTCGTCTTGTAGCCGAACCGACGCAACGGCAATCACGCCCTGACCTGGTAGCGCGAGGTCGGGGAACCAAGCCCCGGTCACCGGCAGCTTCGCGAGGACGTCCAGACGAAGCATGAAGGCGCGGGACTGGTTGAGTCCCGCTGCCTCCTCGCGATCGAACAATCGCGTGCCCGCGGGCAATGGGACCGTTGGCGGCCAGGGTTGCGACGTTGTGTAGGCCACCATGATCTCAGTGGCCGAACCGCCGAGCACGTAACAAATGTGAAGAAGGCCCGGCTGGCGCGGTTTTTCGCGGGTTGGAAACTTCACGCGGACGAAGGCGCCCGGGACCATGGCGGCGTCGCCTCAGTCGCTGTCCGGGACGGCCCATAGCTCCGTCAGCAGGGACTGGCGTTTGGCGTAGGCTTGGTCCGTCTCGCCGTTCGTTCGGAGAATGTCGGCGGGGTCGATCTGGGGGGACGTGCCCGGAGCGGCATGCATTGCGATCACCCGGGAGGCTTCGTCTCGGAGCACGAGATCGCGGATCAAAGCAGTCTCCACATAGTTGGTCAGCGTACGATTTTCAGCCTCGGCGGCGGCTTGGAGTTGTTGGACGCGAAGCGGGTCGAGGCGGACGGTGACCGCCATCTTGCCTAAGGGGGCGGGCAACGGGTTGCGGGCGCGGTGACGCGGGGCTGACGCGCTGCGGTCGCTGGTTTGGATTTTGGACATAAGAGGAAGGTGACACCCCGTGCAAGCAAATGCAAGCATTTATCGCGACCGGCCGGGGATAGCCGCGATCTTACCGGAAACCTAAAATTTCCCGGATATCGGTTCGACTGCTTCTCTACGAAACTTTACAACGCGGTTGTCTGGAAGCGGGAATAACCTGGGATGGAAAACTGGACGGTTGTGATCACGGCTGCGCTGGGCATCGTCGACACATTGACCGCCCCGCTTTTGGGGCAATGGGTAACCTTGAAAAAAGACAGGCGACTGCGCCAGGATGAACTCGACCGCAATGCCCGCTATCTCGCCATCCGCGTTGTCTGCAAGCTCGATCCGTTCGTAAACGAATGCTGCAACGTCGTCGGCGATTGGGGCGAGGAAGACCAAGAGGGTTACAGTCACGCGCGAACCTCCACCCCGACGATCTCGTTTCCTGATGACTTAGACTGGAAATCCATCGGACCCGACCTGATGTACCGCATACTCGGCTTACCGAACGAACTCGACACCGCAGAGCAGTCCATCGATTCCGCCTACCACCACGGTTCGACACCGCCAGACTACAGCGAGTTTTTCGAGGAAAGGGCTTTCCAATACGGCCAACTCGGTCGCGCCGCGCTTGCGCTAGCCGACGACATCAGGCGAATTTACAGGATCCCAACGAGGGAGTTCGTCAATTGGCATCCAAAAGACACGCTGGAAAGCGCCGTGACGGAAATACAAAAGCGACGCAAGGAAGTTGCGGCAGCGCACGCAAAGTTCGTGCTGCAAGCCGAAACAACGGCCAAGGCGTAGTCGCGGGAGCCATCCGGCAAGAGTTCACCGACCGAACCGTCATCCTTCCCAACGCACCTAAATTTGCCGCAGACGCGTGGGTAGGGCTAGATACCGGCCAGTCCATCCGCCAGGAGCAAACCCATGAAATTCGGCATCTTCTACGAACTCCAGTGCCCCCGCCCGTGGGAGGCCGATACAGAGCATCGCTTATATCAGGATGCCCTGACCCAGGTCGAACTGGCCGACAAGCTCGGATACCATTACGCGTGGGAGGTCGAGCACCACTTCCTGGAGGAATATTCTCATTCACCGCAGCCGGAAGTCTTCCTGGCGGCCGCATCGCAGCGGACGAAGCAAATCCGGCTGGGCCACGGCATCATCCAGCTCACCACCAACCACCCGGCCCGCGTGGCTGAGAAAGTCGCGTGCCTCGATCTCGTCAGCAACGGCCGCGTCGAATTCGGTATGGGCGAGGGGGCGAGCATCACCGAACTCGGCCCGTTCGACCGGCAGATGGAGAACAAACAGGCGGTGTGGGAGGACGGCGTGCGCTGCGTGCTGCCGATGTTCAAGGACGGCGGCTGGGAATACGATGGCCCGTTCTTCAAATTCCCGCTCCGCAACGTGCTGCCGAAGCCGTTGCAGAAGCCGCATCCCCCGTTGTGGGTCGCATGTTCGCAATTGGAAACCATAGAGATGGCCGGGCGCTGCGGAATCGGCGCGCTGGGGTTCCAGTTCCTGTCGGCGGAAATGGCCAATGCGTGGGTGCACGCGTATTACAACTCGTTCGTGCTGCGGCAGAACAAGCTGGCGGACTACCAGTCCAACTGCAACATCGCCATGGTCAGCTACTTCATGTGCGCCGAGACGGACGAAGAAGCCCGCCGGCGCGCCGATGGCGTGACGTTCTTCCAGTTCTCGCTGGCCTATTACAGCGGGGCGCGCAATCGCGAACGCGCCAAGCCCGGCGAGGTAAATCTGTGGGACGAATATTTGGCCTGGAAGAAAGCCAACCCGGAGGCGGCGGAAAAAGCCCTGCGCGGCGGATTGATCGGATCCCCTGAGACCATCCGCCGCAAGCTGCGCCGGTTCGAGACATCGCATGTGGATCAGATCATTCTGCTGAACCAGGCTGGGAAGAACACCAACGCGGATATTTGCGAAAGCCTGGAACTATTTGCCAAAGAGGTAATGCCCGAATTCACGGCGAAGGAACCCGAGCACCAGGAGTGGAAGCGGAAGGTTTTGAGCCGGGAGATCGAGCTAGAGGATATCGATACGACCCCGTACAAGGAACGTGCGGGGGTTGGGAAGGGTGTGGCTATTTCGAAGCTGGCGACGGTCGGGGCGGAAGCGCAGGCAGCAGAGTAAAACCAGCCCCCCACAAACGAACAACGCGGGCGATCGCTCGCCCGCGTTGCGTAACCCGAACACCGTAGCGAAAAGCTTAAGCGCTCTTGGCCATGATCTCGTCCGCGATGTTGCGCGGCACGGGGTCGTAGTGGTGGAACTGCATCGTGAACGACGCGCGCCCCTTCGTCATGCTCCGCAGGTGGGAGATATAGCCGAACATCTCCTTCAGCGGCGCCTGGGCGCGGACGATCACGGTGGACCCCGAGCTCTCCTGGTTCTGGATCTGCCCGCGGCGGCGGTTCAAGTCGCCCACCACGTCGCCCACGTGATCCTGCGGCGTGGTCACTTCCACGTCCATGATCGGCTCCAGGATGATCGGGCTGGCCTTCTTCATGCCCTCCCGGAAGCAGGCCTTGGCAGCGATTTCGAACGCCAGGGCGGACGAGTCGACGTCGTGGTACTTGCCGTCCACCAGGGTGTATTTGAAGTCCACCGTTGGGAACCCGGCCAGCACGCCGGTATCGGCCTGCACCTTGATGCCCTTTTCCACCGCCGGGATGTATTCCCGGGGAACCGACCCGCCGACCACCTTGTTCTCGAACACGACGCCGCCGTTGCGGTCCATCGGCTCGAAGATGATCTTCACTTCGGCGTACTGGCCCGAACCGCCCGACTGCTTCTTGTGGGTGTAGGTCTCGGTCCAGGGCTTGGAGATGGTCTCGCGATACGCCACCTGCGGAGCGCCGATGGCGCAGTCCACGCCATATTCGCGGCGCAGCCGGTCGATGATGATTTCCAGGTGCAGCTCGCCCATGCCGGACAGGATGGTCTGGCCGGTTTCCTGGTCGGTGCGCAGGCGCAGGCTGGGATCTTCGCCGGCCAGCTTCTGCAGGCCGAGGGTCATCTTCTCCACCGCTTCCTTGGTGCGCGGCTCGACGGAGATGTCGATCACGGGCACCGGAAAGGCCATGCGCTCCAGGACCACGGGGTCGTCGGACGATGCCAGCGTGTCGCCGGTGCCGGTGTCCTTCAAGCCGACGAAGGCAGCGATGTCGCCAGCTTCCACTTCCTTGATTTCCGCCCGCTTGTCGGCGTGCATCTGGAACATGCGGCCGATGCGCTCGCGGTGGCCCTTGGTGGTGTTCATCACCGTGTCGCCCGACTTCAGGGTGCCGGCGTAGACGCGCACGAAGGTCAGGGTGCCGTACTTGTCGTTGATGATCTTGAACGCCAGGCCGGCGAACGGCGCCTTGGCGTTGGCCGGGATGCGGCGGCGATCGGGGTGCAGCGATTCATCCACGCCCTCATCCAGCGCCACGGCGATACCGGGGACGTCGATCGGGCTCGGCAGATAGTCGATGACGGCGTCGAGCAGCGGCTGCACGCCCTTATTCTTGAACGCCGTGCCGCACAGCACCGGGCGGAACGTGCCGTCGATGGTGCCGCGCTTGATGCACTTCTTCAGCGTCTCGATGGCGACATCGCCGTTCTCGAAATACTCTTCCATCGCCACGGTATCGACCGACAGCGCGGTATCGAGCAGTTCCTCACGGTACTTCGCGGCGGATTCGACGAGGTCGGCGGGGATGTCTTCGTAGTGGTACTTCGCGCCCAGCTCGCCGCCTTCCCAGATGATGGCCTTCATCTCAACAAGGTCGACCACGCCCAGGAACTTGTCCTCGATCCCGATCGGCAGCTGCAGCGGCAGCGCGACGATGTCGAGCTTCTCCTTCAAGGTGGCGAAGGCGCGGTAGAAGTCGGCGCCGGTGCGGTCCAGCTTGTTGATGAAGATGATGCGCGGCACGTTGTACCGATCGGCCAGACGCCAGTTGGTCTCGGACTGCGGCTGCACGCCTGCCACGCCCTCGATGATGAACACCGCGCCATCCAGCACCCGCAGGCTGCGGTTCACTTCGATGTTGAAGTCGATATGGCCGGGCGTATCGATAATGTTGATACGTGTGTCCTTCCAGTTGCAGGTCACCGCGGCGGAGGTGATGGTGATGCCGCGCTCCCGCTCCTGGTCCATATAATCGGTCGTGGTGTTGCCATCGTGAACCTCACCAATCCTGTGAGATTCGCCCGTGTAATACAGGATGCGCTCCGTCGTCGTGGTCTTACCGGCATCGATGTGCGCGGTAATGCCAATGTTGCGGATCTTGTCGAGCGGCGTGTCGGTCACGATGAGTCTCCATGCGTCAACGGGCGCACGATCCGGTCCGGATCCGGGGGGTGAGCCCCGCGCGCCCGCGTCAAATCTCCGGCACAAGGGGAGCCGGCTCCATCTGGCGCCGTCAAATGCGTCAGACGCGCCCATTTTGCAAGAGTCGAATTAACCTTTCCGCACATGGCAGGTTCGCCGGGTTCACGCTTCGTCACACTTCGGTACCCTGGCGCAGGGTAAGATGATCGGCATGGACACAAACCCTATCCACGCCATGGCACGCTTTGGTCTGGGCCGCCGAGCGGCCGAGCCGCTTCCGGCCGATCCAATTGCCTGGCTGTTGGGGCAGCTGCGGGACACCGATAGTCCGCGAACCGACCCACCGCCTACCACGGCAGCCGGTCTGGCGGCGCTCCGCGAAGACCGCGCCAACAAGCCCCTCCCCGGCCAGTCCCGTGCTCGGGCGCTCTTCAACGCCCAGGCGGCGGGGGAGCTGGAACACGCGCTGACCACCCCGGCGCCCTTCCGGGAACGACTGGTCTGGTTCTGGACCAACCACTTCACCATCTCCTTGCGACGTGGCGAGTGCACCGGCGTCGCCTGTGCCTTCATCGAGGAAGCCATCCGCCCGCATGTGACCGGGCCGTTTTCGGCCATGGTGCTGGCGGTGATGCGGCATCCGGCCATGCTGATGTATTTGGACAATGCCCGTTCCGTTGGGCCGAACAGCATGGCCGGGCAGCGGCGCAATCTGGGGCTGAACGAGAACCTGGCGCGCGAGTGCATGGAATTGCACACCGTCAGCCCGTTGGCGGGCTACTCCCAGGCCGATGTCACGTCTCTGGCGCGCATCCTGACCGGCTGGTCGATTGAACTTCGGGGAGAACCGCAAGGCTTCGTCTTCCGGCCTCAGGCGCACGAACCCGGCACCCAGGTGCTGCTGGGCCACAGCTTCCCGCCAGGGGAGGAAGGCGGCGTCGCGGCGCTGCGCTTTCTGGCGGAACATCCCGCGACTTACCGGTTCCTGGCGACCAGGCTGGTGCGGCATTTCGTCGCCGACGACCCTCCGTCAGAGGATGTGCGACGGATCGAGACCGTGTTGCGCGATACGCAGGGTAACCTCGGGGCCGCCGCGGCCGCATTGGTGCGGCTGGAATCAGCGTGGGAACCGGGCGCGAAGCTGCGGACCCCACGGGAATTCATGGTCGCCGCGGTTCGGGCGCTAGACCTGCCTGAAGGGAACCGGCCCAACATGATGGGTGTGCTGGGCGCGCTGGGGGAACCCTTCCTCACTGCACCCGCGCCCAACGGCTGGCCGGACAAGGCCGCCGATTGGTCAGCCCCGGAGGCGGTCATGCGCCGGATCGATTGGGCCAATGGTTTCGCCGGACGCCTCGGACCACGCGATCCGGTGGAAATCGCCGACCTCGCGCTCGGCCCCCTGCTGCGGCCGGCGACCTTGGAGGCGATGCGCCACGCCGGGTCCCGCCGCGATGCGTTCACCCTGCTGCTGGCCAGTTCGGAGTTTCAAAGGCGATGAATGTCACCCGCCGATCGGCTTTGCTGGGTCTGGGTACGGTTGCGACCTGGGGCCGAGCGTCTGCCGCCCTGGCATCGGCGCCGGGAGACAAGCGGTTTGTCGTGGCGATCCTGCGCGGCGCCATGGATGGTATGGCGGTTGTGGTGCCGCACGGCGATCCCGGTTGGTCCGCTTTGCGCGGCGCCGCCCCCGTGGGGCTGCTGGACCTCGGTGGCTTCTACGGCTTGCACCCCGCGCTCACCGGCCTGCACGCGATGTATAAGGAGCACGAACTACTCCCGGTGCACGCCGTCGCCGGCCCCTACCGCGTGCGCAGCCATTTCGAGGCGCAGGATTACCTGGAAAGCGGCGCCGACCACCGCATGACCAGCGGCTGGCTGAACCGGGTGGTCACTGCCATGGGTGCGCCCGCTTTGGCGGTGGGGGTATCCGTGCCGTTGCTGCTGCGGGGTAATGCCCCGGTCGGCAACTGGGCACCGCACGGCGTGGCGGAGCCGGCGCCGGACCTCTACGCCGCCATCGCCGCGCTGAACCAGGATGATCGCGTCATCGGCCCGGCTATCGTGGCGGGGTTGAAGGCGCGCGGGTTCAGCGCCAAGACCTTGATGGGGTTGGCCGAGGAGAAGAACCCCAACGCCTTCCCCGCATTGGCCTCCGCCGCCGGCGCCATGATGCGCGCGCCCGACGGCCCCCGCATCGCCGCCCTGGAGCTGGGCGGCTGGGACACCCATTCCGCGCAGGCCAACCGGTTGAACGGACCGTTGAAGCAGCTCGACGCGGGGCTGGTCGCGTTGAAGACCGCGCTGGGCGAGGCCTGGAAACAGACGGTGGTGCTGGTCATGACCGAGTTCGGCCGCACCGCCCGCATCAACGGTACCGGCGGCACCGATCATGGCACGGGTGGCGTGGCCTTCGTGCTGGGCGGTTCGGTCAAGGGCGGACGGGTGCAGGCGGATTGGCCGGGCCTGGGACCGGGTCGGTTGTTCGAGGACCGCGATCTGGCGCCGACCGCCGATCTGCGGTCAGTGGCGAAGGGGCTGCTGGCAGCGCATCTCGGGTTGGGTGCAGCGACCTTGGAGCAGGTGTTCCCCGGCAGCGAAGTGGCGGTGCCGATGCGGGGGATGGTCGGGTAACGGAATGAGGCACGGCCCTCCCCACTCGTCATCCTCGGGCTTGACTCGAGGATGACGAGTGGGGGGGCGTTTTGTGTCCGGATTTATCCTGCCCGCACGTACCCGTAGCGCAAATTGCTTCGCGCCGCCCCCTCCGTTTCGTACGCATCCTTCAGCGCCGCGAACCGGTCCGCCGACCAGGCCGAGGCATGCTGCTGGAAGCCATAAAGCCGCGCGGAGTTGCCCCCGAAAATGGCGGTCTTCACCGGCCCATCGGCGGGACCGAGTGGCTTGAAGCCGTATTTCTTTTGCATGTCTTCGGGGATTTCCAGGCGGCGCAGCCCCTCGATCTGCCACTGCGGGGAACCGGTCCAGACCGCATCCGTGCCCCACACAACCTTGTTGGAGCCTAAGCCTTTCACCAAAATACCCATCAGCGCCGCTGCCAACCGGGGCTGCGCGACGGTACTGTTGGCAAATAGTTGCCCAAGGTCGGCGTAGACGTTGTTCACCCCATATTTCGCGGGGATTTCCGCCATGTCGCTGACCCAGTCGCTGCGGCCGGTGCGCTCGAATTCCGCGAGGGCGGCGGCGGGATCGGCGCCCTCCCCCACGTGGCGGTAGCCGCCGTGGTAGATGACGAATTTCAGGCCCGGCCAGTCTTTCGCTGCTTTGCCGACGTCGCTGACATCGACGTAGTTGCGTAGATTGGGGAATTTCGCTTCCAGCGACGGCGGGAACAGGCCTTTGTGCACGCAAACGATTTTGATGCCGGATTTCAGCATTTTCTCGTAGCCTTTATAGGCCACTTTTTCATCGTCCATCCGCCAGGGGTAATGGCTGGTGTCCTTATGGGTGTTGTCGCCGATCGTGTAGCCTTTCCAGGAATCCGGTTTCAGTGCGATCCCCTTGTCCAACGCATCCAGCCAGCCGGGTTTGCCGGGCGTGAAAATGAAGTGCGAAAACATCCGCTTCGACCCGGCCTTCGCATTCACCTTGGCGCGCGCGGTCGCCATCATTTCGTTGGTCAGGAACCAGTCCTGCTCGATATCCGACGGGGCGGAGGAGATCAGCGCGATCTTCGTGTCGCTATCGAGGTACATCTCCTTGAAGTAGTTGTCGAACTTCAGGTCCTCGATGGTTTGCGGCCGAGCGGCCAGGGCTTTGTTCCAGCCTTTTTGGCCGACGGCGTCGCGCTGTTTCACGAACCCTTCCAGCCGCGTATCGTCGCGCAGGAAATGCGTGTGCATATCCATGATGAACTGGTGCTTCAGCGACGCGGCGCGCGCGTTGGCCATGTCTGGGGTGGCGGCTTCAGCTTCGCTGGCAGCGAACACGTTGCCATAGACCTGGTTCATCGCAACGAAAGCCGCCGCCATGCCGGACGCCGTCTGGAAAAAGCGCCGGCGGGACACGCCCTGATGCTTCGCAAGCCGGTCGCCCATGTCCAACAACCGGGCCTCGACTTCCCGCTGGGCAGCGTTCTGGCGCGGCGGCACATACTCGTCGGAGGAAACGATCTGGGTCGGGATCGGTGTGCGCTTGTCCACCAGTTCGGAAGGAACCAGGGATGCCCGTTCGCTGTCTGACAGAAAGCCCATGTATTCGGTCCTAAGCCAGGGCTGGCATTGTCAGAAAAGACTTCATCGCGTGCCAGAAGGCGAAGCGCGCCTTGCAGGTGCCCAGCGCATGCGCTGCTCCGGCGATGACCGAGAATTGCTTGTCCCCGTTCGGCAGTTTGATGAAGAAATCCCAGAGGTCCTCCATGGTCGCGATGCCGTCGAACTCGCCGCGAGCCAGCATCGTGGGCGCGGCGACCTTCGCCGGATCGACCACCGGAAGATGCGCGGTCATGTCGAGGTACGTGCCGGTCGGCACCGTATCGCCGTAGACCATTTCCATTTTCACCACGGCGGCGGCAACCGCGGGGTCGGTCGTTCCCGGTCGGTCGCGGGTGAAAATACTTTCGATCATGGCCTTATCGCGCAAGCGGCGGTTATGAGTCTTGTAATACTCAACACCCTCGGCCCGTTTGGCCAACGTCGGCGAGCCCTTCCCGGTATATGTGTGCGCCGCAAGCACCAGCCGCCCCACATGTTCGGGAGCCACCGAAGCGAAGGCAGCGGCGCGCAGCGCGCCAGATGACTCGCCCATGAAATGCAACCGGGTCTGACCGGTCTCGCGCGCGATCACGGGCATCGCGGCCTTCAGATCCTCGACCCCCGAGGCAACGTCGGAGTTGCCCTCGGTGTGGTCGGATTTGCCGTAGCCCTCATGATCCATCGTCCAGACGTCGTAGCCGTCCTGGGCGAAGACGTTCATCATGGAATATTCGCCAGCCCCCGGCACAGTCAGATCGTAGCTGGTACGCGCGGACGTCGACGACCCGTGCACCAGAAACAGCACCGGCAGCTTTTTGCCGTTCTCGATCCGGCGGCGGTACAGCACCAGTTTGATGGATTTCCCATCGCGGGTTTTCACCGCCTGATATTCGCGCAAGGAGGTGGCCGCCGCCGCCGCGGGAGCCGCCGCGACAACGGCACCGGCCACCGCCGCCGTTCCCGCCAGCGCGAGCCGGCGGGACATCGATATTTCACCCATTCACTTTACTCCTGCGCGTAACGCCATGGTTTCCCCGGCTGCGGCGCGTGTTCGTCGATCGTCCATTGCGGCAACGACAGCCCATCGGTCACGTCGGCGAACACCATCCGCACGCGGGTGCCGATACCCACCGTCTTCACCACATCCGGCGGCGCCAGGACCCCGTCCGGCGTCGTCAGATTGGCCACGACGCGCAGGGCCTCCACGTCCGAGGGTTTCCCCTTTTGGGTATCGAGGTCCACCAACAGCACCATGTACGGCGTGTGGCCCTTGAACGCCGGCTGGATGGCGTGATGCACTTCCTCGTAGGAGTGCACTTCGCCCTTCCCCTCCACAGGGGTCCACGTCGCCTTGGCGCTGCCGCACCATGGGCAACCCGTGTTCGGCGGATAACGCAACAAAGAACAATCGTCGCACTTCTGGAGATGAAAATTATGCTCCGAACAGTGCTTGAAGTAGGCAAGGTTCTCGCCGTCGAGGTCGTCGATCGACAGCGCCATGCCCATATATTCGGCCCGAATTCCCGGCATTTTCCTGTCCTCCCTCAACCGCGCCGCATGACCATGGCGGAGCCGGTACCCGGCATCGCCCAGCCCATGTTGCAGGTCACCTCGACATCCTTCACCTGGCGGCATCCGCCCTCGGCGTAGTTGTAGGTGTGCTGCCGCTTGCCGTCCGGCCCGATCGGGCAGCTATCGTCGATACCGTGCCGCAACTGCCGCACGTTCTCGATGACCATGTTCATGCCGTGCGTATAGCCCTCGCACAGGTGCCCGCCGGAGGTATTGTTCGGCCGCTTGCCGCCCAGGCGCATGGTTCCATCGGAGACGTAATGCCCGCCTTCGCCTTTCTTGCAGAAACCGTAATCCTCGAGTTGCAACATGGTGGTGAAGGTGAAGGCGTCGTAGCAGCCGGTGAGGTCGATATCTTCCGGCCCGACACCGCTGTTCGGCCACAATATGTCCTTGCCGTAATGGCCGGCGACGGTGGAGATAGGGCCGTGCTGGTAGTGCATGTCCATGCGCGGCTTGTTGCAGCGGCCCACGACGCCGCGAATCAGCGCCGGGGTTTGCCGCAGGTCGCGCGCGTGCTCCGCCCGCGTGACGATGAAGCAGGTGGCGTTGTCGGTTTCCACGCAGCAATCCAGCAGATGCAACGGTTTGCAGATGATGCGGCTGGACAGAACCTCGTCCACGGTAAAGCGCTTCTTGTAATACGCTTTCGGATTGTTCGAGGCGTGCTCCGAGTGGATCACCTTCACCATCGCCACTTGTTCCGGCGTGGTGCCGTAGTCGTACATGTGCCGCATAAACGTCGGGCTAAACATCTGCCCGGCGCTTTGCCACCCATACGCTCGGTTATGCAGTTGGTCGCCGTTGACCGGTGCCGCCGCGCGGGCGCCGGTGCCGCCGATACGGACCTGGGAGAACCCGTTCATCGACCGGAAGATCGCGACCGTTTTGCACAGCCCGGCCTCGATCACGCCGATGGCGATGCCGATCAGCGCCTCACTGGACGAACCGCCGCCGAACACGTCCATGTAGAAATTCAGCCGAATACCCAGATCGCCCGCGATCATCGGGGCGAAGGTGGAATCGCCGCTTTGATACGACAGCATCCCGTCGATTTCGGTGTTTTTCAGGCCCGCGTCCGCCATCGCGGCGCGCACCGCGAAGGTGCCCATCGCGCGCGTGGTCTTGCCGGAACCACGGGTATAGGGCGTCTCCCCCACCCCCACGATGGCATATTTGTCGCGCAGGTATTTCGGCGTGGTGGCATCGGTATCCGCTGGTAGCGGCATGGCTTGTTTCCCCCTTCCCGTTTAACGGTGTCGAGGCCGCCACGTTCGCCCCAGCGGAACCCGCCGTCAATGCTGACCCGGGATGGGCTGAACAGGGATAGGCCGGACCGGGACCACGTCGCCGGGCGCTAGCTTGGCCGCCGTCTCCCGCACGCCGACCATCGTCACCAGCGCCCCCATTGCGCCGAGTGCCGCGAGGAAATAGAGACCGCCCTGGTAGCTGCCGGTGGCGTCCTTGATGTAGCCGATCACCGGGGACGTCACCCCGCCGGCCAGGATACCCAATGAGTTGACCCAGGCAATGCCGCTCGCCGCCGCCGCGCCGGTCAGGAACATCGACGGAATTGGGAACAGATGGGCGTTCGAGGCGTACAGCCCGATCATCGCAACCGACAATCCGGCGATTGACAAATACGTGCCCTCGAAGAACCCGGCCATGATCAAACCCAGCACCATGCAGGTGCAGGACGCGACGAGGTTCCATTTCCGCTCATTGACGCGGTCGGAGTAGGCACCCCAGATCAGGATCCCGGCGGTTCCGAAGATGAAGGGGATCGCGGTCATCCAGCCGGTTTCCATATTGCTCAGGCCCAGGCGCTTGACCATCAGCGCGACGAACACCGCCATGCCGACGCTGACCCCGGCCTGCGCGAAATGGATGGCGCCCAATGCGAGCACGCGCAAGTCGAAGAAGGTGCGCACCACGCTGACCTTGGGTTCGGCATCGACCCGCCGGTGTTCCTCCTCCATCACGCCGCTGAGCCATGCGCGCTCGTCGGCGGCCAGCCAGTTGGCGGATTCCGGCCGGTCGGTCAGGTAGAACCAGCAGCAGACGCCCAAAACAACCGCGGGCGCGGCCTCGAACAGAAACAGCCACTTCCAGCCCGCGAGGCCCCACATGCCGTTGAGTTCCAGCAGCGCCGTGGACACCGGCGCCCCCATGCCAACCGCCACTGGAATGGCCGCCATGAAGCCGGCGATCACGCGCGCCCGGTGGAACGGTGGGAACCAGTAGGTGAAATACAGGATCATGCCGGGGAAAAACCCCGCTTCGGCCAGACCCAGCAGGAAGCGCAAGGTGAAGAACGACACCGGCCCTTGCACGAAGGCGAAACAGCCGGAGACGATACCCCAGGTCACCATGATCCGCGCGATCCAGCGGCGGGCACCCACGCGTTCCAGGATGAGGTTGCTGGGAACCTCCAGCAGGAAATAGCCCCAGAAGAAAGCGCCGGCACCCAAGCCGTAAATGTAGGAGCTGAACCCCAGGTCCTTGTTCATCGTCAGCGCCGCGAACCCGATATTGGCGCGGTCCAGGTAGCAGATCAAATACAAGGCAAAACAGAATGGCAGCAGGCGTAGATACACCTTGCGCATGGTTCGGCGTTCGATTTCCGTATTCATGGTCGCACTCTCCCTGTGCGGTCCGCGTCTTGCGCGGCCGCTTATTGTTCCGGACGTTCGCGGGCTGCCCCGCGATCAGGCCACCAGAGGCAGCGCGTCCCGGCGGCGTCCCCGGGGGGAGCCGCCTCATGAGTGCATCGTCAGTATTGCGTGCTGGGGGGTACCGCGTGCAACAAGAATCGCACCCTCGTGGTAAAAGGACGCGTCATGGCCGAGCGTCCCGTTCCAGAGATCCCCACCCCCGCCAGCCTGCATGAGGCGGCGCTGAGCTACCTCGCTCGCTACGCCGCGACCGAAGCCGGTTTACGGTCCGTTCTGGAGCGACGGGTCGACCGCTGGGCGCGCGCGACACCCGACGACCGCGACTCCGTCGCCGGCAGGGTCGAATCCCTGAAACAGGAAGCCCGCCAGATCGCCGCCCGCCTGGTCGCTTCCGGGTTGGTAAACGATGCGGCGTTCGCGCAATTCCGAGCCGCCGGCTTGCTCCGCTCCGGCCGATCCCGCCGCGCCGTCACGGCTCGGCTGGCCGCGAAGGGTGTGAGCGGCGATTTGGCGCGGGCGGCCCTGCCCGAAGATCCCGACGCCGAGCTGGACGCCGCGCTGGTGCTGGCCCGCAAGCGGCGCATCGGACCATTTCGGCGGGGAGAGGCGCCGGATTTGGCTGGCAAGCGGCGGGAACTGGCGATGCTGGCGCGCGCGGGATTTCCTCAGCCGGTGGCGGCGAAGGCCTTGGCGATGGGGGCGGACGAAGCCGAGGCGCGGATTTTGGCGTTCCGGCGGTAGATTAAGGCCGTGCCAGCATCGTCTCATGATGCGCCAGCGCCCGGTGCCACAGGAACAGTGGGATCACCAGCAAGGACAGCAACGCCGCCATCAACAACCCGCCGGCTGGGCCGCCGTACAAATCGGCCGCCCAGCCGCACGCCATCGGGCTCAGCGTGCCGCCCAGATAATAGACCGAGTAGAAGATCCCCATTCCGACAGCCCGGTTCTCCGGCTTCGCCGACAGCGTGCCGACCGCCATGATGACCCCGGGATGGATGGCGCCGATAACGCCCACCAGCACCGACCAACCCAAAGGAAACCCTGCCAACGCGGTGCCGATAATTCCGACCGTCAGGCCCACCGTGCCGAGCACCAGGATGCGCAGGCCGCCGAACCGCGCGGCCAGAACGCCGCCGTACATGGTGGCCGGCACGTTGCCCCAGGTGCCGATGGTCATCACCAGGCCGATCAGCGCCAGGCCGTCGCCTCGCAGCGTCAGCGTCGCTGGGATGTAGGATGTGTAGCCGGCATAGCTGCTGGTGTAGGCAGTCCAGATCGTGCCGGCGATGATCAGCAGCATGCACTCCCGCCGGCTGGGAAGCGCGAATTTCCGTGGGACCTCGGCAGCGTGGGCTGGCGGGCGGTAGCTGGCCATGAACAGCACCAGCGCCAGGGCGGTCATCACCCCGCCGGACAGGAAGCCCGCCTGCCAGCCGAACAGTCGGGTCACCGGCGGCAGCACGATCTGCGCCAGACCCACCCCGATGGGGTAGGAACAGACCGATACCGCGATCGCCATCATGAAACGCCGGCCGGAGAAGAAATCGGCGATGACTTTGCCCTGCAGCACGATCATTGCCACCGCGCCGATGCCTGCGATGGTGCGCCCGGCGGCGATGCCGGCGGGTCCGTCCCCCGCGGCGCTGACCACTGATCCCAGGATCATGAGCACCAGCCCGCCGCCCAGCACCCAGCGGTCCCCGAAACGGCGGCCCAGCGCACCCAGCGGCAGGGCAACGAACACCCCCGCCAGCATGAAGGCGCCGATCAGCCGGCCGAACGCGGCGTAGGTCAGATGGAACAGCGGGATCAGGTCCGGCCCCATGCTGGCCACGGTCTGAAACTGGTAGCCGAAGCCGATGCGCGCCAAGGCGAGCGCGGTGAGAATAATCCAGGGGCGGGCGGTCATGATTTTCCTTGGATGGGGTCGGCTGGCCCCACCCTACCGGGGTGCGGAAGAGGGCGGTAGCCTCAGCCCACGCGCGCGGTTATCCTGGGCTATGACCGACTCTCCCGTATTCCTCGACATTGGACGCCCGCCGGTGCCCGACATGGTGATCGCGCGCGGCGTTGTGCCGTTTTTCCTGCCGAACCGTCCGGTGCGCGGGCGGTTGGTGCGCCTGGGTGCGCTGACCGACGCGCTGCTGGGACGCCACGACTACCACCCGGTCGTGGCGCAACTGGTGGGGCAGGCGCTGGCGCTGGCCGCCGGCCTGTCCACCGCCCTAAAGTTTCGTGGCACCTTCAGCCTGCAAGCCAAGGGTAACGGGTCGGTGGACATGCTGCTGGCCGATTGCACCGATACCGGGGAGCTGCGCGGCTACGCCCGCTCGGACCTGGAGATGCTGGGTACGCTACTTGCCACCGACCCATCCCCCTCGGCGGACGCCGTGCTGGGCACCGGCTATCTGGCGTTCACCGTCGATCAGGGCGGGGACGACCGGCATCAGGGGATCGTGGCGATCGAGGGGGCCAACCTCGCCGCCATGGCACTGCACTACTTCGAAACCAGCGAGCAATTGCGCTGCCAGATCCATCTGGCCTGCGAACACACCGAAGCCGGCTGGCGCGCCGGGGCGTTGATCCTGGAGAAAGTGGCCGGCGCCGGCGGCATCGCGCCCGAACTGGACGAAGATGCGCAGAACGAAAGCTGGCGCACCGCCACCGCTTTGGCCGCCACGTTGACGGACCGGGAATTGCTGGACGAGGCCCTGCCGCCGGAGCAGTTGCTGTTCCGGCTGTTCCACACCGAAGGCGTCGCCGCGGACCGCGCTCGCGCCTTATCGTACGGCTGCCGCTGCTCGCGAGCGCGCTTATCGGGCATTTTGCAGGGGTTCTCCGACGACGATCTGGATCACATGGCGATCGACGGCACCATCGTCATGACCTGCGAGTTCTGCCACTACGACTTCAAATTCCCGCGAACCGACATGTACGGCCAAACCACGACCAAAAGGTAACGTCATGCCGCCAACCACCAGGGTTCGCATCTGGGACGCTCCCACACGCCTTTTCCATTGGGTTTTGGTACTGTTGGTCTTTTTCAGCTGGCTGACGCAGGAAAATGGCTGGATGGACCTCCATTTCCTGTCGGGCGAAAGCATCCTGGCGCTGCTGTTGTTCCGGCTGATCTGGGGCTTTGTGGGCAGCGATTCCGCTCGGTTTTGTGGGTTCCTTAAAAGCCCGATGGCGGCGATCGAGCATTTGAAGCACCTGCGGCGGCGGGAGCCGGACACCGAACTGGGGCACAACGCGGCCGGCGGCTGGATGGTGCTGGGACTGCTGGGGCTGCTGCTGCTTCAGGTGGGCACGGGCCTGTTCAGCAACGACGACGACTCATTCACCGAAGGGCCGCTGAAGCACCTGGTCAGCAAGAGCCTCAGCGACTGGCTCAGCGAGCTGCACGGGTTTGTTTTTACCCTGATCGTAATTGCCGTCGCGCTGCACGTCACGGCGATCGTGGTTTATCTGGTCGTGAAGGGACACAACCTGGTGCGGCCGATGATCACCGGGTGCAAGGATATCGAGGGGCCGGCCGCGGCCCCGGCGCTGGTCAACCCTGTACGGGCGGTCGCGATCCTCGCGGTGGCGGCGGCCTTGGTCGCGGCAGTGGTGCGGTTTTTGTAATATCCCAGGCCTGGGCGCGCCGGCCTCTTCGCCCGGCATGCTCGGGTCAAACCCCGGGGATGACGTGCTTGGTAACAGAGGCGAGCCATCGGCCCGCCCCCAAACCGGATTACTTCGCCTTATAGCTGTTATGGCAGGCAGAGCAGGCGGCACCGACCAACTTGACCTGCGCGGCGACGGCATCGGCATCGCCAGTCTTGGCCAACTCGGCCAATTTACCAGAGGCTTCGCCCAATGCGGCCGCGGCCTTTTGGAAGCCGGCCGCGTCGCTCCACACTTCCGGCAAGGCCTTGGTGTTGCCACCCGTCTCGGTGCCCTTCGGGTATACCGCCGGTATCAGAGCGGCCCAGCGCTGCAAGGCCTTGGCCGGGGCTTCCAGCGTTTTAATGTCGCCTTTGGCTGCGACCACGGCGCGGATGCCAGCGAAGCCGCTGGACTGCAGGTCCATGCCGGTCTGCCGGAATTCAATCAGGTTCAACCCGTCCGCGCGCGCCAACCCAGCCGTGGCCAGCAGGGCCACTGCCCCAAGAAGTACCGCTTTCCTCATATTTAACCCCTTCCCGACTGCGATGTTCAGGCGCCCGGTTCGCCGACCGTCCGGTGTCAGCATGGCATGGCAAAAGGCGGCAGCGCAATCAGTCTCGGCCGAATTCATGGGACGGGCGTCGCCGCGATTTATGCCATGACGTTCATGCCATCCAGGCCAGCAGCAGCGACAGCGTGGCGAATGACAGGATGGTTGAAACCAGCACGGTGCCGGAGGTCGATGCAGCCTCCCTCCCATAGAGTTTCGCCAGGATAAACGCGCCGGCGCCGGTGGGCAGGGCGCTCATGAGCACCGCGGTTTCGGCCCAGGCCGGGGGCAGCGTCATCAGCTTGTAGGCAATGACCCAGGCGATGGCGGGCTGCACCAGCAGCTTCAATGCCACCAACCTTGCGACCAGCAGCGGCTGAAATTTCTCGGTTGTCTCACCCAGCATCAGTCCGGTCGCGACCAAAGCGCATGGCGTGGCGGCGCCGCCCAGCAGCACCAGGAACCGATCGGCCGCCAGCGGCAGGCCTAAACCGGTGAGCGCCACCAACAGGCCCAGCAGCGGCGAGATCAGCAGCGGGTTACGCGCCAGGGCACCGCTGATACGGCGGATCATGCGCCGCAGGTCGGGCAGACCCGGGTGATCCATCTCAATCAGGACGATCGCGGCGCCGAACTGCACACAGGCGGTGATCACCATGGTGATGACACCGGGGATCAGGCTGTCCTGCCCGAACGCCATCAGGCATAGCGGGATCCCCATGTAACCGACGTTGCAATACGTGGCGCTCAGGGCCTGGATGGCGCTGTTGCTCAGGCGGGTGCCCTGGCGGCGGGACCAAGCCAGGCTGATGGCGAAGGGGATGGCGATCCCCAGCCCGAACGACGCCAGCAACCCGCCGCTGAGCAGATCGGCCGGATGGATTTGCGCCATTGCGCGGAACAGCACGGCCGGCAGCGCCAACCACACCACGAACAGGTTCATCGCGCTGGTGGAATCCCGGCCGAGCAGCCGGGCTCGGCCAGCGCCCCAGCCGGTGAGAATCAGAGCGAACACCGGCAAAGCGATGGAGAGGACGGCTGGCATGGCCGGGACGATATGCGGCAAGCCAGGCGCGGCGCGAAGCGCTTTGTGCACCGGATTTATATGATCAGCCCCCAGTTTTTCCTTGGCGCGAAAATCCGGCCCGGGTAAACGGACAAAGCATGAACGTAAACCGCCCTTTCAGCCCAACCCTTTCAGCCCCCATTTTCGGGGGAGCGAGCCGCATTATGAAATCCGTAACAGATAACCCTTTGCAACCTGGTGACGAAGGTCTCGACACCCCCGATTTCAGCGCGTTGGAGGGTGCGCTGCGCGATGCCTGCACCCGCGCGATGTATGCGATTTTTCCACTGGCGGTGATGCTGAAGCTTTACCGGTCGGTGACCTCCCTGACGCGGGCGCTGATGCTGGCGCGGGTCGATGCGGGGCTGCCGAAGGGATTGAGTCCGGAATTGGCCGGGCTGCTGGACGCGGTGCGGGACGCCGCCTGCGGGGGGCTGCCGGACCCGGAGTTGCCGGTGATGGACGCGATACTGGTGCACCGCGCGATCGTGGCACTGGCGGGGGCGGCGCACCGGGCACGGGGCGGGCGACGGGTCGTGTCCGCGACGACCACCCCCGAACCGTCATGCTCGGGCCTGACCCGATCATCTCCGGCAACCGAGGCACCAGAGGCGCATGCGGCGGGCTCTAATCCCCCGAACGCGGGAGGTAGCCGGGTCAGGCCCGAGCATGACGGTGATGACGACGCCTTCCGCCTCAGCGCCTGGCGCAAGGATCACACGACCGAGCGGGATCGGCGGGCGCACGAG
>CAIYDT010000086.1 GCA_903924985.1 uncultured Acetobacteraceae bacterium
CTCGTGCGCACCGATCCCGCCGCCAAGGCGCAGGAAGGCATCTCCTTCCTGCTGATCGACATGAAGACCCCCGGCATCACCGTCCGCCCCATCATCACCATCGATGGCGGGCGTGAGGTGAACGAGGTGTTCTTCGACAACGTCGTCGTCCCGGCCGAGAACCTTGTTGGCCAGGAGAACAAAGGCTGGGACTATGCCAAATTCCTGCTCGGGAATGAACGCACCGGCATCGCCCGCGTCGGCATGTCCAAGGCCAAGGTCATCCGCATCAAGGAACTCGCCGCCCTGGAATTCGCCGGCGAGCGCCCGCTGATCGAGGACCCCCGCTTCCAGGAGAAACTGGCGGCGGTGGAAATCGAGCTGAAAGCCCTGGAAATGACCCAGCTCCGCGTCGTCGCGGATGAACGCAAAATGGCCAAAGGCCGGCAGAACCCGGCCTCGTCGATCCTGAAATTGAAGGGTTCGGTGATCCAGCAGCAACTGACGGAATTGCTGATGGAGGTGGTCGGCCCGTACGTCCTGCCCTACCAGCGCGATTTCGACGGCCGGAACGAACCGACGGTGGGGCCCGACTACGCGACCGAAGCGGCGCCGATGTATTTCAATTACCGCAAGGTGTCGATCTACGGCGGATCCAACGAGATCCAGCGCAACATCATCGCCAAGGCGATCCTGGGTCTCTGAAAGGGAATAAACCGATGGACTTCGACCTGACGGAAGACCAGCGCCTGCTGAAGGAAAGCGTCGATCGCCTGATCGCCGACCAGTACAGTTTCGCGCAGCGCAAGGGATACGCGACGGAAGCCCCCGGCTGGAGCGCCAAAATGTGGGCGCAATTCGCCGAGATGGGCCTGCTGGGCCTGCCATTTGAGGAAACCCTCGGCGGCTTCGGCGGCGGACCGGTGGAAACCATGATCGTGATGGAGACGTTTGGCCGCGGACTGGTGCTGGAGCCGTTCTTCGCTACCGTGATCCTGGGCGGCGGCTTGCTGCGGCGTGCCGGTAGCGCGGCGTTGCAAGGCGCGCTGATTCCGCTGGTGACGGCGGGCAAGCTGAAGCTGGCTTTTGCCCACGTGGAACGGCAATCCCGCTATAATCTGGCGGATGTATCTACGACAGCGAAACGCCAAGGCAGCGGTTATGTACTGGATGGCGCCAAAAGCGTCGTGCTGCACGGCGACTGTGCCGACAAAATCTTTGTCACAGCGCGCATTTCCGGCGAACGCCGCGACCGTGACGGGGTCGGCTTGTTCCTGGTGGACGCGGGATCGCCCGGCCTGACGCGCCGTGGTTACCCAACGCAGGACGGCTTGCGCGCGGCTGAAATCACGCTGACCGGCGTGCGCGCCGACGCCGTGTCGGAAAACGCCATGCCGGCGATCGAGCATGTCATCGACGAAGCCATCGCCGCGTTGTGCGCCGAGGCCGTCGGCACCATGCAGGTGATGCACGACACCACCCTGGACTACCTGAAAACCCGCAAGCAGTTCGGTCGCGCCATCGGATCGTTCCAGGTCTTGCAGCACCGCTCCGTCGATATGCTGGTAGCGCTGGAGGGCGCCCGCAGCATGGCCATGTTCGCCGCCGTCATGGCATCGGAGGAAAACCCCATCGAGCGGAAACGTTCCATCTCCGCCGCCAAGGTGCAGATCGGCCGCTCGGGTAAGCATGTGGGGCAGGAGGCGATCCAGCTGCACGGCGGTATCGGCATGACGCAGGAATACTCGGTCGGGCATTCCTTCAAGCGCATGACGATGATCGAGCAACTGTATGGCTCCGCCGACGATCATCTGGCGGTGCTGGCGAGGCTGGGCGGGCTGTTCGGCAAGGCGAAGGCGGCATGACGGTCGTTCTGCTGGACCTCGACGGCACGCTATCTGACTCCAAACCCGGCATCGCCGCATCGTTCCGCTACACAGTGGGGCAACTCGGACACGACCCCGAGGCGGCCGGCGACCTGACCTGGGCCGTCGGTCCGCCGATCGCGGTGTCGATGCGCCGGTTGTTGGAACAATATGGCGACGACCGGGTGGATCAGGCGGTTGGGATCTATCGCGCCCGCTATTCCGAGGTCGGGCTATACGAGTGCTCGGTCTATCCGGGTATCGTCGGCATGCTCGATGCGTTACGGGGAGCCGACCTGACCATGTACGTCGCGACATCGAAGCGACGTGATTTCGCGGACCGTGTGATCGATCACTTGGCGTTGCGCCCTTACATGCGGGGCGTCTACGGCGCGCTGCCCGGCGGTGGCCTGGACGAAAAGCAGGACCTCCTGGCGCACATTCTGTCGGTCGAAGGCGTTGCCGCCTCCGATGCCGTCATGATCGGCGACCGCCTGCATGACATGCACGCAGCCCGGCACAACGATGTCCGGCCGATCGGCGTGCTCTGGGGCTATGGCACCCGCCAGGAGCTGGAGTCATCCGGCGCCGATGCGGTGGCGACCCATCCGGACGATTTGGCCCGGCTGGTGCTGCTGCAATAGGCGAAACTTAACACTTACCGAACTATCTGGCCCGGCGCACCACCCGCCTTCCCCGAAGACCCCGGCGGCTGGCGAGCAGGCATAGCGCGTAGGTTTGATCCTGGCCGGCACCAAGGCGCTGATAGCGTCCGGTTTCCCAAAGACGGACAACATCGAGCAGGAACTGCTGGTCCACGAATACCGGATGATCCCCAAGCCATATTTGTACGATCAGCTGGCCCGTGCGGTGCGGGCGGTGCTGGATGGCCAGCCGGCCTGACCGGTCAGACGCCCAGCGCCAGCAGCCCCCGCTCATCGAGCTTGCCGCCCGGCAGCAACGGCAGCCCCTTCAGAACCTCGATTGTGCCCGGCTGCATGAAACCAGGCAGCGCCCTGCGCGTCGCCTCCCGCAGCCGTCCGGCCAGCCCGTCGGCGCACCCGTCCGTGGCAACCACGAAGGCCCGCAGGATCACCCGCCCCGCTCGCGTATCCGCCACCACAGCCGCCTGCGCCACCTCCGGGCTGCGCCGTAGTTCGGTTTCCACCTCGGCCAGTTCCACCCGCTGGCCGTTCACCTTCACCATGCGATCCATCCGGCCGAGCACCACGAACGCGCCGTCCGGCGTGAGCCGGGCGAGATCTCCGGTGCGGTAGATCCGCAGGCCCGGATCGGCCGGATCCGGCACCAGCCGTCCCGCCGTCAGCCCGCCCTCGCGCCACTCGCCCAACGCGGCATAACGGCTGCGGATCAGTAACTCCCCCGTCTCCCCCGGCGGGCAGGGCTGCCCATCGACATCCACGATCATCGCCTCGGTCTCGGGGTCGAGCACGCCGGCGGCGGTGCGAACCGGGTCCTGTTGATCCTCTGGCCGGCAGAACCAGGCCGCACCGGGCACCTCGGTCGAACCATAGCCGTTGAGGATGACGCAACCGGTCGGCAGCAGCCGGCTCAGCATCTCCACGTCCGCGCGCAGCAAGGGCTCCCCGCTGGCCCGCACCGCTCGCAGTCCGGCCAGCATCTCGCGCGCGCCCGGCAGCACCGCGATGCTCCGCAGCAGCGATGGGCTCGCCCGCAGCACCGTCACCGGCCGCGTCGTCAGGGCCCGGCGCAGGCCGCCAAAGCCCAGCCTGCTCAGCGGCAGCAGATGCAGCGTGCAGCCGGACAGCATGGTGAACAGCGAGAACAGCCCGGCGATCGCCGCCCCTGACGTCACCAGCAGGAACCTGTCTCGCTCCGAGAGATGCAGCGCGTCGATCAGCGCGCGCACTTGGTGAAGCACCCCGCGCTGGCTGTAGGCGATCGCCTTCGGCTCGCCGGTGCTGCCCGACGTGCACAGCACGAAGGCGGTCTCGTCAAGCCCCAACGCCGCGGGATCAGGCGCCGCCGCCGGCTCCCCCGACGTAAAGGCGGCCGCGATTGGCAGTCGCGCCACCCCGAGATTCGCCCCGTCATCGCCCGCCGCGATCACCAGCCGCACCCCGGTCAGCCGCAGCAGCGCCTCGTTGCGCGATTCCGGGAAACTCGCATCCAGCAGCACCGAGATCCGCCCGGCGGCAAGGCAGGCCAGCACGGCCACCGGATAGTCCACGCGATTGCCAAGCAAAATGCCGACAGGGCCGTCAAGACCGCTATCCCGAATAGCCGCCGCCAGATGCCCGACCGCACGCCACAGTTCCGCGAAGCTCAAGCTCCGCTCGGCATCCTCGCAGGCTTCCCGCCCCGGCTGCCGTGCCACCACCGAGGCCAGCGTGGCCAACGCTGGCCGATCCCGCCCCGCATCACCGAACGGCAGGAAGCAAACATCCACCGGCCCACGATAATCCACCGCGACCTCCGGCGTCGCGAGCCACCCGCCGCGCGAGGCCGCCCGCTCCAACGCCCGCGCCATCGCCCGCGTGTGCTCGCTGGGGGCCGACTCCACGAAATTGCTTCCGGAACGCGCCCCTCTATGCATCTCCACCCCGACCGACCGAGCAACGGACCATCCAGCGTCCGACCGCCTCCACTTCCAGCTCGGACGGGGGCTCCAAGCAGCCGAACTCGGGCAGGGCGCTGGCCTCGACAAACATGGCGATCTCCTTCTCATCGTGTGATCGATCTAAGCCCAGTCCGAAAACGCTCATGCATATTTTAATGTATTACGGCAAGCGCCGGCGAGGAACCGGACGGTTGCGCTGAACGCCGACGATGAGTGATATCGAGAGCCTGTCGGTGGGGTTTCCCTGCCTCCGTGAGCTGCGGGAAGGCCCAGGAGTCCGGCGAAACCAATGGTCAAGCCGCCGGCCGAGGCCGCCATATGGGACATTCGGGGTTGACTCTGTCCCGCCTGTCTCTCACCGTCCAGGAGCGATTTCTCAGCTTCGGACCACACCCACACCATGAGCCCGTTGGACGCCGCGTGGCAGCAATTGATCTCGGCAGTACATGCGTCCGGCCGCAAGGCAGATTTTGAAAAACCTGGGATTGGTTGAGGTGATCGATGCGTCCTGGGCCCGGGTTGGTCCGCCGAAGGCGAGCAACAGTGCAACCGCCGCGCCAAACAACAGCCTCATGTGACTCGCTTCCATTTCTTGCTATTGCAGCGCGATGTTACGCTTTCCCATATGATCGGTCAACGGTGCCATGAGTGAATGCGTCGATGTGGTTATCCTCGGCGCCGGTGCGGCCGGCCTGATGTGCGCGTTCACGGCCGGTCGGCGAGGGCGCCGCGTGCTGGTGCTGGAACACGGACCGCGGGCTGGTGCGAAAATCCTGATCTCCGGCGGTGGGCGCTGCAATTTCACCAATCTGGAGACGGCTCCGGATCGGTTCTTTTCCGCCAACCCGCATTTCTGCAAATCGGCCCTGTCCCGCTACACGCCGGCCGATTTCCTGGCGCTGGTGGAAAAACACCGCATCGCCTGGCATGAAAAGACGTTGGGTCAGTTGTTCTGCGATGGTTCCGCGAAACAAATCGTTGCCATGCTGGTCGACGAGTGTGCCGCCGCCGGGGTGGAAATCAGACTCGGCGTCAAAATTCATGACGTTACCCGATCCGACAAATTCCATGTGGAAACCAGCGCTGGCGATATCGCGGCGGAGTCCGTCGTTTTGGCAACCGGCGGTCTGTCCATCCCAAAAATGGGCGCCACCGGGCTATCTCACGACATCGCCCGCCGTTTCGGCCTGCCCCTGACCGACATCCGCCCCGGTCTGGTGCCGCTGACCTTTCCCCCGGACCTACTGGCCCGCACTCAACCCATCAGCGGCGTATCGCTGCCCGTCATCGCCAGCGTCGGTCGCACGTCGTTCCGGGAGGCGATGTTGTTCACCCATCGCGGCCTTTCGGGCCCCGCGATACTGCAAATCTCGTCGGTCTGGCGGCAAGGGGACACGCTCACCATCGACCTGCTGCCGGACCTGCCCCCCGACTTTCTGATCGCCCGCAAGCGCGCTCGCCCCAAGGCCGCGATTCGCACCTTGTTGCACGAAGCCATGCCGCAACGCGCCGCCGATCTGTTCGCCCCCGAAGGCATCGCCGCCGACACGCCGGACAAAACCCTGACCGCGCTCGGCGCCTCCCTGAAATCCTGGAAAATCGTGCCATCCGGCACCGAAGGCTACGCCAAAGCCGAGGTCACGCTTGGCGGCATCGACACCAACGCCCTATCCTCCCGCACCATGGAAGCGAAATCCGTCCCCGGCTTGTTCGTCATCGGTGAGGCCGTCGATGTCACCGGCTGGCTCGGCGGCTACAATTTCCAGTGGGCCTGGGCCAGCGGCCACAGTGCGGGACTGGCGGCATGACGCGCGACGAAATCGTGCGGATGGAGCGGTGCCACGTCAAAGCATGGCCGGCGTTCGAAACCCACGAGATCCAAGGCTGGCACTGGCGTTATTCCGGCGGCGGCTCGCAACGCGCGAACTCCGTCTCGACGGTGGATTTCACCGGCACCGATCCCGAGGCGGCGATAACCGAAGCGGAAAACCTGTACCGCACCAAGGGCACGGTTGCGCGGTTCCAGACTTTCGATCTGACCCAACCCGAGGGCCTGGAAGCCTTGCTGCGGGGACGCGGTTATCGGGAAACCGAATTCACGATCACGATGGTCAAGCGTATCGTCGCGCAACACGCCCCATCCGATACGGAACAATATGACTATGCCAACCCGGAATGGCAGGACGTTTACCTCAGCGCGATAACCGAGAACCGCCGAGTGGTGAACAGGCAGATACTGGCATCTATCCCAGAACCACGGCGGTTTTTTGCGTGCCGCCGGAATGGCCGGGTAATCTCAACGGCATTGTCGGTGGTTGGCTACGGGTGTGCGGTGGTCGAATGCGTCGCCACACGAGAAGACGCCCGCCGCCAGGGGGGCGCCGATGCGGTTCTGCGAGCTCTTGAATCCTGGGCATCCACGCAGGATGCCGAAATCATCGGATTGCAGGTCGTCGCCACGAACGCCCCAGCCATCGCGTTATACGAACGGCTGGGGTTCGTGGCAGGGGCGCGGAACCGGTTCTGGGTGAAACCCTAAACCGGATCGAACTTAAACCCATCGCCCCAGCGCTTGATCCGCCCCGACGACGGGGATGGGAAATGCGCCGTGCACACCAGCGTCGATGTGTCGCACAGATGCCCGAAAAGCTTCCGCCGCGACTCCCCCGCCTGCGGAGAGCTGTAATCCACCCGCATCCCCAACTCGGGGTAACGCGCTTGCAACGGCGAGTGGATCATATCGCCGGTGATCACCGCGTCGTTGCCGGCCTTGCCGACCTGGACAGAGAAATGATCGATCGTATGCCCCGGCGTCGGGATCAGTTTAATAATATCGCTGAACGAGTGGTCGCTTTTCACGACCTCTTGGCGCTTTGCCGCCACGATCGGCAGCACGGAGTCGGTGATCCAAGGCGCCGCCGTCTGGTCTTTCTGTTCCGCCTCGGTCCAGTAAGCCAGCTCCCGGTCGGAGAACACGTATTTTGCCTTGGGGAACGTCGGCACCCAGCGACCGTTCTCCAGCTTGGTGTTCCAGCCGACGTGATCCACGTGCAGATGGGTACACATAACGTAATCGATCTGATCGACCGATACGCCGGTCGCTTTCAGATTCCGCTCGAAGGCGTCGGTGTTCATCATGTTCCAGAACGGCCGGGTCGGGCGAGGCTTGTGGTTGCCCACGCAGCTATCGATCAGGATGTTATGATGCGGCGTCTGGATCAGGTAGGATTGGATGCATAGCATCAGTTCGCCATTGGCACGGTCCAGATACCCGCCATCGGTCATCCAGCCGCGATTTTCATCCAACACCTCTTTGGTGAGGCTCGGAAAGAACGTCAGCGGATCGAAGAACGGCGCCTCCTGCTCCACCACGCGATGGATGGTAATGTCGCCGACTTTGAAGGTTGTTACGGCCATGTCGATTTCTCCTCAGACGATTCCGTCGGCCTTCAGTTTTTCCACATCCGAACCGCTCATGCCCAACCAGCTCGTCAGCACGTCGCCAACGTGCTGCCCCAGCATGGGCGAAGCCTTCACTTTGGCGGTCTTGCCGTCGACGCGCACCGGCCAGGCCGGCATTTTGAATGGCGCGTGCTTCGGATGCTCCATAACCTGCATGATGCCGCGATCGACGAAGCTCTGGTCGTTCTGCAGCTCCAGCGTGTCCAGCACCGCGCCCGCCGGGATGCCGGCGCCGCCGACCAGGGCCATCGCTTCGTGCTTGGTGTGCTTCATCGTCCACTCCCGGATGATCGGGTCCAACTCGGCGTCGTTCTTCACCCGCAGCGAGGCGTTGGAGAACCGCGGATCCTCGATCAAATCCTCCCGCCCCAGGACTTTGCACAAGCGCACCCAATGTTCCGGGTTGCCGCGGCTGGTCATGATCCAGACATAGTCGTTTAATCCCCCGGGTGCGCAGGGGTACAGCCCGGACGGGCCGTTGGTGCCGCCGCCGGACCGTGTGCCGTCGCGCTCCACCGCCTTGCCGAATTTGGCCTGGGTGGAGAAATTCGTGCGCATGTAATGCAGCATCGCATCCTGCATCGCGACCTGCAGCCGGTGGCCCTCGCCGGTTTTCTGCTTCTTGTGCAGGGCGGCCAGGATGCTGACCGCCATCGTCATGCCGGTGCCGGTGTCACCGAGAGAAATGCCGGGCTTCACTGGCTGGCGGCCGCGCTCGCCGGTCACGCTGATGGTGCCGCCGGTCGCCTGCGCGATCATGTCGAACGCGAGGTTCTTTTCGTACGGGCTGCCCGTGCCGAAGCCCTTGACCTGGCAATAGATAATGCCGGGGTTGATCGCCTTCACGTCCTCGTAGCCCAGGCCCAGTCGTTCGATGGTGCCCGGTGCCATGTTTTCTACGCAGACATCGGCCTTGCGCAGCAGGTCCTTCACGATCTCCAGCCCGCGCGGAGATTTCAGGTTCACCGTGATGGATTTTTTGTTGGCGTTGAACATGTGGAAATAATACGGGTCGTCATCGGGCTGGCCCTTGCGCAGCCGCCGCCCGGGGTCGCCCACGCCGGGATTTTCGATCTTCACGACCTCGGCGCCGAACCAGGCGAGCGCCTCGGTGCACGACGGGCCGGCCTCGAACTGGGTGAAATCGACCACCTTGATGCCAGAGAGGAAGTCGAGTTCCGTACTCATATCCGACATGACATTGTCCTCCGCGTTGGTTGGGACGCAGCATCGCACGGGCCGGCCTGTTGACACAAGGCAAGCCGACCCGGCAGCATCGGCCAACACACAATCGGGGGAAACCATGGCAAGACGTAAGGGCATTTCGCGCAGGACACTCATGACCGGAGCGGCCGGTATCGGCGCCGCCACCATCCTGCACTGGCCCGCGAGCGCGGCCGAGTTCTCCTACAAATACGGTTCTGTGCTGCCGATTACCCACCCGATGGTGGCGCGCATGGCGGAAGCCGCGCCGCTGATCAAGGAAGCCACCGGCGGGCAGTTCGAGTATGCTGTCTATCCCAGCAGCGCGTTGGGCGGCGATACGGCGATGATGGCGCAGGCGATCTCCGGCGCGTTGCAGATGTATTCGCTGTCCGGCGACATCCTGGGCACCCGCAACCCCGCCGCCGGCATAACGGGCGTGGGTTTTGCCTTCCACGGCTACGGAGCCAACTGGGAAGCGTCGGACGGCGCCCTCGGCGCCTGGTATCGCGGCGTGGCGGAGAAGTTGGGCCTGGCAGTGATGCCAAAGGCATTCGACCACGGGTTCCGCAACATCACCATGAAAGGCAAGCCGATCAACACGCCGGACGACCTGCGCGGTGTAAAAATCCGCCTGCCGGTCGCGCCCTCGTTCGTTGCCCTGTTCAAGGCCATGGGCGCGGCCCCTCTCGCGATGAATTTGGGAGAAGTCTACAGCGCCCTGCAAACCGGTATCGCGGACGGGCAGGAAAACCCGTTGCAACTGATCGACGAGTCGAAGTTCTACGAGGTGCAGAAATATGTCTCCATGACGGGTCATATCTGGGCCGGTCTGCACACCTGCTTCAACCTCGCCGCCTGGAACAAGCTGCCGCCGAAGATCCAGGATATCGCCGGGCATTATTTCGAGGAAGCCGCGATCAAGGAGCGGAAGGATTGGGCCGACAACCTGTCCGTCGTCACGAAGTCGCTGCAAGACCACGGCATGGTCTTCAACACCCCGGATATCGAGCCCTTCCGAGCCCTGGCCCGCAAGAATGGGTTCTATGAGGAGATGAAGAAGCGCATGGGCGATGAGGCCTGGGCAATGCTGGAGAAGTACACCGGCAAGCTGGTCTGAACCCAGCAGCCGAGAGGAGCGCGTTCATGGACATGGGAGCATCGAATACGCACGCGGGCATGCCGCCCGCGGCGTCCGGGTTCAGACGTGCCGCCTACCACATCGACCGCTGGATCGGTCACCTGACCGAGGGGCTCGGCGCCATCCTCGTGGTGGCCGAAACCGTCATCCTGTTTGCCGGGGTGGTGGCCCGTTACGTGTTCGACAGCCCGATCTTCTGGACCGACGAACTCAGTGCGTTCCTGTTTCTCTGGCTCGCCATGCTTGGCACCGTCGTTGCCCTGCGCAGCGACGGGCACATGCGGTTGACCACGCTGGTGAACTGGGTGCGCCCTGGCCTGGGAGGGTGGTTCAATTCCGTCGCGGCGTTGGTCGTCGTTGCGTTCGTGTTGGAAATCCTGATGCCAGCCCGCGAATACGTCGATGAGGCGCAGTACGTCGAGCTGACCTCGCTGGGTATATCGGAGGGCTGGCGCGCGGTTTCTTTGCTGCTTGGCATGGGACTGGCGGCGATCATCGCCATCCTGCGGCTGATCGAAACCACCACCTGGCGCGGATTCGCTTTGGCAGTCCTCGCGGTGGGCGGCATCGGCCTGCTTCTGTGGCTGGGCAAGCCGCAGCTGATGGCGATGGGCTTCGGCAGCCTGTTCGTGTTCTTCATCGTCATCGTCGGCATCTGCGTGGCCATCGGGGTGCCGATCGCGTTTGCTTTCGGCATTTCCACCATGTCGTATTTGTCTTTGACCACCGAGACGCCGCTATCGGTGGTGGTCAACCGGATGGACGACGGCATGTCCAATCTGTTGCTGCTGTCGGTGCCGATGTTCGTCTTCCTCGGGCTGCTGATGGAGATGACCGGCATCGCGCGGGTGATGGTGGCCTTCCTGGTGACCCTGGTCGGGCATGTAAAGGGCGGGCTGTCCTACGTGCTGCTGGGGGCGATGTATCTGGTGTCCGGCATTTCCGGGTCCAAGGCCGCCGACATGGCGGCGGTGGCGCCGGTGCTGTTCCCCGAAATGCGCCGCCGTGGGCAACATCCGGGGGAGCTGGCGTCCCTGCTGGCCACATCCTCGGCCATGTCCGAGACCATCCCGCCCAGCTTGGTGCTGATCACCATCGGGTCCGTCACCAACGTGTCCATTTCCGCGCTGTTCACCGGCGGACTGCTGCCGGCCCTGGTGGCGGCCATCGCGCTGGTCGTGGTCGCGTGGTGGCGCGGGCGCTCGGAAGATACCGCCGGCCGGGTGCGCGCGCCCGGCAAGGAGATCCTCCGCACCTTCCTGATCGCGGCCCCCGGTCTGACCCTGCCCTTCGTCATTCGCGCCGCCGTGGTACGCGGCATCGCGACGGCGACCGAGGTTTCGACGGTCGGCGTCGTTTACACCATCTTCCTGGGGCTGGTGGTCTACCGGCAGTTCGATTGGAAGCGCATCTACCCGCTGCTGGTGGAAACAGTGGCGCTGACCGGGGCGGTCATGCTGATCGTCGGCACCGCCACCGCGATGTCCTGGGGGTTGACGCAGTCCGGGTTCTCGCAATGGCTGGTGACCCAGATGGCGGGCGTGCCGGGCGGCACCTTCGGCTTCATGTCCATCACCATCGTGGCCTTCATCATCCTGGGCAGCGTGCTGGAGGGCATTCCCGCCATTCTGCTGTTCGGCCCGCTGCTGCTGCCGGTGGCCCGTTCCATGGGCGTGCATGAGGTGCACTATTCCATCGTGGTCATCCTCGCGATGGGCATTGGCCTGTTCGCCCCGCCATTCGGGGTCGGTTTCTACGGCGCTTGCGCGATAGGCAAGATTTCTCCGGACGACGCGATCTGGCGCATTTGGCCTTACATCTTCGCCCTGTGCGTGGCGCTTGTGATCGTGGCCATGTTCCCATGGTTGTCCATCGGGTTCTTGTAAGTGTTCGCCCCGCATGAGGCCCTGGCGTCTGCCTTGTTGGCGATGCTGGGGCCCGAGGGCACCGACGGTTCGCACGACCTGACGCATATCCAGCGGGTCTGGCGGAACGCGCTGTCGCTTGCCGCGACCGAACCGGCGGCGGACACCAAACTCCTGCTGGCGGCGGTGATCCTTCACGACTGCGTGGCGGTGGAGAAGGATTCGCCTTTGCGGTCGCAGGCGTCGCGGTTATCGGCCGAGCGGGCGCGGGAGTTGGTTGCGCCGTTGGGTTGGGCGGCGAGTCGGGTCGATGCGTTGGCGCACGCCATCTCGACGCACAGTTTCTCGGCTGGGCTGCGGCCGGAGACGCTTGAGGCGCGCATCATGCAGGACGCCGACCGGTTGGACGCGATAGGGGCCATTGGGGTGGCACGCTGCTTCTATATCGCCGGGCGGTTGCAGTCGGGGTTGTACAGCCCGGACGATCCGTCGGCGGAGGCGCGGCCGCTGGATGACAAGCGGTTCGCGCTGGATCACTTCAAGGCCAAGCTGTTCCAGGTGGTCGATGGGTTTCTGACACCGGCCGGGCAGGCGATGGCGGCTGAACGCGCGCGCGCGATGCACGATTTCGTATCGACGTTTTTGTCGGAAATCGGGGCATGACGGCCCCATAAATGAATCAGGGGGGCACAAGGCCCCCCTGTCGGTCCGGGATGACAGGCCCTTAGTCGTGCAGCAGGTCCATGGCGCCGGTGTAATTCTCCATGCTCTTGCCATGGGAAATCGCCGCCGCCTGAGCGCCCGCGATCAGATGCAGGTCGCGCCATGGGGCGCGGGTGTTGTGGTATTCTTCCACGATCGCCTGATGGTGCTTGTAGGCGTGCATTTCCGTGAAGTTGTCGCGGCACACGATCTGGCCCAGCCGCTTGGTCAGCTTTTCCGCGCTATAGCCAAGGTTCACGTATTGCTGCGCCAGATTGATGGTGATCTTCACTTCCGACACCGCGCGCATCAGGCCGAGGTTCGTCACCTTGGACCAATCGGTCGGCGGCTGGTCGTAGATGCTCTGGCAAACCGCATCCAGCAGGTCGTCTTCTGACTTCCAGGGCAGGGCGGCGACCACTTCCGGGTTCGGTTGCGGCGGCGGCTCCATCCGGCGCTGGGTGGACTTCACCTCGGGGCCGGTGTGCCAGAACAGGATCGCCAGGATCTTGTTCCGCAGGCTGAGCCCCTCCAGGCCCACGAGATAGCGGCGGAGGTTGGCGCTGGTGTGCAAATGCACATCCATCGGGTTGCCCGTCAGCGAGCGCATGAACAGGCCGGCGGCGCCGATCGACATGGCTTCCGCCGTGCCATCGAGCGACAAGCCATCGGCCAGTGCCTTGGCCAGCATCACGGGGATCGAGCCGAAATCCTCGGTCGCCCGAATGGCCTCGCCCAGCGCGCCGATCGCGGCGGTTTCGTCATCGCCGGTCTTCTGGCGGGTGACCACATTCAGCAGGTCATAGTCGTCCACCAGCCGCTCGACTTCCGGCGTCGAAGGGGCCTTCGGGAAGCGCGCGACGTAGCGCACGGCCGGGCGCATCAGTACGGCGGTGTGTTCGCGGCCGATGGCTTCCAGCGCGCGCCAAGTGAAGGCCGGGTAGATGAAGTAGTGATCGTCCAGCACGTTCTTGGGGATCGCCACGCTCAGCAGCAGATCGAACGCCTCGATCGCCGGAATGTTCTGCCAGAGCCACAGGAAGAAGTGGTCGGCCTTGTTGGTCTCGCCGCGGGTGCAGGAGTGCAGGAACGCGGCCTTGGTCGCTTCCACGCCGCCGGCATCCAGCGGCTTGAAGTCGAGCAGGACGTACGGCCCCATTTCCGGGTGATGGATATGCTTGTTCGACAGCGCGACGTGCTGCAGGATCGGCAGGAACCGCTGCTCGCCTTCCAGTCGTTGCGACAGGCCGTTGATGGCGTGTAAGCCGGCGACGGGGTGCAACGGGCCACCGTGATGGCCGGGGGGCAGGTCGGAGGACCGCGTCACAGCCAATGCCGACGCGGTCAGCATCGTCGTCATCGGCACGCCGCCGCGGAGCTTCTCCATGGTGCGTTCGAGGATCTCTGTCGGGGGGGTGTCCTCGATCATCTGCACCAACGGTTCGAGGGCGGCAGAGTACTGGATGGGTTGTTGCATGGGACTCTCCTTGAATTTGGTTTCTTGGCTGTCAGGCATTGGCTGGTCACGTCCCCAGAGGGGCGATATCGCCACGTCCGGCAGTGCCAAATTTTGGTCGCACCTCGGGCGTTGCGAGATCGTCCCCGGTCTCAATGTATGATCGTCCGCCTCGATTCCGTGTCTGTCAATAGTTACACGTCGGCCGGCGCCGATGCGTTACTGGTAGCGCGACCGGCAAACCCGCGCGATAGTGCAGCTTATGAACTTCCGTTCCCTGTACCGCCACGGCTTCGCCCGTGTCGCCGCCTGCACCACCCGTATTGCGCTCGCCGATCCACAGGCGAACGCGCGCACCATCCTGCGCATGGCGGAGGACTGCGACCGCCGCTCCGCCGCGCTGGCGGTGTTTCCGGAATTATGTGTCTCCGGCTACTCGATTAGCGATTTGTTGCAACAGACAGCGATGCTGGACGCGGTGGAAACCGCGATCGGCACCATCGTCGAGGCATCCGCCAAACTGATGCCGCTGCTGCTGGTCGGTGCCCCGCTGCGGCATCGGGGTGCGCTTTACAACTGTGCGTTGGCCATCCATCGCGGGAAGCTTTTGGGCGTCGTGCCCAAAATCCACCTCCCCAACTACCGGGAGTTCTACGAGCCCCGCCACTTCGTTAGCGGCGACGGGGAAGAAGGCGGGGAGATCGCGGTTGCCGGCGTGCGAGTCCCGTTCGGTACCGACCTGCTATTCGCCGCCGATGACCTGCGCGGTTTCGTGGTCCACGCCGAAATCTGCGAGGACGTGTGGGTCCCGGCGCCCCCCAGCAGCGACGCCGCGCTGGCCGGCGCGGCAATCCTGGCCAACCTGTCCGCCAGCAACATCACCATCGGCAAGGCGGAATTGCGAAAACTGTTGTGCCGGTCGCAATCGGCGCGCTGCCTGGCGGCCTACCTTTACGCCGCGGCCGGAGCGGGAGAATCCACCACCGATCTCGCCTGGGATGGGCAGGCATCGGTGTTCGAGAACGGCGCTACTTTGGTGGAAACCGAACGCTTCCCCAGCGAGGATCGGGCGGCGGTGGCCGATATCGACCTCGATCTGCTCCAGCAGGAACGGTTGCAGATGGGTTCCTTCGACACCAACCGTCGCCGCAATGCTCGGTCCTACCGCACGATCGGCTTCACCTTGGCGCCGCCGGACGGCGATGTCGGCTTCCTACGCACGTTCGAACGCTTCCCCTTCGTTCCCGCCGACATCGCGCGCCTCGAACAGGATTGTTACGAGGCCTACAACATCCAGGTCTCCGGCCTGATGCAGCGGATGCAGGCGACGGGCCTGAAGAAAGTCGTGATCGGCATCTCCGGCGGGTTGGACTCCACCCAGGCGCTGATCGTCTGCGCCCAGGCCTTCGACCAGCTCGGCTTGCCCCGTAAGAACATCCTGGCCTTCACCATGCCGGGATTCGCGACATCGGATCACACCAAAGGCAATGCCTGGGCGCTGATGAAGTCGCTCGGCGTCACGGCCGCCGAATTGGATATCAAGCCGGCGGCGATCCAGATGCTCAGCGATATCGGGCATCCCCATGCCGATGACTCGCCACGATACGACATCACGTTCGAGAACGTGCAGGCCGGCCTGCGCACCGACTACCTGTTCCGGCTAGCCAACCACAACGACGGCATCGTGATCGGCACCGGGGACCTGTCGGAGCTGGCGTTGGGCTGGTGCACCTACGGGGTGGGCGACCAGATGGCGCATTACAACGTCAACGCCGGGGTGCCCAAGACCCTCATCCAGCATCTGATCCGCTGGATCATCGGCACCAAACGCTTTCCCGACGATGTCTGCGCCACGCTGGACGCCATCGTTTCGACCGAAATTTCTCCGGAGTTGATCCCGGCCGGCGCCGGTGAAATCCAGCAAAGTACCGAGGCCAAGATCGGCCCCTACGCGTTGCAGGATTTCACTCTTTTTTACATTCTGCGGCACGGCTTTCCTCCGTCTAAAGTCGCGTTCATGGCGCTGCACACCTGGGAGGACGCCGAACGCGGCCTGTGGCCGCCGCATTTCCCACCCGAGCGCCGCAAGCAATACGACCTGCCGACCATCCGCCATTGGATGGAGGTCTTCATCCGCCGCTTCTTCGCCTTCAGCCAGTTCAAGCGTAGCGCGATGCCGAACGGCCCGAAGGTCTCGGCCGGAGGCTCCCTGTCCCCCCGCGGCGACTGGCGCGCACCCTCCGACGGCAACGCCGCCGTGTGGCTGGCGGAACTGGAGCGCAACGTCCCGACGCAGCTTTGATCGAACACATCCCGCTGCCGCGGGCCACGCTGGTGCTCGCGGAGGGCGTTGCCGGTGGGTCAATTTCCATGCGAATTGGCATCAGACTGGCACCAGCCCATCCTTTTCAAGCCGGGCCAGCACGCCGGTGTGAATATCGAACCGGAATCCATGCACCTCCAGCGTGCCGGCGGCGAGACCGTCCTGGATCCATGGGAAGGTCATGAGGTTGTTCAACGACAGGCGCACGACCGCCGCCTCCACATGCGTCAGCCTATCGCCACCGGCAGGGATGTCGCGCAACGCGGGTTTGGCCATGGCGACCCAGGGCTGCACGAAATCGCGGGCTTCCTCCGGAGCGCCTTCCACCATCGCGCGCACGCCGCCGCATTGCGCGTGGCCCAGGACCACGATGCGGGCGACTTTCAGAACCCGCACGCCGAATTCCAGCGCCGCGCTGGTGCCGTGATAGCCCGCGTCGGGCTGGTAGGTCGGCACCAGTGCTGCCACGTTGCGGACGACAAACATCTCCCCCGGCACGGCGCCGAACACCGTCTGCGGATCGACGCGGGAGTCGGAGCAGGCGACGACCAGCGTTTCCGGCTGTTGGCCCCATTTGGCCAAAGCCTCATAGCGGGCGCGTTCGGCGGGCCAGATGTCCGACCGGAAACGGCGATAGCCTTCGAGCAGGCGCTGCATGCGGGTCCTTTTCGTGGTTTGGGTGTGGCGCGAGCATATCGGCCATTTCCGGCAGGCTTCCAAGGCCGGCTACCGTTGTGTCGCCAATCCCGGCCGGATCGTCTATTCCGAGCACAGCGCATCCAATGAAACTAACGCCATGACCCGTGCCGGTTCGTTCGTCGCCCTTATGATTTTCCTCGCGGCGAGCGTCGCGGGCGACGCCAGCGCGCAGACGCCACCGGCCCCTGAACCCGATGCGTCGGACCCCAAGACGTTGACGGGAAACTGGGGCGGCCTGCGCGATACGCTGGAGAAGGAGCACGGGGTCACCCTCGGCTTGCAGGAACAGAGCGAGGTCTTCGGTAATCTGTCGGGAGGGTTGCGCCGCGGGACCGTCTACACGGGACTGACGACCGCCAGCGTGACACTCGACCTCGGGACAATCGCCGGGTGGTCCGACACGACCTTCATGGTCAGCATCATCCAGAATCACGGACGCGGCGTAACCCCGAATCTGGTTGGCAACCTCCAGACGATCAGTAACGTCGAGGCAACCCGTGGCACCAAGTTGTACAACCTATGGGTCGAAAAATCCTTCCTGAGCGGCAACCTGACCATTCGCGTCGGCCAGGAAGGCGCCAATGACGAACTGATGCTCGCGAAATCCGCCGCCACCTTCATCAATTCCAGCTTCGGCTATCCGGCGCTGATGGCGTTCGGGCTGCCGTCCGGCGGGCCGAACTACCCACTCGCGGCGCCGATGGTCCGCGCGCAATACAAGCCAGACAGCCGGTTTACCGTGATCGCGGCGGCTTTCGATGGCGATCCCGCCGGCCCGGGGACCAACGACCCGCAAATCCGCGACCGGACCGGCACCGCGTTCCGCCTGCGGGACGGCGTGCTGGGGTTCCTGGAACTCTGGTATGCCGCCGGTTCGGATGGAGAGGCCGGCCGACCCGGGACCTACAAGCTGGGCGCCTGGTACCATTCCGGCCGGTTCAGCGATCCGCTGCATGACACGACCGGCCAGTCGCTTGCCAGCCCGGCCAGCAACGGCATCGCCCGGCAATATCACGGCGATCAGGCCGTATACGCGGTGATGGATCAGGTGGTCTGGCGACCGTATCGGGACAAGAATCGCGGGCTGAGCGTCTTCGCCCTCGGGATGACGGCGCCGGACGACCGGAACTTCACCAGCCTCTTTGTGCAGGGCGGATTGAATTGGGCTGGCCCCGTCGCCGGGCGGCCGAAGGACGTCGCGGGTCTGGCGCTCGCTTATACCAATCTCGGCAACGCGGAACGGCGATACGGAGCTGATTTGGTGCGTTTCGGATCCGCCTCCACGCCCTTCCGCGGTCATGAGACGATCATCGAACTGACGTATCAGTACGCGGTCATACCCGGGCTGACCCTGCAGCCCGACGTGCAATATGTGATCAACCCTGGGGCAGGCGTGCCAAACGGCCAGGTCTCGCCGCTGAAGAACGCGGTGGCCGCGGGCATGCGAGCCACCGTCGTGTTCTGAAGCACTAAGGCGTGGCCGCCACCGGGGCGGCGGCCACGCAAGTCAGCGTCAGACCGCTTCGAGGATCGCCTCGGCCTTGCTGACTTCAAACCCGCCGGGCGCTTCGACGCCGAGGTGGGTGACCTTGCCGTCTTCGGCGACCAGGGCATAACGCTGGCTGCGCCAGCCCATGCCGCGGGCGTTCAGGTCGAGTTCGAGGCCGATCGCCTTGGCGAACTGCGCGGCGCCGTCGGCCAGCATCTCAACCTTGCCCTCGGTGCCCTGATCCTTGCCCCAGGCGCCCATCACGAAGGCGTCGTTGACCGAGATGCACGCGACGGTATCCACGCCCTTCGCCTTGAAGGCGTCGGCGTTCTGCACGAAGCCCGGCAGGTGCTTGGCGCTGCAGGTCGGGGTGAAAGCGCCCGGCACCGCGAACAGCACCACCTTCTTGCCGCCGAAGATCTCGTCGGTCGAGGTCTCCTTCGGTCCTTCCGCTGTAGCTTTCATCAGCTTCATCGACGGGATTTTGTCGCCAACTTTGATCGTCATGAGTTTCTTGCTCCCCTAAAGTGGGTCTCGCTGTGGACCTGCCGCAGTGGGCAGAGGTGGAGTCCTACTCGGGGTTGGCGATGGAGTCACCTGGGGAGTGTGCGATAGGGTGATGGCATGACCCATTACGGACATGTCAGCGCCCTGTTTGCCATGTGGGGCTCAGACAACGCTTACTTCCGGACATGGTTCGGACACGAAGAAGCCGCCTGCGGAGGGGTTCTCCGAGGCGGCTTGTATCTTATTGATTTGGCGTAGGAATTTGGTTGCGGGGATAGGATTTGAACCTATGACCTTCAGGTTATGAGCCTGACGAGCTACCGGGCTGCTCCACCCCGCGGTGATGGGGTTATTCCCTCCTGTATGGGGGGATGTGTGTGTGGCTTGGAAGACCTGGCGGCGACCTACTCTCCCGTGCCTTAAGACACAGTACCATGGGCGCTGGGGGTTTTCACGTCCGAGTTCGGGATGGGATCGGGTGGGGGCTCCCCGCCAAAGCCACCAGGTCGTCCAAGCCACACTGACACGAGGGGTCAGGGTGTTGTTAGGTTCTGGTTGGTGTGTGTGCTGACGGAGCTGGAAGTATCTGTGGATGATTTCCATGCATGATGTTGATCGAGCCTATCGGGCGATTAGGACCGGTTAGCTTCGTGCGTTACCGCATTTCCACACCCGGCCTATCAACGTGGTGGTCTACCACGGCCCTCAGGGAGACCTGGTTTCGAGGTAAGTTTCCCGATTAGATGCTTTCAGCGGTTATCTTTTCCATAATTAGCTACCCGGCCGTTCCACTGGC
>CAIYDT010000087.1 GCA_903924985.1 uncultured Acetobacteraceae bacterium
CCCGCGCTCCCGCCGGGAGCTCAGGCCGAGTATTCTGACGCTTGCGCCTCCGGTCGGGCTACGCCCTCCCTGCGCCGTAAGCGTCAGAAGACTTTCTCACCTTGATTGTCGCGCGTTCTCACGCTGATTGCCGCGCCGCAGGGATGGGGTCGGGCTTTTGCGGTTTGCCACACGATTCGTCCGAAATCATACGCTAAGGCCCAGCCTTGCGGTCCCTGCCGGCAGGGTGTCACCTCTATCTGGCACGCCCGTCGGTGCCTCATAAGCCATGTTATAGTAAGTCGATCTTGCCGAGAGGCCGGTAAACATCACGCCATCTGCCGAGGTTCGTCCCATGCCGAAGATGCCAGTTGCTACGCCTCAGCGGTCCGCACCGAAGAGCAATTTTCTTGAGCCGCTTGCATTCCAGCATCTGCTCGGTGATCTAAGACACGGCAAAATTGGGTCGCTACCCATCTCGCTCCTGTATTTCCAGATGCTCCATTTAGACCAAAGAAAGTGCGATCAAAACGATAAAACACATTCCAGCCGCAACGCCCCCCGCGACAACTCCCAATGAGCGGACAGGATGCTTGGCTACGTCTAGAATATAAGTTAGGACGTTGAAGATGGGCTTTGCCGAAAGTATAAATCTCGTTAAAATCGCCGATATCATGTAAGCCCAAAGCCAAATTGAAGGCAACATGCTAGCCCAAAATATATTCGCGAATGGAACGCCAAAAAAGAGGAGGCCAGTTCCACCCAAAAACGCAGCATTATAAGAAAACAAGAGGCCACCAAGAACCGTCACGCTAGTTAATAGACTGGAGATGCCCTGAACTTGTATTGTCCCATTTGTTATCCAAATAGGTATAATTATCACAATCTGTAGGAGAACAAAACTACTCAAAAAAATCCAAATACCAACGATAAAATCGACAAATATCGTCACAACCAAAGATATATTCGCCCTACTTTCACCAGACATTAATAACAGAATAATTCTAGTTTTTAATAGCGACAGATAATCTGGTATCAAACACCAAAACAACCAGGTCAGCACGACAATTGTCCATAATCCAGATTGGCCCAAATGCTCTAGATAATATCCTATATTTTTGTAATTTTCAGATTTATTTAGAAGTCCTATGAGAGAATTCAGCGCCTTTGAATAGTTTAAAATAATATCGGATACCGCTTCATGGTTGTATATAAAGGTGAACGATAGTGTTATCAGAACGGATAAAATAGAAATGAGAAAAGACATTGCTACGCACTTTTTTGAGATATGCTTCTTCCCAAATAGCCCGTTAAACGTAGTTTGCACAAGATTCGGTAATCTCCCTAAATATGGCTCGTAACTCCTATCCTTTAAAAATCGCGTAAGATCGCTCCGAATTTCTGGAGACGCTCGCTGTTCCATGAAGTGGAATGCCCCGTAAACAGCAGCAAAAACTGCCCACGGTAGGCCCCATCTGGCGGGAGAATGGGATACCAACAATGACCAATCCATGCTTCAGTCCCCAATACGGTATGACGTGAGTCTCGAAATCGTGCTGCTGCTGACGTTGTAGTTCCGCGCGATCTCGCTCAACAACTCCCCACCCTCCCGCCGCGCAAGTGCTTCCAGCCTCTGGTGTGCCGTCAGCCTGAACGGTCGGCCGAGGCTCTTACCCCGTGCCTTGGCGCGGGCGCGTCCCTCCCCCGTCCGTGCGCGGATCAACTCCCTCTCGAACTCCGCCAGCCCGCCAAGCACGGTGAGCATCAACCGCCCGTGCGCCGTGGTGGTATCCGCCCATGTATCGCCGAGGGATCGGAAGCCGGCCTTGCGCTCGGTGATCGTGGCAAGGGTGTTCAACAGATCGCGCGTCGAACGCGCCAAGCGGTCGAGCCGCGTGACCATCAGCACGTCCCCCGCCTCAAGCTGGTCGACCGCACGGCGAAGCTGGGTGCGGTCGGTCTTCGCCCCGCTCGCTACCTCGCGGAACACCTTCGCCGCTCCGGCGGCGGTCAGCGTCGCCGCCGGAGCCGCGACGGCCTGGCCGCCCGTGGATACAATTGCATAGCCGTAGATCATGCCGCGTTTTGCTCCCGCTCTGCCGAGGGAATCAGATAATCGCCTCGATACCCTTGAGGCGGATCACGTTGAGCAAGGCGCGGACTGGCCCCTTTGCCTCTTTGGTTCCACGTTCCAATTGCGATATAAAACCCGTCGTGACGTTGAGATACCGGGCAAGGGCCGCTTGGCTCAGGTGTTCTTGTTCCCTCGCCTCGCGGATTTCCTCTGCGCTGATTGGCGCAGCCGTAAGCAGGGGCGTCCGGCCGAGATGGCGAACGGTGATCTGATGATGTGTTTTATCATCCATCACCCCAATGCGGTGCATGTCATCCGCCATTTCCAAAATTTCGGCCGTTACCCGGCTAGGCGCTTTCGTCGTCATCGAACACCTCGTGCAAAACACCTTCGTGGATAGACTTGGTAATCTGCGGGTCTGACGTGTGAAGCCAAACCTCTACCAGCTTTCGCAAAGCGGCCAGTTCGTCCGGGCTGACGTTCTCCCGCTCATTCTTGGCAAAGCCGAGAAGGAAAAACGCACGATCTTTCGTCCGATAGGCGATCATCATGCGGTAGCCGCCGGATCGTCCCTCGCCTCGTCGGGCGACGCGCTGCTTGATGAGGCCACCGCCTAGATCGGCATCGATCGTGCCGCGCTCGGCCCGCTCAATAGCCTCCCTCAAGCGTCTGTCTGCGATCTGCTCGCGCCGGGCAAACTTCGCCAGCCCCTTCATTTTGAAAATCCGCACGTCGCTTATTCCCAACACGATGAACTATAGCACATTGGATTATAACCGCAAGCCAATTTCAGGCTGAATTATGCACGAAACTCCCGCAAGGGAAAAGCCCAATCAGATCAATGGTTTTCACAAATTGCGTAAGTATTGATTGATGAATGCCCCGCCAGTAACCCACCCAGGCCGGCCCGATGGGCGCCTATGTTAACGTCCGCTTCCCCGGAGAATGCCAAGCCAGCCGTATGACCAGAGTGGGCGCAAACCAGACATCGACCGGACGATGCGACACCCTTGACCCAACCCCGCACCCCAGCCACCGTCCCCTCCCGCCAGGAGGCCCCCATTCGCAACACCCCAATCGAAATCCACCCCATCGCCGGTGCCCTCGGTGCCGAGATATCGGGCGTCGACGTGGCGCGGACCTCGACGACGCCACCATAGGGGACATCCGTCAGGCCCCGGACCACGGCGTGATCTTCTTCCGCGATCGGACCCTCGACGTCGCCCAGCACAAGGCCTTCACCCGCCGCTCGGCGCCATCCTCTACGCGATCGAGGTGCCGCCCTATGGCGGGGATACGCTGCTGGCCTGAAACGCCCCTGCTTAGGTCACGGCCGCCCCCACAGCCGGCGCGACGCGATGCGCGCCCCTTCGGCGGCCGCGGTGAGCTTCACCCAGACGATCTCCTCCGCCACGTATTCGCGGCCGGCGAACGTGCCGAAGCCGCAATCCGTTCCGGCGATCACCCGCTCCCGGTCACCGACCACGGAAACCGCCTCCTCGAGCCGCCGAGCGACAAGTTCCGGATGCTCCACGAAGTTCGTTGTGGTGTCGAGAACGCCGGGCATCAGCAGCATATGCGCGGGCAGCGGACTTTTCCGAAACGCATCGTATTCGTGCTGATGCCGGGGATTGGCGAACTCGATCGACAGGGCGCCCACATTGGCTTGGTACAGCGCCGGCAGAATGGTTGCCATCGGGATGTCATAGATATGCGGCCCGTCATTGTTGCCCCAGCAGACGTGCAGCCGGATGCGGTCGCGGGGAATGCCCTGAATGCCCAGATTGATCGCCGCGACATGCAGTTCGAGCTGCTTGAGAAAGTCAGCCTCATTCAAATGGTCAAAAAACCGATGCCGCTCCATCGCCAGGTCCGGGCTGTCGATCTGCAGGATCAGGCCGGCTTCGTGGATGGCCCGATATTCGTGGGACAGCGCTTGCGCCAGGGCCATCAAATAGGCCTCATGGCTATCGTAATGCTGGTTGAGCATCGTCGTGGCGACGATACCGGGTGACGGTGCCGTCATGAAACATTCGCTGAAACCGCCGCCCATGCGCTTGAGCCTGGCGGCGTCTTCCTCGATCGGTGCGCTGTTGACATACCGCACATCCGACACCGCGGCCGGCGCGTTCATCGCGCGCGCCGTATGCGGAAAACGTGCCGCGGACTGCCGCACGTAGCTCGGGAATTCGTTCTGATCCCGAGCGGGTGGACGGTTGGAGGCGCCGCCGAAGCCGCAGAGGCAGCGGGGAACGTAGGTCTGAAATCCAACGCGCGACTGTTCCCCATCGTTGCCCACGTCGACACCGGCTTCGACCTGTTTGCCGATCACGTGCGCAGTCGCCGCCTCCACCTGACGTGCCAGCTCGGCGGTGTCGATGACCTCGCCGGCTTCCTGGCGGATCAGCAGGTCGGACAATGGCTCGGCACGCGGCAGACTGCCGACATGGCTGACCAGGATGCGGTCGATGCTGGTTAACATGGGCGTTTTCCTGTTTCGTTGGACGGAGGGCCATCATGCAGCGAGGCTTCGTTGCAGCCGAGCGATGGCACCGGGCAAGCCGCGCACCTTTAGGATGCGGCCGGTTTCGTTGTGCTCTTCGGACAGAACCCGCGCGCTTTCATACACCTCGCCGATCAGCCCTTGTTTCGCATATGGCAGCACCAGCACATCCTCCACCATCATCGCCTCGAAGAACGCGATAATGGTGTCCCGCAGGGCGCTCACGTCCTCGGGCGCGTGGGCAGACAGCAGGATCGCGTCTGGATGCTTTTCCCGAAGGGCGGCGCGGCCGGCCGCGTCCACCCGGTCCATCTTGTTCAGGATCAGGCGGGACGGCACGGCGTCCGCCCCGATCTCCCGTAGGACGCTCCGGCTGACCTCCAACTGGGCTTCATAGGTTGGGTCCGAGGCGTCGACCACGAACAGCAGCAGCGATGCCTCCAACGCCTCCGCCAGGGTGGAGCGGAACGACGCAACGAGGTCGTGCGGCAATTGCTTGATAAAGCCAACCGTGTCGGACACCAGCACGCGGGGGCGGGTCTCCGGCTGCATGATGCGGACGGTGGTATCGAGGGTGGCGAACAGCTTGTCCTCAACGAGTACCTGGCTACCCGTCAGCGCCCGCATCAGCGATGATTTGCCGGCATTGGTGTAACCCACCAGCGCCACCCGCAACTGGTCGCGGCGGGCGGTGCGGCGTTGATCGCTGTCGCGCTGCACCGCCTCCAACTGGTCCTTCAGCTCCGAGATCCGATCGCGGATCTTGCGGCGATCGAGGGCAAGGGCGCTTTCGCCGGCCCCCGGCCCTTGTTGCCGCCCACCGCCGGCCGAGGACTCCCGCAGGCGGGGCGCCACGTATTTCAGGCGCGCCATCTCCACCTGAAGCCTCGCCTCCCGCGTGTTGGCGTGGCGGTGGAAGATTTCGACGATGACGCCCGTGCGGTCCAGCACCTGGGCGCCGGTGGCGCGCTCCAGGTTGCGGATCTGACTCGGCGAGAGCTCGTGGTCGACGATGACGAATTCGGGCTTGCGGGCGGCATTCGTGGCTGAGTCGACGACGTCGGCCGCGCCTTCGAATCGCTGCCGGGCCTTGGATTTTGGGGGCGGCGCCATCGAACCGACCACACCGGTGCCGCCGGTCAGCGCCGCCAGCTCCGCCAGCTTGCCGGCGCCCAGCAGCAACCCGGCGCCGGTGCCGTCCCGCTTTTGCGACACCGTGCCAACCACTTCATAGCCGAGCGTTTTCACCAGCCGCCCCAACTCCTCAAGGCTGGCTTCGTGCGCGACGTCAGTGACGTCCGGCGTCTGGATGCCGACGAGGACGGCGAGGGGGATCGGGGGTTTGGTTTCCATGCGCCGTGCAGTAGCACGGATCGGGCCAACCCGAGCAGGCGGCTGAAACGCGGACGTCAGTGCCTTGGCGTGCACGCCTGGACGGCCTAGCCTATATGGCCAACAACAGGTGGCCAACGCGACATCGACTCCCGGCCACTCGTGGCACCCCCGCACCACGGAGGACACACCGATGCAGCCGCCGTCCGCAGCCGTACGCACCTATCCGACCATCGACGGGCTTTCCGATGAAACCGTCACCGACCTCCTGCGAACGACCAGGCGCATCGCCCTGGTCGGCGCCTCCACCGACCCCGGTCGCGCTTCGCACGGCGTGATGCGCTTCCTGCTGGAGCGCGGCTACGACGTAACGCCCGTTAACCCCGACCACCTGGGCGAAACCATCCACGGCCGCGCCGTGGTCGCCACACTGGATGAGGCGGCGCCGCTCGATATGGTCGATGTGTTCCGCCGCAGCGAACTTGTCGCCCCGGTCGTCGATGCCGCGATCCGGCTCGGGGCCAAGAGCGTCTGGATGCAGCTCAGGGTGATCGACGAGGCCGCCGCCGCCAAGGCACGCGCCGCCGGCATCGCCGTGGTGATGGACCGCTGCCCGATCATCGAGGACCGGCGGATGAATCTCTGGCTGGCAGGGCTGGAGCCGCGGCCACGGCCGTCATACGCCTCGGTGTAAGTCGTTGCTCGACGTGTGGCGCTAGTACCCCGTCGCTTTGTCGATTTCCTGCAAAAGCGGCCCGCCCGCCTCAAGGCTGCGGATATTCGCCGCGATCTCGGTCACGAGCTGAGCAACGGTCGGCCTCCGAGCCACGTGCGGCATCACGGTGACCTGAGGATGCAGCCACAGCGGGCTGGTCGGCGGTAGCGGCTCGGGCCACAGCGCGTCCAGCGCGGCGTAGGCCAACTGACCCGAATCGAGCGCGGCGATCAGGTCCGCATCCACCACATGCTTGCCGCGCCCGACGTTCACCAGCATCGACCCGCGCGGCATCATGGCGAAGGTGCGGGCACAGAATATCCCGTCGGTTTCCCTCGTCAGCGGCAACAGGCAGACGGCGATGTCGGTCTGCTGAAGGAATGGTTCGAGTTGGTCGGGGCCGTGATAGATCGGGACTTCTTCGTCCGCCCTCGGGTTTCGCACCCAGGCCGAGACCTTGAAACCGAGCGACTGCAACACCAGCGCGGGGGCTTTCGCCATCTTGCCGAAGCCGAGGAACCCGACACGCCTTTGTTCGGGGCGGACGATCGTTGTGCGGCGCCACTCCTTCCTGGCCTGCGCCGCCGCGTAGCCGGGCATGTCGCGATGGAAACGAAGCACGTGCATGACGACGTATTCCGTCATCATCGGATCGCCGCCCGGCGGCTCGACCTTGCAGAGAGGGGCTTTCGGCAGTTTGGGATGCCTGACGAAGGACTCGACCCCGGCCGAGCGGCTGAACATGGCTTTGAGGTTCGGGAAGGCGGGGAGGGCACCGAAATCGGGATGCATGAAGGCGAGGTATTCGATATCCGCCGGGTTGCCGGCGTCGGGCCAGATGCGGATTTCCTGATCGGGGAGTTGTTCGTGGAATGTGTCGCGCCACGCCTGGGCGTTGCCGATATGTTTGTCGAGATCGATGACGAGCAGCGTCATGGTCGGCTCCTGGAGGCGTGGGGTGGGCAGTGTAGCTGAAACCCCATTGTTGGCCATGGCTCGCCCGATCCAGGGTCGGGAGCGCACCGCCCGGGGTCGAGTCCCCTCCCGCGGCACGCATTCGAACCGACCCACGACCGCCCCGCCGACAGACTTGACCCGCGATCCCTCCACGGCCACCGTCCCGTGCAAGAGGAACCGCCCATGCGTAACACCCGTATCGAAATTCACCCGATCGTCGGCGACCGCGTCTACTAATAACCATACACCGTTATGACGCCCGGCATTGGTGAGACCGGGAGACGGGCCGCATGAACGAACGGCCGCCGCGGACCACGGCGCAGTCGACGCCGGACGACCAGGACCAGCCCACCCACGCCGGCGCAGCGTCCCCGATCCCCACAAAACCGACCTTGCGCACCCCACGGATGTAGCGCTAGAAGCCTGCCTCCCGACGCCGGAGGGCGCGTAGCTCAGCGGGAGAGCACCTCCCTGACACGGAGGGGGTCACAGGTTCAATCCCTGTCGCGCCCACCATTCCCTCAATGCTTCTGTTGCGGGGCCTCGTCGAACACAGCGCAGGCCAGCGTCACCAATTGTTCCGCCGTGCCGGTGAATCCCGCCCTGTCGGCGGCCTGGGCCAAGGTGATCAGCCGGTCGGACAGCACCAACGGGCTGACCTGACGGGCGGTTGCGAGTGTCGGGGGGCTGAACTGGTTCATGGTGTTTTCCCTTTGCCAGGCGATTTTCCGCCTGACGGGAAGCATGCAATGAGGTTCGTTAATGAAAGGTTAATGCCGGCCAGAAAAAATGCGCTTCATGCGATTTTTTTTGCGTCCAGCAGCGCCAGCACCCGCAACGCCGAGGCCAGCGGGCGGTCGGGGTCCCTCGCGGCATCGGTCTTGGCCACCAGCGCCGACAACGTGACCCCGCCCGCGGCGGCCATCGCGGTTAACCCATCCCAGAACTCCGGCTCCAACGCCACGCTGGTACGATGCCCGGCGAGGGTGAAACTGCGTTTGACCAACCCGCCTTGCCGCATCCCATGTGCCCCGCCATGCTTCGCTCAACTGCCTTATCGCAGAGGAGAGAAGAAATGGTCCAATCCGGCCGCGTTGCCTTCGGCAAAATGGAAGAGGTCCTGTTCGGCGTGTCCGCCGCCGACGCGGTGGCCGAGCAGGCCCGCAAGCTCGGCGCCACCCGCGTGTTCCTGATGGTCAGCGGCACCCTGAACCGCGAAACGCAGGACATCGCGCGGGTGCGCGCCGCTTTGGGCAACCTGTGCGCCGGGGTGTTCGACCGCATGCCGGCCCACACCCCGAGGCAAGCGGTGGTCGCGGCGGCCAACCAGGCGCGGGAGGTGGGGGCGGACCTGATCGTCACCATCGGCGGCGGATCGGTCACCGACGGCGCCAAGACGGTGCAGCTTTGCCTCGCGAACGACATACGCACCGCCGAGGCCTTGGACGACATCCGCCCCGGCAAAACCATCGCCGCCCCCACAATCCGCCAGATCAGCGTGCCCACCACCCTGTCCGCCGGGGAGTTCAGCGCTTTGGCCGGCGTCACCGACGAACGGACCCGCGTGAAGGAGCTGTTCGCACATCCTTCTATTATCCCCCGCTCGGTCATCCTGGACCCCGCGATGACCGTCCACACCCCGGAGTGGCTGTTCCTGTCCACCGGCATTCGCGCGGTGGACCACTGCGTGGAGGGTTTTTGCTCGCTGGAAAATAACCCCTACGCCGACGCCCAGGCCCTGCGCGGCCTGACGCTGCTGACCCGAGGATTGGCCGCCGTCAAAGGCGACCCGTTGGATTTGCAGGCGCGGCTGGATTGCCAGATCGGCTCGTGGCTCTCGATGGGGCCGCTGGCGAGCGGGGTGCCGATGGGGGCCAGCCACGGCATCGGCTACGTGCTGGGCGCCGTGCACGACATCCCGCACGGACACACATCCTGCATCATGCTGCCGGCGGTGATGCGATGGAACAAGGAGGCGAACGCGGACCGGCAGGCGGAGATCGCCACGGCCATGGGGCACCCGGGGGAGGAAGCCGGGGACGTGCTGGACACGTTCATCGGCGGGCTGGGAATGCCGCGGAGCCTGGCGGCTGTTGGCGTGGGGGAGGACGCGTTCGGGCGGATCTCCGAGCAGGCGATGGGGACGCCTTGGGTGCCGCGGAACCCCCGGAAGATCGCGGGGCCGGCGGAGGTGCGGGAGATTCTGGCGTTGGCGGGTTAGGTGTACCTTCCAGAGACCATCGCCTCCCGCGGTCTCTGGAAGCTCATTAGTTGCTATTTATGAACATAATTTCGCGCGCCTGCTTCAGGCGTTCTTCGCGGACACCGAATCCGCATTGACCTGAGACAACCGGCCGCACGCCCAGTGCGCGGCCTCGGCGACGACGGGGTTGGGATCGGCGGCTAGCGCGTCCGCCACGGGCAGCAACGCGGGATCGGCGGAGTTGCCAATGGCCATCAGCACATTGCGCACGAACCGGTCGCGGCCGATGCGCTTGATGGGGGAGCCTGCGAACATTATTCGAAATGCAGCATCGTCCAGCGCCGCCAATTCCCTCAGACGCGGCGCGGTCAGATCGTCCCGTGCTCGCAGCTTTTCATGCGGCGTGGCTTTGGCGAAACGGTTCCACGGGCAGACGGCCAGACAATCGTCGCAGCCGTAGATGCGGTTGCCCATCAGCGGGCGAAGGTCCGGCGGAATGGGACCCTGGTGCTCGATGGTGAGGTAGGAAATACAGCGCGTCGCATCTAGCCGGTACGGGGCCGGAAAGGCACCGGTGGGACAGACGCTCAGGCAACGCGTGCAGGTGCCGCAACGATCCGCGTGCGGTGGGTCGGGGGGCAGCTCCAGCGTGGTGTAGATTTCCCCCAGGAACAGCCACGATCCGTGGGTACGCGACACCAGGTTGGTGTGCTTTCCCTGCCAGCCCAGCCCGGCCTGCGCCGCCAGCGGTTTCTCCATCACCGGAGCGGTATCGACAAAAACTTTCACGTCCGGCCCATAGCGGGACACCACGAATTGCGCGAGGTGTTTGAGCCGTCCCTTTACCAGGTCGTGGTAATCGCGATTACGCGCGTAGACCGAAATGGTACCGCGACCCGGCATGGCCAGCGATGCCAGCGGGTCGCCCTCGGGGGCATAGGACATGCCGAGTGCGATAACACTCCGCGCTTCCGCCCACAGGGCTTTCGGGTGGGATCGTTGCTCAAAACGGTCTGATAACCATCCCATATCGCCGTGCTGCCCCGCGGCGAGGAAAGCACCGAGCCACGTGCGGGCTTCCGGTCCCAGTTCCGCCGCCGCGAAGCCGACAGCGTCGAAGCCCAGGGCCAGGGCTTTGTCTCGAATGGCCCCCTTTGGATCACCCGCGCCCACGATACCCCGGCACGTCCTGCGGCGGGATCCATGCGCCCTCGGGCGGGGTCCCGGTTTGCCAGAACACGTCGATGGGAATGCCGCCGCGCGGGTACCAATAGGCGCCGATCCGCAGCCAAATCGGGTCCAGCAGCGCGATCAGCCGGTTGGCGATTTCCATCGTGCAAGCCTCATGGAAAGCGCCGTGGTTTCGGTACGAACCCAAAAATAGCTTCAGCGACTTGCTCTCCACGATCCAGTCGCCGGGGATAATATCGATTAGGATATGGGCGAAGTCCGGCTGGCCGGTCAGGGGGCACAGCGAGGTGAACTCCGGGCAGGTGAAGCGCACCACGTAGTTTTTGCCGGGGGACGGGTTGGCGACGCGCTCCAGCACCGCCGCGTCCGGCGACGCCGGCCGTTCCACATGGTGGCCGAGCTGAGTCAGGGAGTCATAGGGCGTGGTCATGCTGGTTCCTCCGCCGTGGTCCATCCGGCGCGCACCTCCGCCGCGTAGGCGTCCAGGCGCCCGGCCACGATAGCACGCCGCAGGCCGCGCATCAGCGATTGGTAGTAGGCGACGTTGTGCCAGGTCAGCAGCATCGGCCCCAGCATCTCATCGGCGCGAAACAGATGGTGCAAATAGGCTCGGCTATGTCTTGTGCAGGCCAGGCACGCGCACGTCGCATCCAAAGACCCGGCGTCGTCGGCGAACCGGGCGTTGCGCAGATTGAAAACCCCGGCCGAGGTGTAGGCCCGAGCGGTCCGGCCGGCGCGGGTCGGCATGACGCAGTCGAACATGTCGACGCCGCGGGACACCGCACCGATCAGGTCTTCGGGCGTGCCGACGCCCATGAGATAACGCGGCCGGTCGGCCGGCAGATGCGGCACGGTGAAGTCCAGCACATGGAACATCTCCGCCTGCCCCTCCCCCACCGCGAGGCCGCCGATCGCGTAGCCCTCGAACCCGATGGCGGTCAGGGCGGCGGCGGATTGGGCGCGCAGCTCGGGGTAGACGCTGCCCTGGACGATGCCGAACAACCCGTAGCCGGGCCTTGGGACGAAAGCCTCTTTCGAGCGCAAAGCCCACTCCATGGACAACATCATCGACGCGCGCGCCTGCTCGGGCGTCGCGGGAAAGGGCGTACACTCGTCCAGGGCCATGGTGATGGTGGCGTCGAGCAGATGCTGGATTTCAATGGATCGCGCCGGGGTCAGCCGATGGCTGGAGCCGTCGATGTGCGACTGGAAGGTCACCCCATCCTTGTCCATTTTCCGCAGCTTGGACAAAGACATCACCTGGAAACCGCCGGAATCCGTCAGAATGGGTCCCGGCCAGTCCATGAATGTGTGCAACCCGCCCAGCCGAGCGACCCGCTCGGCGCCGGGGCGGAGCATAAGGTGATAGGTGTTGCCCAGGACGATGCCAGCGCCCGTGGCTCGGACGGAGTCCGGCGTCATGGCCTTCACCGTGCCCGCGGTGCCGACCGGCATGAAGACGGGGGTTTGTATATCGCCATGGGCGGTATGGAGCACGCCGGCTCGGGCCGCCCCGTCGGTGGCGTCGGCTTGGAAGGTCAGGGTCATGCGCGGGTGAATGGCATGGTTGGCGGCGGGAACGCCAGGGGTTGCGATTGGCCCTCGCGCGCATCCCCGGGCGGTGGCATGCTGCCGTCGCTATAAGATCGGAGTATCTGGGATGAAGCGTCGTGGATTTCTCGCCGGTGGCGCCGCCGCCGCCGGCATGGTTCGACCGGCCTTGGCTCAGCCGGCCGTGGGTGGCAAGGCCGTCACGCTGATCCATGTGCCACAGGGGAACCTCGTGACCATGGACGCGGTGTGGACCACCGCGATCGTCACCCGCAACGCCGCCGCGATGGTGTTCGAGACGTTGTATGGCCGCGATGAGGCCTTGAACCCTAAGCCGCAGATGGTCGCCGGCCACACGGTCGAGGACAACGGCCTCCGCTGGACCATGACCCTGCGCGATGGCCTGTGGTTCCACGACGGCACCCCGGTGCTGGCTCGGGACTGCGTCGCGTCCTTGAAGCGTTGGATGAAACGCGACGGCATCGGCCAGACCATCGCCGACCGGCTGGACGAGCTGTCCGCCCCCGACGACAAGACCCTCGTCTGGCGGCTGAAAAAGCCGTTCTCCGCGCTGCCCTACGCCCTCGCGAAGACACAGCCAACACCGATTATCGTCCCCGAGCGGCTGGCGAACACCGACCCATTTAAGCAATTGCCGGAAGCCATCGGCAGCGGCCCGTTCCGGTATGTCGCCGGGGAATACGTGTCGGGCCATCGTGCCGTCTTCGCCAAATCCGACAAGTATAACCCGCGCCCCGAACCGGTCAGCTTCGCCGCCGGCGGTTACCGGGTGCTGGTCGACCGGGTGGAGTGGCGGATCATTCCCGATCCCTCCACCGCCGCCGGCGCCCTCACGGCGGGCGAGGTGGATTGGCTCGACGCCCCGCTGCCCGATCTGCTGGGCATGCTGAAGAGCAAGCCCGGGGTCGAGGTCGCGCCCATCGACATCTATGGCACCTTCGGCTGCCTGCGCCCGAACCATCTGCACGGCCCCACCGCCAATGCCGGCGTCCGGCGGGCGATGCTGGCGGCGATCGATCAGGTGGATGTCATGACCGCGGTGATGGGCGGCGATCCGTCTTTGTATCGCGCGCCGGTCGGCTTCTACATCCCCGGCACACCCTCGGCCAACGAAGCGGGAATGGAGCACGTGCGCAAACGCCCCAGCAAGGACCAGATCAAGGGCATGCTGAAGGACGCCGGTTATAATGGTGAACGCGTCGTGTTCATGCACCCGACCGATCAGATCTACTACGATGCCATGAGTTCGGTTGCCATCGCCGCGTTCCGCGAGGTCGGGATCAACGTGGAGGAGCAATCGACCGACTGGGGCACCATCGTCGAACGCCGCACCAGCAAGGAGCCGCTGGACAAGGGCGGCTGGTCCATGTTCCCCCTCGGCGCGCCGGCAGCCGAGTACCGCGACCCCATCTTCGCCACCAACATACGCGGCAACGGCGGCGCCGCCTGGTTCGGCTGGCCGACCGATCCCGAGATGGAGGCGATGCGTACGGCGTGGATGGACAGCACCGATCCAGCCGAACAAAAGCGCCTCGACGCCGCCACGCAGTTGCGCGCCTTCGAGACCGTGCCGTTTATCCCGCTTGGCCAGTACCTGCCGCCGGCCGCGTGGCGGAAAAACCTGTCCGGCCTGCTCAAGGGCGCCGTGCCGGTATTTTGGAACGTGTCGAAGGGGTAGCTACTTCTCGCCCTCGGTCAGCCCCGCCACGAACCAGCGCTGCATCAGCAGGACCACCGCGACCGGCGGCAGCAGCGCCAGCACCGCGGTGGCCATCACGGCGGACCAATCGGTTTGGGTTTCCACCCCGATCATCTTCACCAGCCCGATCACGATGGTGTCCAAGCCGGGGTCGGTCGCGACCAGCAGCGGCCAGAGGTACTGGTTCCAGCCGTAGACGAACAGGATCACGAACAACGCGGCGATGTTGGCGCCGGAGACGGGGATGACGATATCCTTGAGGAAGCGCAGCGGGCCGGCGCCGTCCATCCTCGCGGCCTCCACCAGTTCATCGGGGATGGCGACGAACACCTGACGGAACAGCAGCGTGGCGGTGGCGGATGCGATCAGCGGCACCCAGAGGCCGGTAAAGGTGTTGATCAGGCCGAAGGTCGCCATAACGGAGTAGGTCGGAATGATCCGCACCTCCACCGGCAGCATGAGGGTCACGAAGATCGACCAGAAGGCGATCTTGCGGAACGGGAAGCGGAAGAATACCACGGCGTAGGCGGACAATATGGAAATAACGATTTTTCCGAAGGCGATACACAGCGCCATGCCGAAGGACACCATCAGCATGTGCCACACGGGTTCGGTGCCCATCGTGCCCTGGACCAGGACGCGCGGGTAGGCGGACAGGCTGGTGAGGTCGGGGATGAGGGAGAGCTCGCCACGGGTGATGGCGTCGGAGTCCTGGGTGGAGCCGGCCAGGACCAGCCATACCGGGAGGGCGAACAGGATGACCCCAAGGGCGAGGATGGCGTGGGCGAACCAGTCGCGGTCGCGGGTCATGCTTCCCCCTGCGTCCGCCATGACGTGAGACGAACGTTCACTCCGTCACCTTCTTCCCCATGAAGCGGAACTGCACCGCCGTAATCGCGATCACGCCCAGCATCAGGATGACGGACTGGGCGGACGACGACCCGATGTCCTGGTTGATCACGCCGTCCCGGAAGACTTTCAGCACCAACGTTTCGGTGTCCTTCCCCGGCCCGCCATGCGTCAAAGCGTTGATGGTGCCGAACGTATCGAAGGCGGCGTAGACCACGTTGACCACCAGCAGGAAGAACGTTGTCGGCGCCAGCAGGGGGAAGGTGATGGTGCGGAACCGGTGCCAACCCTTGGCGCCGTCCATCCTCGCGGCCTCGGTTACTGCTCGGGGGATCGATTGCAGGCCGGCGACGAAGAAGATGAAGTTGTAGCTGACCTGTTTCCAGGCACTCGCGAGCACCACCATCAGCAGCGCCTGGTTGCCGTTCAGGTGGTAATCCCAGGGCAAGCCGTGCTGGTTCAGCCAGCGCCCGAGCAGGCCGACGCGGGGATCGAGGATGAACAGAAACAACACGGCGGACATGGCGGGGGCGATGGCGTAGGGCCATATCAGCAGCGTGCGATAAAGCCCCTTCCCCCGGATTTCCTTGTCGGCGAACACCGCCAAAGCCAGCGCCAGCCCCATCGCCAGAGCGCTGACCATCAGGCAGAAAATGATCGTGCGGACAACCGAGTCCAAATACAGCGGGTCGGAGAGCAATTCCGCGAAATTATCCAGCCCGACGAAGACCACGCCCTCCCCGAAGGCATCCTGGGTGGTGAGGCTGGACCACACCGCTTCCCCCGCGGGCCAGTAGAAGAAGAAGCCGGTCAACAGGAGTTGCGGCAAAACGAGAAGGACCGGCAGCAGCCATCCGTCGAAGGTGGTGCGCCGGTCCATGTATCGTTACGCTTTGCCCATCACGCTTTGATCGACTTCTGGAATTCCCGCAGCACCTTGTCGCCACGGGCCTTGGCGGCGTCCAATGCCTGCTGGCCGGTTTGCCCGCCCTGGAACGCTTTCTCCAGTTCCTCGTACACGATGTTGCGTATCTCAACCAATCGGCCTAGGCGCAGGCCCTTGGAGTTCGGCGTGACGGTGCCGCGCGTGAGCTGCTGCGTCGGCAGGTCGGCGCCCACGTTCTTCTCGTAAAACCCCTGCTTCTTGGACAGTTCGAACCCGGCGAGCGTCACCGGCACGTAGCCGGTGTGCTGATGCCAGTAGGCATCGTTCTCGGGCTTGCCGATGAACGCCAGGAATTGCGCCACCGCCTTGTACTCCGCCGGGGTGCGGCCGGGGGCCGTCATGGTCCACAGGCTGGCGCCGCCAATGATGGAGTTCAGCGGGGATTTGATCACCTCGGGGTCGTAGGGCAGCAAAGCCTCACCCCACTCGAATTTGGCGCTTTTGACCAGATCGCCGCGCATGCCGGAGGAGTTGAAGTGGATGCCCGCCTTGCCCGACACCAGCAACTGATCCGGCGCGTTGTCGCGTCCCGTGTATTTGAAGGTGCCGTCCTTCGACATCGCCAGCAGCCGGTCGATATGCTTCACATGCGCCTTGCTGTTGAAGGTCAACACGGCGTCCAACCCCTCAAACCCATCGGCCTTGCTGGCGAAGGGCAGATTGTGCAGGGCGCTGTACTGCTCGAGCTGGATCCAGCTGAGCCAGGACGACGTCATCGGGATTTCGGCGGCGTCCTTGGCCTTGATGGCTTGCGCGGCCTTCACGACATCCTGCCAGGTCGTGGGCGCCTTGTCCGGGTCCAGCCCGGCCTTCTTGAACGCGTCCTTGCTGTACCACATCACCGAAGTGGAGGAGTTGAACGGCATCGACGCCATCCGCCCATCCGGCAGGCTGTAGTAACCGCGCACCGCGCCGATGTAGTTCTTCGGATCCAGCGCGACGCCGGTTTCCTTCGACAGCTCCCACGCCTGCTTCACGAACTTGCCGGGGGCGTTGATCATCGTGCCCGTCCCGACCTCGAACACCTGCACCAGATGCGGCGCCTGGTTGGCGCGCACGGCGGCGATCGCGGCGTTCATGGTGTCGGCGTAACCGCCCTTGAAGATCGCCTGGACCTCCACGGTGTCCTGGCTCTTGTTGAATTCGTCCACGATGCGGTTGATCTGCTCACCCAGCGCCGCCGTCATCGCGTGCCACCACACGATTTTGATCTTTTCGGCGGCTCGGGCCGAGGCAAAAGGTCCGGTGGCGGCCACGGCGGCGGAACCGGCGAGCAACGTGCGGCGTTTCATGGGCGATGATCCCTGTGCATGTCTGGTCATGCGCGGCCTAACGGCGCCGCGTTACCGCTCTATTACGGTATAATGACGCCTGGATGAAGGGCCGCGAACTCGGTGCGAATGGCATGGGATTGTTGCCCGATCGCGGGAACGGGGCCGAGTTCGCGGGTGCCGTCGGAGGTAATCACCGGCGGGGCGGCAATGGCGACCGGCCCGTTCGGGGTTTCGACCGTGGCGCGCCGGAGGGCGGGGTGGCGGGCAAAGGCGGCCATGTCGTTGACCAGACCGTAGGCGGTCTTCGCGGCGTTCAGCTTGGCGGTGGCCTGGTCCTTGGTCAGGCGCTTGAATTGCGCACCGACGGCGGCATCGACTGTTTCGCGATTGGCGACGCGGGCGACGTTGGTTTCGAAGCCGGGGCGTTTCGGCAGATCGGGATCGTCCATGAAATGGGCGCAGAAATCCACCCACTCGCGTTCGTTCTGGATCGATATCAGAATCAGCACGTCGTCAGCCGTGGCGAAGGCGCCGTAGGGACATATCGAGGGGTGCGCGAGACCCATCCGTTCCGGGGCTTTGCCGGTGCCCTCGAAATACAGCAGCGGAACGTTCATCCAGTCGGCCATGCCGTCGAACAGGCTGACTTGCAGGCCCTTGCCGTTGCCGGTGATGCCGCGCTCGATCAGCGCTTCGAGGATCCCGGCGTGGGCGGCCATGCCGCAGGCGATGTCGCAGGCGGACACGCCGACGCGACCCGGGCCGGCGGGGTGGCCGGTGATCATGGCGAGGCCTGACTCCGCCTGCACCAGCAGGTCGTAGGCTTTCATGGTGGAATATTCGCCGGTTTCGCCGTAGCCGGAGATGTCGACGGTGATTAGCCTGGGATATTTCTGGCGCAGGTCTTCGGAACCGAAGCCGGACCTTGCCGCCGCGCCTGGGGCGAGGTTCTGGATGAAGACGTCGGCGTTCGACAGGATCCTGTGCAGCAGGGCGGCGTCGTCCTGGTTCTTGATGTCGGCGACGAGGGATTCTTTGCCTCGGTTCAGCCAGACAAAATAGGAGGACAGGCCCTTGGCGGCCTTGTCGTAGCCTCGGGCGAAGTCGCCTTCCGGGCGTTCGATTTTGATGACCCGAGCACCGGCGTCGGCCAGGCGAGAGGAGGCGTAGGGGGCGGCGACGGCCTGTTCGAGGGAGACGACCAGCAGGCCTTGCAGGGGGCGGGATGCTTTCATGCGGGGTGTGGTGACATGGACTTCTTGGGGGTTCAAGGGGCTGGGGGTTCGCGGGTTCGACCAACTCGCCCCGATCCATGAGGCACAAATCCTGACGTATCTTCGAATCCGCGGTCACCACATCGGTCTGTTGTTGAATTTTAAGTAGCGGCACCCACCATCCGCAACGCCAACCCAGCCAACGTGCCGCATACGTCCTCCAGCGACAATCGTCCCTCCGGCCGATGCCATGTGTAGGCCCAGGAGATCATGCCGCCAAGCGCGAGGGCCGCGACGTTGACGTCGGGGACCGTGAACTCTCCGGCTGCCACGCCTTCCCGCAGCAACCCCGACAGCAGGCCATCGAATTTTTTTCGTAACGTGTTGATCGCGCCCAGGGCCTCCGGGGACAGGTGCTTCTCCTCCCGGAAGAAGATCGCGATGTTGGCCTGGCGTTGCAGCACCACCTTCGCGAAATCCGCCATCGCCTGGTACAGCCGCGCGGTGGGGGTGCCAGGGGCCTCGGCGGCGTTGGCGACGGCGGCCAGGGACATCTCGATGGTCGGCTGACACAGGGCCGCGAGCAGTTCCACCTTGGAGCGGAAATGCGTGTAGATGAACGGTTTGGTGACGCCCAACTCGGCGGCGATGTCGTCCAGCGTGGTGCCGGTGAAGCCGCGTTCGTAGAACAGCTTCACGGCTTCCTGTAGTATCCGGTCCCGCTTGTAGGCGAGAATCTCGTCGCGCATGTGCTCCGCCATATGTGCCTCCCGGCTCATGTTAGCGATAACCTGTTAGGATTGAAAGTCTACCGTCAAGTAGCGGATGAAAAGTAGCCAGTGGACGCTGGCGGCGGTTTGCCGCAACCTGCGGCCCTGCATTCGCCAGGGAGGCACTCCATGAGCCATCGCCCGACTGTTTACGGCACGCGGCACGCGGTTTCGGCCGGTCATTACCTCGCCGCCGCGGCTGGGTTTTCCATCCTCGAAGCCGGCGGCAATGCCATCGACGCGGGGGTCGCGGCGGGCATCGCGCTGGGCGTGTTACAGCCGGATCTGGTGAATTTCGCGGGCGTGGCGCCGATCATGATCCGGCTCGCGGACGGGACGGTGGAGACGATCGCCGGCCTGGGCTGGTGGCCCAAGACCCTGCCGGCCGATCTGTTCATGCGGGAGCATGGGGGCAAAATCCCCGACGGCGTGCTGCGCACCGTCATCCCTGCCGCACCCGACGCCTGGATCGCCGCGCTACGGCGGCATGGCACGATGCGCTTCGCGGATGTGGCCGCACCCGCCATCCGGTTCGCCAAGGAAGGTTACGCGGTTTATCCGCTGCTGGAGCGCTCCATCGGCTCCCACGAGCACGAATACCGGCGCTGGGCGTCCAACACGGCGGTGTTTTTGCCGGGTGGGCGGGTACCGCGGACCGGGGAAAAGTTCGTGCAGGCCGATCTGGCGCGCACCATGCAGTTCATCGCCGATCAGGACTTGGCCGCCGGGCCGGACCGAATGGCGGGGTTGGATGCGGCGCACCACGCCTTCTATCGCGGCGACATCGCTCGAGAAATCGTGCGGTTCCAAAAGCAGGAAGGCGGGTATTTATCCATGGAGGATATGGCGGACTATAGCTCCGCCATCGAACCGGCGGTGCGGCGGGGCTGGCGCGGGCATGAGCTGTTGACCTGTGGCCCGTGGTGCCAGGGGCCGGCGCTGCAACAGGCGCTGGCGCTGGTGGAACAGGTGGGCATCGATGGGCTGGCGCATAATTCCGCCGATTACATCCACCGCATCGTGGAATGTTTGAACCTGTCCCTCGCGGACCGGGAGCACTTCTTTGGCGACCCGCGTTTCGTGGATGTGCCGATCGATTATCTGCTCGATTCCGCCACGATCGCGCGTCGCGCGGCGGCGGTGCGGGACGATCGGGCGTTTGGGGAGATGCCGGCGCCGCTGGACCGGCCGAACCAATTCCATTCGGCCAGCGACGCCGAATTGCCGAAGGTCGAGGCGGATACGTCGTATTGCTGCGCCATCGACCGTTGGGGCAACGCGTTCAGCGCCACGCCGTCCGACGGATCCGGGAACGTTCCGGTGGTGCCGGGGTTGGGCATTACCCCGTCCGGACGGGGATCGCAAAGCCGGCCCGATCCGCGGCATCCGGCCGGAGTCGCACCGGGTAAGCGCCCGCGTTTGACCCCCAACCCGGCGATGCTGGTCACGCGCGACGGGGGCGTGATGCCGTTCGGCACCCCCGGCGGCGACGTGCAGACTCAGGCGATGTTGCAGGTACTGCTCAACGTCATGCATTTCGGGATGGAGGTGCAGGACGCAATCGAAGCGCCCCGGGTCGCGTCCTATTCGTTCCCATCCTCCTTCGCGCCGTTCGAGTATTTCCCCGGCCGCCTCGCGGTCGAGGGACGGATCGACAAAGCCACCCGCGACGAGCTGGCGGCGCGCGGTCACACGATCCAGGATTGGCCGGAATGGACCTGGCTGGCCGGATCGGTCGAGGCAATCCTGAGCGACCCCGCCACCGGCATGATCGGCGCCGGCGCCGATCCTCGCCGCCCGGCCTATGCGATCGCGATTTGACGCGCCAGGTCATCTTCTCGGCGGACGATTTCGGGCTGACGGAGTCGGTGAACGAGGCGGTCGAGCGCGCCCATCGCGACGGTATTCTGACGCAGGCGAGCCTCATGGTCGCCGCCCCCGCCGCCGCCGACGCGGTCCGTCGCGCCCGTTCCATGCCCGGACTGAAGGTCGGACTGCACCTGGTGGCGATCGAGGGGCCGGCAGTGTTACCACCCGCCGCGATCCCCGATCTCGTCGACTCCGAGAGGCAGTTTCCGTCCGATCAGTTGCGGCTGGGGATCAATTATTTCTTCCGGCCGCGCGTTCGGCGGCAGTTGGCGGCGGAAATCCGAGCACAGTTTCAGGCCTTCGCCGATACCGGGCTGACGCTGGATCATGCCAATGCGCATAAGCATATGCACCTGCACCCGACCGTCGGCGCGATGATGCTGTCGATCGGACGGGAGTTCGGCCTGCGGTCGGTACGCATTCCCGCCGAACCGCCGCGGGTGATGTCTCGGTTGGGGGTGCCGCGGGGGATTGGCGCTTGCGCGTTATATGCGTGGACGCAGTTGTTACGGTATCAGGCGCGAAAGGCTGGCGTTGAGACCAACGATTATTGTTTCGGTTTGGCTTGGAGTGGGCATATGACCGCCGACCGTGTGCGGGCGTTGATGAGGGTGCTGCCGGACGGATTCAGCGAGGTGTATTTCCACCCGGCCACGGTACGGGATGCAACGCTGCGGCGCCTGATGCCGGATTATGAGCATGAGGCAGAATTGGCGGCCTTGTTGGACAGGGAGACAATACACGCGTTGGGATGAGCCGGGCCGGTCACGCAACTTGACAACGCACCATTAGCCCATCTTATTCACCGCATAGCAGGGATTCAGAAACGGGCATGGTACAACCATCTGGAATCGCTTAGAGATTGGGTGCTGACGCCACTCTCCAGCCCCGGACAGAATCTGCCATGCCCGCCGCCGATGACGATACG
>CAIYDT010000088.1 GCA_903924985.1 uncultured Acetobacteraceae bacterium
CGAAGCGCACATATGCCACCCTGGCGTCGCGCGACGCTGAAATCCGTATGATGATGCAATAGGGCGTCATGCCCGACAGCGTGGCCTGCCGGTTTGGCTTGACCGTGCCCCGCATCCGCCAGATCGCCGAGGCCGCCCCCAGCACCGGCCGCCGCACTCCTCTGGAGCCGGTCTCCGAGGAGGTCGGTTGTGTGATCAAACACCGCAAGGCCCTGGGGTGGTCGGTAGCGCGCATCAGCGGCGAGACGGGTCTCTCCGCGTATGCGGTCACCCGCTACCTAGCGGCGAACGCGTGATGGACCCCCTACGGTACCGAGGCGGATCGGTCAAATACGGCTGGAAGCTCGAGGGCAGATACCTCGTGCCCCACCCGCACGAACAAGCCGGCCTCGCCATGGCGCGTGAGATGCGCGCCACCGGCCTCCCCTACCGGGTGATCGCCGCGACCCTGACGGAACGGGGTTTCCGGCCCCGCCAGGGCGAGCGCTGGTATCCCACGCAGATCAAGCGCCTGGTCGACTAAACGCCGCTGCCGGGGCAGGCACCGCGCTGGCCCCGGCCCCCGGCTGATTGGCGGCGGTATACGCACTCATCGCCGCGGCAGCCACAGACAGATTGAGAGCCGGTATGGTGCCCTCCCGGACCCATAGCCGGCTTCGTTTGTTTTCCGGCATCACGTCCGCCGTTGCGCGGCCGCGCGGCAGCGCCGGGTGCTTGATGTAACCGAGCGACGCCAGGATCCCGTCCCACGCGTTGGGGCTGGCGCGGCCGCGCAGGCGGTTGACGTCCAGCAGGAGACCCAGGTAATGAGACGACACCCATCCGCCGCGGAAGCCGACCTCACCGGCCTCGATTGCCTCGGTGATCAGCTGCTCGACCGGCCCCCTGCTGACCTCGATGGCCTCGACCGTGCTGGACGTGTCTGGCGCACGGTGCAGGCCGCCCGCCGGGTTCAGCTCATATGGGATCGCATACGATCGCAGGTAATGGTTCACGATGGCGTACCCGTCCTCGCCCAGCCACCCCCACAGGGTTGTGAAATACCTGCTGTCCATCCCATCTCGGACCAGGTCCGCCGCCGACTGCTGGCCGGTGAAGAGCACAGCCCAGCGGCGGTCGTTCTCGGTCTTCGGGATCGCGTCCTTGTGATTTGTCATAGCGATAATGTTAGCGTAATTGTCGGCGGTATACTGGTTGGCACCCTTTGCCTGGATCTCGATGCGGGTGTTTGTAACGTATTCTTTCAGCCGGTCGAGGCTATCGCGCCGGTCGGACACGTAAATCTCCTCAACGCCGATGAAGAGCTTGGCTTCCAGCCACGCGTTGAATTTATTCGCGAGGTCCTGGCTGTTCGGGATGTGGCTGTATCGCTCGCCGATGCAGTACGACATGACGCGCAGTAGCAGGGTCTTACCATTTCCCTCGCAACCCTGGATCAACAGGGCGAATTGCGCCTTGAAACCGGGGTACTGGACGCAGAACGCCATGAACGCCAGCACGATGTCCCGGTCGACCTGGCGAGGGAACAGCAGGTCAAGGTGACGCAGGAACGGCCCCGCATCCCCCTCGACGCGCCTGGTCTGCACCGGCACGTAGTTATTATAGAGCTTACGGCCGGCGTCCTCGATGATCGCACGGGGCTCGACGCGTGGTCGGAAACATAGGCTGTGGGCGAATGGCGGGGACCACGCCTCGCTCTCGGTGAACGCCTCCCAGGCATTGCGGGTCGATTTGCTGTTGTCGTCGAGCATGAACCGGCGGCCGCCATACCGCCCGCTGGCGCGGAATTGCTGTGGAGAGAGCAGGGTGCCGTCGGGCACCGCCGCCACGTATCGATCTTCGATGTATATGACGCCCTCGAACAGCCTCGGCAGGTCCGACGAGGTCATCAGCCCGCCCATGACCTCACCGACCAGGGCAGGCCCGCCGGGCTGGGGCTCCCCCTGGCGGGGACCCGTGGACCCCGTGACCCCCTGGCGGGACCCCGTGACCCCCACAGCCTTGCGCGGCTCGGCCACCTTGGTGCAGCGGCCTGCCGCTGTGACTATCGTGCGGCGGAGGTAGTCTGGCCGGTCGTTCCACTTCTCACGGGCCAGGGCGCTCTGTTCCATCAGGGACAGCATGCGCTCGCAGTTCTTTCCGGTCCAAAAAGCGAGGTGCTGCGCCAGGGAGGCATCCGCGGCGCTGAAATCATACGCCCGATCATCGCCGGCGACGACCGGAAACGCGCGGGCCAGGGCCTCGGTGTCGCCCTCCCACAGCTGCTGGAAGGATGCGCGGTTGCCGAAGGCATTGCCGGCGGACTTCGCCCGGCTCGCCGCCGCGATCAGCGCGTCGTCGTCGTCCGGGCCGCCCCACTCGGGAACCGGCGCAGTCGTCCACCCCCGTACGGCCAGGGCGGTCTGCCCGGCGGTCGCGGGGAAGACCTGGGCGACCATCGCCGCCAGGGTGGCGCTGTGATCGGTATCGGCGCTGCCTGTCGCCTGAGCGAAGGTGAGCGCGATGAACCGCCCGGCGTCGTAGAACTCGAGGCCCGGCGCGCGGGTCGAGTGCGGCGGGACGATACCGCTGCCGATGATGTGCAGGCCCTGGCCGCTGGACGACACCTCGACGTAGGCGCCGGGGAACGTCGAACACGCCCAGTTCGCCAGGGGGCTCCAGACACCGTCCAGCAGGGCGTGGTCGACATCCATGACCCAATACGGATCGGAGGACGTGAACACGAACCCGACGCCGTAGGAACCCCCGAGTCCGGACACGACCGACCTAGCCTGATCGAGAGCCAGCCAGTTCTGCGGGTCGAGCGGGCTGGATGCCCGCAGTGTGCGCCAGTCCAGGGGTATCTTCTCAGTCCGGCCGGGCCGGACGACGCTAGTTGCCAGCTGATAGATGATGTATTGCGCGGGGGAGGGAAGGGTGTAAATCATCCGACGTATGCCCTCACGAACGCGATTGCTTGCGGAGCGACGAGCGCATTACCGAAACCCCGCAAGAGACCCATTCGGTTGGGAAACCCTGAAGCCAGCACGAATGTTCCGGGCTTAACTGGCCGCCACTTTCCATCCCGGCAGAAGAGCCAGTCAGGATCTCGCCAGAAACCGTTCGTCGGGCCGGGCCGTCCGCTACCGCCCAGCCGTCGAGGAGGTTGGCCGCCTGCTCGTTCAACGGCCTCCCCGCCCGATCCGAGTACATCGCCTCGCCCGTCCTCGACCCCTTGTGATCTCGGCTCTGCGGCGACGCCCAACCCGCCAGCGGCGCCACCGCGGTCATCTCCGAGTGCGCTTTGACGCCCGGAGACCCCCGCTGGTCGCAGGCTTGTGGCGTCGGCCACCCAGTAGAGACGCTGCCGGATGTGCGGCGCACCGACGCCCGCCGCGCAGGAATCAATCGCTGCTGCGGCGTATCCCGTGTTTTCCAAATCAGATTGTACAAGGTCGAACCAAGTAAGTCCGTCTGGGCTTGATACCTGTTCGCCAAATACCACAACAGGACGGCACTCTCGTATGAGATGGTGGAACGCGGGCCAAAGGTGCCGCTCGTCAGCAAACCCTGCGCCTCGGCCTGCCGCGCTGAAAGGTTGGCACGGGCAGGATCCGGTCCAGACGGGGTCGCTGTCGGCCCAACCGGCTTGCCGCAGAGCGTAAGACCACCCGCCGAGCCCGGCGAAAAAGTGGCACTGGGTGTAGCCAAACAAATCGGACGGCCTGACATCTCGGATATCCCTCTCGTCTACGTCGCCTGGGGCGATGTGACCTTCCTGTATTAAATTGCGCAGCCATTGCGCCGCGAACGGGTCGATCTCGTTGTAGTATGCCGTCACGGCGTACCGACCAGGGCGCGCACTGCCGCCTGCCGGAGGCCGAAGGGTGCGGAGACAGCCGACGGGTGCCGCACGGCCAGACCCTGCGCCAACACTGCCAGGTTGCCGGTCGCCACCGCCCGGTCCATCATCGCGGTCTGGAACGCCGGCGCGGTCCAGTATCGCGACAACAGGGTCGGGCTGCACCCGGCGGTCATCGCCACCAGATCACGCGTGACACGCTCGAAACCGACCTTCTCGGCGAGCTTCAGCCCGGCGGTCAGGAGCTGCTCCCGGCGGTCCTCGCCGGACTGTCGTCCACCGAGGGGCTGACGCGGGGAACGCGCGGCGCGCCACTCGCTCACGGGTATTCTCCGGTGGTGAAAGTAGCGTCCCCGCCGTAGCCGATGATGAGGTCCGCCCAGGCTTTCTGCGCGATCTCGCGCTTCGTGCCGCGGTACCGCCAGCCCTCGGCTTTGCACTCACGGGAGACGAACTGCCCGATGATCGTGCCGACCATCTGCTGCGTGATCAGCACCGGCCGGATGCCGATCAGGTCGGCGGATTTGATGCGCTCGTTCACGGCGGCCGTGTCGTTGGCCAGACCCCAGCGCACGAACGAACCATTGTCGAGGACGCCAGCGCCGACGTTATTCCTCCACAGGACGGTGCCGAGATTCGCGGCGGTCAACCGGACTATGTTCTGTGTGTTGGCTTCGTTTTTCATGCTTGCACCACCCCGTTTGCAGTGAGATGCGCGGCGATGCGCGCGTTTAATTCAGTAGCCTCGCTAGCCGGCAGACCCTGGGCTGTGGCCACATCCACGCCGAACTCGACGAAGAAACGCTTGTAGGCCTCCCGCTGTGGACGTCCCAGATGTTTCTGCCACCCGCCGTACAAGGCCATCGTCTCCCGAAGGCCTCGCTGCGATTCCTTCCATATCCTGTGCCGCTTCATAATCGCGCCGCGGATCGCGTCGTTGGCGCCATACGGCACCTTGGGAGCGGCGTCCACGTCCGATTCGCGGCGAAGCCGCGCGAGCACCGCCGGGTCCAACTCGGTGATGTCGCCATCGACGTGCTCGGGGGCCGCGCGGCTCTTCGGCACCGGGACGTGACCGCAATGCGGGCAAGCCAGATGGAACTTCTCATAGACGATGGTGCATTCCGGGCAGACGCGCACCGGCTGCTGTAGCAGTTCTTCCTTGTTACGGGCGCGGCGCTCCCGGCGGTCCAGCGTCCAGATCCGGGGAGCGTCGGGCAGCCCATGCCGGAGGACATTCCCGACGTGGTCTATAATTATGGCCCGGTCCTTGTTTTCCATCGGGCGGCAGGCCCGACCGAATTGCTGGACGTAGAGGCCATAGCTGGCAGTGGGGCGGCCCATAGACACGACCTCGATGGCGGGCAGGTCGAAGCCCTCGCCGAACAGGTCGACGTTGACCAGTTGAAGCAGTTCACGCCGGGCGAACTTGCGCAATATGGCCGCCCGCTCCAGTTCGGGCGTGTTGGCGCTGACCATTTCGGCGGGAACGCCGGCCGCCCGATAGCGCGCGGCGGTCTCGCCGGCCAGTTCGACCGACACGCAGAACGTCACCCCGAGCTTGCCCGGGGCGATCTTCATGTAATTCTCGACGATATCCCCCGTGACATGCGAGCGCTTCGCGGCGTCACGCAGGGCCGGCGCGCTGAAATCGCCGGTTATGTCGGACACCGGGACATTCGCCAGGTCAATGTCCGAGGCCGGGGCAAATATGCGGTAATCGGTGAGGTATCCCGCGTCGATCAGTTCCCGCTTGGTCGGCCCCTGGACCATATAATCGATGAGGCCGTCCGACCCCCGACCGAGCCCCCGTCCATCGGCGCGCACCGGAGTGGCGGTGACGGCCAGACCGCGGGCGTTTGGAAACAAGGAAACGCCCTTTCCCCACTTGTTGGCGGCCAGGAGGTGGTGGCACTCATCTATAACCCACAGCGTGACCTGTTCGGCCCAGGATCCCAGATCGCGCTTGGTCAATGTATCCACACCGGCCACGGCCGCCGGGGCCATCGGGTCGTGCCAGGAGCGGCCGGTTTCATGCATGTGGCGGGTGACGATGTCGCGGATGGTGCCGACCGGGGCGATGATGCGATGACGGACTTGCAGTTTAGCCAGCGTGGTGCTCATCTGACCGACCAGCTCGCTACGGTGGGCGATCGCACAGGACGCGCCGTTATGTTCACGCAGGATCGTGCCGAAACACACCGTCTTCCCGCCACCCGTCGGCAACACCGCCATCACGTTGAGAGCGCCCTGCCCCCAGGCATCGCGCACGTCGGCGATTAGGTCTGTTTGATATCCTCTGAGGTCCATTTTTATACCATAGGGGGGTTGACGTGTCCGATACGTTACCTGTAGTTATGGCGTCGGTCAACACCAAGAGGAGACAATCGTGGCAGTAATTGTTCAATTCGATCTGGGGTCTGAGGGGGACATGGCGCTCATCCGCCGTTTCCTGGCCGAAACCGCGGACGTCACCCCGGTTCAGATACCCGTGCCGCCGGCTATCTTCCCACCGCCCCTGCAGATTCAGGTTGCCGCAGTGGACCCGGTGTACATGCAGGCTGCCTCGCCCACACCAGCGCCCGCCGCAGCCGCCGAGGATGAAGAGGTCGACGTGACCGGTGTGGTCGACGCCGACGGCCTGCCGTGGGATCCCCGCATCCACAGCAGCAGCAAGCAGCTCGTGGCTGACGGAACGTGGCGCAAGCGCCGCAACACGGCGAAGGAACTGTTCGCCGAGGTCGAGGCCGAGTTGCGTGGCTTGTCGGCAGTCGACGCTCCGATCCCGGCTCCGCCGCCCCCGCCCCCGCCCCCGCCGGCAGCGGTTGCGTTTGCCAATCCCGCTCCTCCGCCGCCCGCTGCCGCAGACAACCAGCTCGACCTCTTCATCCGGGGCGTGACCGTTAAGATGGTTGACCGCTCGCTGGACGCGGCGGAACTGCACCGGGTCCTGGCGCATTACAACGTCGAGAACGGCCTGCTCGGTCTGAAGGATCACGCTAGCCTGATCCCGATGCTGGCGGTTCAATTCGGAGTCACGATATGAGCGACAATGACCACGCCTTCCTCGCGCCTTCATCCGCCGCTCGGTGGGTGAAGTGCCGCGCGTCCCCGATGCTCGAGCAGCAGTACCCGGAGATGGACGGGGACGGGTCGGCGGCGGCGGAAGGGACGGCGGCGCACTGGGCGGCTCTCCGGGAACTGCAGATGCGGCCCGTCGACCCAGGCGAAGTGCATGAGGGTGTGGTCATCACGCTCGACATGCTTGACGCCGTCCACGATTACGCAAGCATCGTGCGCAGCGCGCCGGGTGTGCCGTTCTACGAGACCCGGGTTCACGCCGTCACGGTTCACCCGGACGTGTGGGGGACGGCGGACTGCTTCAAGGTCGACTACGAGGCTCAAACGGTCTACCTGTTTGACTTCAAGTACGGTCACAGCCCGGTGGAGGCGTTCGGCAACTATCAGTTGGCGACCTACGCCCTGGCCATCGCCGGATTGCTGGCTCTGGGCCCTGAGTGGAAGGTCGTGGCCCGGATCTTCCAGCCGCGCGTCTACCGGCCGGAGGGTCCGACCCTGCGGTGGGACACCACGGTTGGCGGGCTCGAGCCGTATCGTGCCGAGCTTGCCGATGCTGCCACCGAGGCAACCGGCAACAACCCCTCAACCGTGGTCGGCTCGCACTGCAAGCACTGCAAGGCGCGCCACATCTGCAAGGCCCTGCGCCAGTCGTCGCTCGACGCGGTCGATCAGGCCAACGACAGCACTCCGATGGAGTTGACAGACCACGGCCTGGGTGTGGAAATGTCGCTGCTGGTCCAGGCACAGCGGAACCTTGAGGCCCGGTTGTCGGGGTTGCAGGCGCAAGCGATGGCCAACATCCGGGAGGGCCGTGATGTCCTGGGTTGGGGCATCGAGCACAACGCCGGCCGCGAGGAGTGGACCGCCAAGCCGGCGGAGATCATCGCCAAGTTCGGTAAAATCGTTGAGAAGGAGATGGCCGTCATCACACCGGCACAGGCGCGCAAGGCTGGCGCGGACTTGAACGCCGTGGCCGAGATCAGCCAGAGGAAACCCGGATCAGCGAAGCTGGTCCAGATTGATACCACCAAAGCCCGAAAGGCATTTGCACAATGACCGCCGAAAGCACCAATCTGACCACCCCCGTTGGCCGCCTCGTCATGGGTTCGCTGTATAGGCCGAACACCACCGACGCCGAGGGCCGCCCCCTTCTGATCAAGAACGGCCCGAACGCCGGCCAGCCGCGTTCTGAGTATTACTTCGCCCTGGCGATCCCCAAGGGCACCGAGCAGAGCTGGGCGCAGACTGAGTGGGGCGCGGCCATCTACAACACCGGGGTCCGCGCGTTCCCGCAAGGCCAGTATCAAAAGCCTGACTTCGCGTGGAAGATCGAGGACGGTGACAGCACCATCCCGAACCAGAAGGGTCGGAAGAACGTCGACCGTGAAGGCCACAAGGGCCACTGGATCCTGAAGTTCTCGAGCGGCAACGCGCCGAAGGTCTTCAACGCCGACGGCACCCAGGCGATCACCGAACCTGGGGCGGTTAAGACCGGGTATTACGTGCAGGTGAACTGCACGGCGGCCGGTAACGAGAGCAGCCAGCGCCCGGGTCTCTACCTCAACCACAACATGGTCGCCCTGTCCGGTTATGGGCCGGAGATCGTGGTTGGCCCTGACCCGACCTCGGTCGGCTTCGGCGCGGCCCCGCTGCCCCCGGGCGCATCCGCGGTCCCGACCGGCGCGTTCGCCCCGGCTCCGGCCGCACCGCCGGTGGCCCCCGCCCCGGCCGCACCGCCGGTGGCAGTCGCGCCTAACCCGGCCTTCCTGGCTCCCCCGCCGCCCGCCGCTCCTCCCGCGGCTCCGGTGCGCGTGATGCTGCCGGCGGCCAACGGCGCCAGCTACGAACAGCTGCTCGCCGCCGGTTGGACGGACGCGCAGATGGTCCAGCATGGGATGATGGCGGCGTGATCATCCCCCCACCTCCTCCGCCGGTAACGGACATGCGCGCAGGAACCATCCTGCGGGCCGGTCCGGGGACCGCCACGATCCTGGCCGATATGGACTTCGAGACCTACAGCGAAGCCGGCCTGGCGTGGAATCCCACGGCGCGGAGGTGGGGGTCCCCCCCTGGCACAGCGAACAAGCGCAGCATCAGCGCCGTCGGCGCCGCTCGCTACGCCGAACACCATTCGACTGAGGTGCTGTGCCTCAAGTACGACCTGAAGGACGGTCGCGGCCGGCGGATGTGGATCCCCGGCATGCCCGACCCACAGGACCTGTTCGACCACATCGCGGCCGGCGGGCTCATCGAAGCCTGGAACGTCGGCTTCGAGCGCCATATTTGGGAGAAGGTCTGCGTTCCGCGCCTCGGGTGGCCGCCGATCCCGAGGCGGCAGTACCGCTGCGCTATGGCCAAGAGCCGGGCGTATGGTCTGCCAGGGAGCCTGTCTGCCGCTGCCGCTGTGACCAACTCGATCGAGCAGAAGGACAAGGACGGCACCCGGCTGCTGAATAAGTTCAGCACCCCGCGCAACCCCACGAAGAACGACGGCCGCCTACGCATCCGGCCACAGGACGACCCGGCGGACGCCGAGCGCCTGTATGCATACTGCGAGCAGGACATTGTGGCCGAGGCCGTGATGAGTTCCGGCACACCTGACCTCGAGGGCGAGGAGTTGGAATACTGGCTGGCCGATCAAGAGATCAACGCCCGCGGCGTTCAGATCGACGTGGCGTCAGTGCGAAATTGCATCGCGGTTATCCACGCAACCCACAACCGCTACGACCACGAGATGTCGGTCCTCACCGGCGGCGTGGTGTCGGCGGCCAGCGAGATCGAGCGCCTTAAAGGCTGGATCGGTGCGCAGGGCCTGCTGATGCCCTCGATGGACGAAGAGGCCGTCGAAGCGGCGTTGAAGCGCGATGACTTAAACCCCCTGGCGCGCCGTGCGCTTGAAATCCGCTCCCTGGTAGGGTCGGCCTCGGTGAAGAAACTGTTCGCCATGAACTTGCAGGTCTGCGCAGATGGCCGCCTGCGGGATCTGTTCAGCTACCACGCCGCGCGCACCGGCCGGGCGACCGGGAACGGTCCGCAGCCTACCAATTTGCCGAACCACGGCCCGGCTGTGCGGCACTGTGGGTGCTGCAAGCGGCACTACGGCCTGACCAAGCTGTTGTGCCCCTGGTGCGGCGCGGATCCGACGCTGAACGGCACCGAGGTCGAGTGGAACCCGCAGGCGGTCGAGGATTGCCTGTGCGCCATGAACACGCGGTCCCTGGCCATCGTGGAGCTGTATTTTGACGAGGCTATGGCGGCCTTGTCCGGCTGCCTGCGTGGCATGTTCGTGGCTCGCGAGGGCTACGACCTGATCTGCTCGGATTACAGCGCCATCGAGGCCGTGGTCTTGGCTGAGTTGGCCGGCGAGGGGTGGCGGCAAGACGTGTTCCGCACCCACGGCAAGATCTACGAGATGTCGGCATCCAAGATCACAGGGGTGCCGTTCGAGGAGTTCGCCGAGCACCGTAAGCGCACCGGCCAGCACCACCCGATGCGGAAGAAGGTCGGAAAATTGGCAGAATTGGCCAGCGGTTATCAAGGCTGGGTCGGTGCGTGGAAGGCGTTCGGCGCGGACGAGTTCTTCAGCGACGATGAGATCAAGGAGGCCATTCTAGCCTGGCGCGCCGCCTCCCCTTCCATTGTGGAGTTCTGGGGCGGTCAGTCACGCAACTGGAAGCCCGAACTGTTCGGCATCGAGGGCTGCGTGGTCAACGCGATCCTGCACCCCGGCCAGACCTTCCAGCACCGGGGCATCTCCTACGTCATGATCGGGGACGCGCTGATCTGCCGGCTGCTCTCAGGCCGCCCGTTGACCTACCACCGGCCCCGGCTGACGGAGAGCAGCCGGCGGCGCGGCGAGTGGTCGATCAGCTACGAGGGCTGGAACACCAACCCGAAGAACGGCCGGGTCGGTTGGATCCGTATGTACACCTGGGGCGGGCGCTTGGTCGAGAACATCGTCCAGGCCACCGCCCGGGACCTCCAGCGTTTCGCGATCCTCAACCAAGAGAAGGCCGGCTACCCCATCGTGCTGCACGTCTATGACGAGAACGTGGCCGAGGTACCGGAGGGGTGGGGCAGCGTCGAGGAGTTCGAGAGGCTGATGTCGCTCACGCCTGACTGGGCCGCGGGATGGCCGGTCAAGGCGGCGGGTGGCTGGCGCGGCAAACGATACAGGAAGGACTGAGGAATGGGTGTGTTTTCAATGGCGGTCATCGCCTTGCTCGGCACGACGGTGATCACACCGCCCGAGCGCGTGTTTGCTAACCTTGACATGTGTTTGGTCGCGAAGGCCGGCACTATGGAAGACCTCCAGGCGGCGGGGGCTAGCATCCTCACCGCCCGATGTGACTTGAGGCAATTGGCAGAAATCAAACGGTAACCAGACAGCAAAACGCAATGAGCAATCCGTTTAAGGAATCCGCGACATGACTCGTACCCCCAACCGGGACCTGCCCCTCCTGCCGATCGAAGCAATCCTAGTTGCCGGAGCCGATCTCCCTGCCAGCAAAACATGATTAACCTCGAAGGAATAACGTGATGGAAAAGAAACTAACCCGCGTCAAAACGAATGTGTATTTCTACAAAAATGGCAAGAGAATTGAGGGGTCCCCTGCCTATGTGTGGGGCGATCTGAGCAACGTGTGGGGCGATCTGACCGGGGTGTCGGGCGATCTGACTTGCGTGCGGGGCGATCTGACCGGGGTGCGGGGCAACCTGGCCTGCGTGCGGGGCAACCTGGCCGGCGTGTGGGGCGACCTGGCCGGCGTGTGGGGCGACCTGACCGGCGTGTCGGGCAACCTGACCGGGGTGTCAGGCAACCTGACCGACGTACGGGGTGATCTAAGCGGTTGCGCCATCACCGACGAAGATCGCGCCGCCGGAGTTGATATCAATGACCTGATCGACAGCGTCGAACCGAACACGCAGGCGTTGCGGGAGGCGGGGGATGCGGTGGTGGAGGCTGCGAAGGTGTGGCGGAAGGGCAGAACGGTTTGCGATAGCCGGAGCCCCAGCGCCGCTCTGTTGCGCACCATCGACGACCTCATCGACGCGCAGAAGCCCGATCTGCTTGGAACCAGCAAACAAGCACTGAAGGACAACACGAAATGATACCCCCCGTAAAACAGAACATCTACCGCCTCACCGAAGACCAGAAGGCCGAGATCCGTCGCTTGTGGTCTGAGAACAAGGATGTGGAAGC
>CAIYDT010000089.1 GCA_903924985.1 uncultured Acetobacteraceae bacterium
AATCAAACCATAATTTAGGGCTTGTCAGCGACAATCAGACCGAACAACATCGTTCCCGTCGCGGTCACAGTTTCTCATCCTGATTGACGCATTTTCTCATACAGATTGTCGCGCCACAGGCGACTCCCCATATGTATGAAATGCTGTTTACAGGCCCCCCAGTCGCGTCATGAACGGGAGTCGCACTCAGGAGGACAATCGATGATGCTCGCGGACTCTTTTCACGAAACTATGGCTGACGCCATGAGGGAGGCATCTCATCGGCGGTCTAACCCTATTTTCAGGGAGTTTTTGACGAAAGTGGAACCCTCTCGGTATGGAGGATATAGAGTACGATCGTACCCCGCCGATTTATTCATTGATCAATTAGCGGACGGTCCGAATGGTGGGCCGTTTATGCCTGTCAGGCATCTGTTAGAAGCATGAGCGAGCAATTGAACCTAAGAACGAAGCTTTGCCAACGGAGGTGTCTCCTCAGATTCACATACCTGATGAACGGCAAGAAGAATTGTTGCCGGGGGATTTATTGCGTCGTGTTCTCGACGTTGAACGTCAGCGTATTGATAGCACAAATCGGCGGACGGATGTTGCGTTACAAGCCGTAAAGGCTAGCGATGAATCAGATCGGCGACAATTTGAATTTCAAATGGAAAAACTCCACTCCGATGAAAGATCGGGAGTTCGCCGAGACGGATTAGCTAGAACTGTAGTTTGCGGCGTTGGTTTATTCGGCGCATTGGTAATTATGCTATTTTTGGGCATGGCGTTTTTCGGTACACCTCAACAAAGTGAAATTGCCATGAATATTTTAGGGAAACTCGCAGTCGGTGGGGGCGGTTACGGGATTATTGCCGGATTGCTAAACCTAGTAAGGCGATTGATGCGAAATTCAGGTTCTTAAGCTGCCTTTGCGTTCCGCTGCCAGTACCCAGCCCACATTCGGCTAACCGGGTGCCCTAGGGCTGCGGCAGTCGCGGCCCGATGCTGATCCCCGTTCGACACCCGGCGATTGCCCTCTTTCCAGGCGATCTCACGGGCGTAGCAAACCAAATATTTGCCAGAGATAGAGATATGGTGGTGCTGCCCGAGTTAGGTGTATCTGCTACATAATACCGGGTTTTTGGACGTCAGTTATACCCCCAGAACTTCCCGTTACCCGTATTCGGCACCGACTGCGGCGTGGTGATGTCGCCGCCCGGCACCGCTTCCTGCGTCGGTTTCGGCTGGTCGACCCTGCCGGGACCGGTGATGCCGAGGGCGCCCGGGTCGGAACCGCATGCGGTGAGGCAGAGCAACAGAGGAAAAATCAGAAAGCGCATGGTCCTACTCCGCGGCGGCTTTGCGTGTTCCTAGCACTTCGTCCGTGTGCTCCCCAAGCCGGGGCGCGGGCAGCCGCACCGAACCGGGGGTGTCGGACAGCTTCACCGTCACGCCCAGCGTGTGGAAGGGGCCGGTCACCGGGTGATCGGTGCGGACCACCATGTCGCGCGCCAGGATGTGCGGATCGGTCAACACCTCATCGTAATGCAGCACCGGGCCAGCGGGGATGCCGGCTTTTTCCAGTTCGCCCAGCCAGTGCGAAGAAGGCCGCTTGCGCATCTCCTCCGCCAGCATCTCTACCAGCACCGTGTTGTGCTTCACCCGCTCGGCGTTCGAACTGAACCTCGGATCGGAGAACAACTCCGGCCGCCCGACGATATCGCAGAGCTGCTGGAAGAATTTCTGCTGCGACGCGCCGAAGGCGATGTAGCCGTCCGCCGTCTCGAAACACTGGTACGGGGCGCTGCCACGGTGCGCCTGCCCGATGCGTTCGGGGCGGGTGCCGGTGGCGAAGTAGTGGGCGGATTCGTAGACCGCCAGGGACGTGGCGGCCTCCAGCAACGACGTCTCCACGTATTGACCCACCCCCGTACGATGCCGCGATTCCACCGCCGCCAGCACCCCGAACGCCAGGAACATGCCGGCCGTGACGTCGGAGATCGCGATCGGCAGCCGGTGCGGCGGGCCCTCGGCGGGGCCGTTGGTGCTCATGAGGCCCGACATCGCCTGGGTGATCAGGTCGAAGCCGCCGCGGCTGCCGTACGGCCCGGTCTGCCCGAAGCCGGAGATCGACGCTAAAATCAGCCGAGGGTTTCGCGCGTGCAGCATGTCCCAACCGAACCCCAGCCGCGCCAGCACCCCCGGCCGGTAGTTCTCGATCAGGATGTCCGCTCGGTCGATCAGCGCCCACAGCGACTCCTTGTCGGCCGCCTGCTTCAGATCCAGCACCACCGACCGCTTGTTGCGGTTCCACGTCATGAACGGGGCGCTTTCGCCGTTGATGAAGGGCGGCATGTTGCGGGCCGAGTCGCCCGTGGGGGGCTCGATCTTCAGCACCTCCGCCCCGTGGTCGGCCAGCAGCATGGCGCAGTACGGTCCCGACAAATGGCTGGTCAGGTCGAGGACAAGCAGGTGGTCGAGCGCGCCGGCCATGGAGGCCTCCCAAGGTTTTTCGAAAGGCAGGATGCCATACCCGCGCGCGTACGCCATCATGGGGGCATGGATCAGATCGTGAAGCCTCGGCTCGACCCCGCCAAATTCCGCGACCCCGTGGTCACCGCCAAGGGGGAGACGCGCGCGACCGTCGCCCTGCGCGCGCTGGACACTTTGTGGTTCAACACCGGAACGCTGTGCAACCTGACCTGCGCCGGGTGCTACATCGAATCGTCCCCCCGCAACGACCGGCTGTCGTACCTGAGCCGGTCCGAGGTCCGCGCCTACCTGGATGAAATCGCGGCCGACAAGCTGCCCACGCAACTGATCGGTTTCACGGGCGGGGAGCCGTTCATGAACCCCGATCTCATCGGGATGCTGGACGATGTGCTGTCCCACGGACTGCACGCGCTGGTGTTGACCAACGCCATGCTGCCGATGCGCAAGCTGCGCGACCCGTTGCTGGCGCTGCATCGGTCATACGGCGACAAGCTCAAAATCCGCGTCTCCCTGGACCACTACACAACGGAAGGCCACGAGGCCGAACGCGGCGCGCGCAGCTGGCAGCCCACCATCGACGGCTTGATCTGGTTGGCCGAGAACGGGTTTTCGGTCGACGTCGCCGGCCGCCGCCTGACCGCTGAGTCCGAGGACAGCCTGCGTGCCGGTTACGGGCGCCTGTTCGCGCAACTGGGCCTGCCGCTGGATGCCGCCGACCCCGTGCGCCTGATGCTGTTCCCGGAAATGGATCCCGCCAGCGACGTCCCGGAAATCACCACCGCCTGTTGGGGCATCCTGCACAAATCGCCCGAGGACGTGATGTGCGCCTCCGCCCGCATGGTGGTGAAGCGCAAGGACGCAACGGCGCCGGCCGTCGTTGCATGCACCCTGGTGCCGTACGACCCCCGGTTCGAACTGGGCAGGACGCTGAAGGAGGCTTCGGGGCCGGTGTCGTTGAACCATCCCTACTGCGCGTCGTTCTGCGTGTTGGGTGGGGCCGCCTGTAGCCGGTGAAGGCCCTCCATGCTTATCCACCCGGGGATGACACGACGAGAGTACCCGCCAACAACGCCGAAAACCGCTCCGCCCCGGCCGGATTGAGGTGGGAAAACCCATCGCCGAACCACTTGTCCGCCCATGGCCGCACCACCGGTCCTGCCACATGGAACCTCGGATACCGAGCCTCGTAACCCGCCAGCCAGTGCGCGAAACCGTCGCTGACCTCGGGCCGGATCGCCCGCGCCGTCGTCTCGTTCACCGGCATCGGGATGAACACGCTCGGTATCCCCCGCTCCGCCAGCAGCGCAAGAATGCGGTCGAAATACCAGTCCAGCACGGGTAGTGGGCGGAACGCCTCCAATCGACCGTCCCCCGCGACGACGCTGGAGCCTTCGTCGACCCCAAAGTAATACTGCCCGCGTGCCGCGATCGACGCCGCCAGGCCAGCCTCATTGCGCCGCCAGCGCCACAGCAGCCGGCCCTCGATTAAGCTGCCGAAGTAGAACGGCGGGAAATGCGCCAGGTACAGCCGGTCCCGCAACCAGGACGGAATGCCATCGGTATGGCGCTCCTCATAGACCGATGAATCGCCCAACATTTGCGACACATCCCGCAACTCGGCCAACGCCCCCGCGTCCAGGAAGCCGAACCGCATCGTCCGCTCCCAGAAAAGATCCGGCCGTGAGATATGTACCGCGTCCCATGAAACCACCACCAGCTTCGGCTGCGCCGGACACGCCAGCGCGCGGGTGAGAATGGCCAGCGCCTCGATCGCTTCCCCCCCGCCGACCGCGAGGTTGCTGGTTTTCACCGGCAGCAGGGCCGGGATCACCCCGACGGTTGCGCGGGAATCGCCCAGGATCAGGACGTCCCCCAGGTCGCAGCCTTCCACCAGGACCTGTTTGGCCTGCCAGAAGGCATATTCCGGCTCCAGAAACGCCAGCGGCATTGTCACCACCCAGGCCCAGACGGCGCCGAACGTCAGCGCCGCGACCACCGCCATCGCGGCGAAGTAGCGGCGGAGGTCAGAACCGGAAGTAGACGAACTCATGCGTTCCCCCCAGAGACAGCAGGCCCAGCGTGGCAGCGCACCCAGCGGCGACGGCCCAAGGCAGGGTCGGGCGCCACAACGCGCCGTCCACGATCTCCTGCGTGTTCGGCGTGAACCAGACGATGGCGCCGAGGCCCGCCAGCCACAGCGCGTGCAGCGCCCCATGTATGGTGGGACCCGGCGGATGCAGCCCGAGCATCCCGGCGAGCAGCGTCCCGGCCACATCCAGGGTCGGCGCCCGAAAGATGACCGATGCCAACAGCACGCACAGGTAAGTCAACACGACACGTCCGATGACCGCCTGCCAATCCTGCGACCGCGGCCCTGGCCGGAACACCCGCCAGGCGTGGTTGACCCCCAGGAACCCCGCGTGCAGCAGCCCGAACGCCAAATAGGGCAGGGACGCCCCGTGCCAGATCCCGGCCAGCCCCATTGTCACGACCAGCGGCGCCAATAGCATTCCGCCGAACCCGCCGAACGACCGCTGCGCCGCTCGGTCTACCCCCAATCCGCGCGCCCGCCGCCATCGCATGGCCGCCATGGCCAGTGGGTTGTAGACGGTGCTCATCAGGAAGCGTGTCAGCGCGATGTGCCAACGCTGCCAGTAGTCGATGACGCTCTGGGCTTTGTAGGGGGAGGCGAAGTTGGCCGGAAACCGCACCCCGAACATGCGCGCGAGGCCGATCGCCATGTCGGAGTAGCCAGAGAAATCGAAATACAGTTGGAAGGACCAGGCGAGCGCCGTCCCCCACGCCGCCAGCAGCCCCAATGACCCCGGATCCGCGAAGCCAGGGGTCACGATAATCCCCAGGGGGTTCGCCAGCAGCGTTTTCTTCAGCAGCCCGATCAGCAGAATGAACCCGCCGGCAGCGAGGTTCTCCCCGGTGAGGCGCCATGTGGTGGGATCGGCGAACTGGGTGTCGATGTCGCGAACACGCAGGATCGGGCCGGCGATGAGGTGGGGGAAGAAGAGGATGAGAAAGGGGTGGGTCAATCTCCTTAACGCGTCATCCTCGGGGGGTGGGCCACCCCTTTGATCCAGCAACCACCCAATCTGCGTGAACGCGATAAAGCTCATCCCCGGGGGCACCGGCGCCATCGACCGCGCAACCGCCATCCCCACCAAATTCAGCCCAATCCCAATCGCCAACACCGCGGTCTGAGCACGCGGCGTCACCTCCGTTGCCCGAACCCCCCGCCCCAGCAGCGCGTTCCCAACCAACGACACCGCCAGAACCGGCCAGTGCTCCACGGGGTAGAATGCGATTGAGCATCCGATCAGCCACATCATGGCGGCCACCGGGCCCAGCCGCGACATCACCCAGAACCCAGCCAGTGCCACCGGCAGGAACGCCAGCAAAAACCCAAACGACGCGAACGACATCAGCCCGCCTGCTTCACGCGGATCGCGGCGATCAGATCCCCCACGCTATGGAGGGCATCGATCTCGTCGGGGTCGAACTCGACCCCGAAGCGACATTCCGCCTCCACCACCAGTGCGATGTGGTTCATCGAATCCCAGCCTGGTACGTCGTCCGGGGTGGTGCGAGGCGTAAGCTCCAGCGCTTCGTCGTGTAGGACGACGCGGAAAATTTCGGCGATCTCCGGCGGAACCGGTGGCACGGCGATCTGGCTGGGCGACATGGCGAGGACCCTTTTCGTGGCGTGGCGGGGTCATCATGCGCAGTCAATCGTAAAGGAAAGGTTAATGCGGCCGATGTTTTCCAAAGCCCTCTTGTCATCGGCCGCGTTTGGCACGATGTAGCGGCGAACCGTCCAGGACCGCAGCGGTCCTGTTTCCAACGCTACCCAACCAGGCAGGTCCCCATGTTCATCGAAACCGAAGGCACGCCCAATCCCGCCACGCTGAAATTCCTGCCCGGTCAGGATGTGATGGGGTTCTCCACGGCGGACTTTGCCTCGCCCGACACCGCCGGCCGCAGCCCGCTGGCTTCGGCGCTGTTCGCGCTGCCGGGCGTGGCCCGGGTGTTTCTGGGTGGGGACTTCATCACCGTCACCAAGACCGAGGAGATCGCCTGGCAGTCGCTGAAGCCGCGGGTCCTCGGCGCCATCATGGAGCATTTCGTCGCTGGCCGCCCCGTCATCGAAGGCGGCAATAACGACGACCTGGAAGAAGACACCGATCCCGCGGATCAGGAGGTCGTGGACCAGATCAAAGAACTGCTCGACACCCGCGTCCGTCCGGCGGTGGCCGGCGACGGCGGCGACATCGTCTTCCGCGGCTACCGCGACGGCATCGTTCGCCTCCACATGCAAGGCGCCTGCTCGGGATGCCCCTCCTCCAGCGCTACGCTGAAGCACGGGATCGAGAACATGCTGAAGCACTACGTGCCGGAAGTGACGGCCGTAGAGCAGGTGATGTACTAATTCTCATTTAGACGCACGGAGTTACCCCATGACGATCGACGCCGCGGGCCTCGACCTGCTATTTCGCGAAGCCCGTAGCCACAACAAGTGGAAGGACGAGCCGGTCTCCGATGAGACCATCCAGGCGCTCTACGACATTCTGAAGTTCGGCCCGACCTCCGCCAATTCATCCCCGGCGCGGTTCGTGTTCGTCCGCACCAAGGAGGGAAAGGAACGCCTGGCCCCCGCGCTGTCGTCCGGCAACATGGCCAAGACCATGGCCGCCCCGGTCACCGCCATCGTGGCCTACGACCCGAAATTCTTCGAGAAACTACCCAAACTGTTCCCGCACAATCTCGATGCCGCGAACTGGTTCACCAGCAACGACTCGCTGGCCGCCACCACCGCGTTCCGCAACGGCACACTGCAAGGCGCTTACCTGATGATCGCCGCGCGGTCCTTGGGCCTGGACATCGGCGGCATGTCCGGCTTCGACAATGCCAAGGTGGACGCCGAGTTCTTCGCCTATTCCGGCTGGCGCTCCAACTTCCTGGTCAACATCGGCCATGGCGATCCGGAGGGCGTGTTAGCCCCCTCCCCCCGCCTCGACTTCGATGAGGCGTGCCTGTTGGCATGAGCTTGCGCGTAAGTCATTTACGATGACGCTCCGCGTCGGTCATTTACGATGACGCTCCGCGTCGGTCGTATACGATGACGCTCCGCGTCTTGGCGTTGGACGCCGCGCTGGCACGCTGCTCCGCCGCCGTGGTGGCGGACGGTGTCGTGCTGGCGCACCGCACCCAGGACGCCGCCCGCGGTCACGCGGCGTTGCTGCCGGTCATGGCGCGAGAAGTGCTGGAAGAAGCCGGCACGGGGACGCTCGATTTCGTCGCGGTCACGGTCGGCCCCGGCAGCTTCACCGGCATTCGTGCCGGCGTAGCCTTGGCGCACGGCATCGCCCTGTCCCTTGGCATTCCAGTCGTCGCCGTAACGGTAGGGGAGGCTCTGGCCGCCGCGCTCCCACCCCTTACCGGCCGCACGCTGTGGTGTGCCACGGATAGCCGGCGCGACCGGGTCTTCCTGGAAATCGGCGATACCGTGGTGGCTCACGATCTGACCGCCCTGCCCGCCCCCTCCGGTCCCATCGCGATTGCCGGGGACGCCTCGATCCGGGTTACCGCTCAGCTCGCGGCGCGCGATTTCGACGTCATGCTGACCAACGCCCGCCTGCCAGGCGCCTGGGCCGTCGCGGCCGCCGGAGCGGAACGTTTCGCCGGCCGGCTGCCCCCACGCGATGCCCAGCCTTTGTATGTCGATCCGCCGGAAGCCAAGCTCCCAGCCGGCGGTCTCCGGCCGCCCCCCGCCGAATGAGCATTCGACCGGTCACCGCCGCGCACGCCGAGGCCCTCGCCGCGATCCACCAAGCTGCCTTCCCACCGGACGAGGTCTGGTCCGCCACCGTCATTTCCCTCCATGTCGGCCTGCCCGGCGGCTTCGGCTTTATTGACCCGCGCGGCGGCATGGTTCTCGCCCGCACTGTCATGGACGAAGCCGAAATCCTGACCCTGGCCGTCCTGCCGGAGGCGCGGCGGCAAGGCCTGGGCCGCGATCTCCTGCAAGCCGCCATGCGCGGGGCCGCCGAGACCGATGCGCGTACCATGTTCCTGGAGGTGGCAGAGGAAAACACCGCCGCCCGCGCGCTTTACGCGCGTTGCGGCTTCACCGAGATCGGCCGGCGGAAGCGGTATTATGCCAACGGGGACGATGCCTTGGTCATGCGGGTGGCGCTCGGGACGTGACGGCGGATAAGCGAAGCGCCATCCGCCGTCACCTCACGCCCCGCGGCGGAGCACCAAAACGCTGACGCCGTCGGCACCCGTCTCCAGCGACAGCACCTGATGCCCCTGCTCCGTCGCGGTGCGAGGCACGTTGCGCAGCGGTTCCTCGCCACGCAGGCGCACCAAAAGGATCTGGCCCGGCGTCATTCGATCCAGCGCCAGCCGGGTTCGCACGAACGTCATCGGGCAGAGGTCGCCGGTGATGTCGATCTCCCGGTCCGCCGCAAAGGTGTCGTTGCTTTGCGTTTCAGTCATAAGTGGCCCTCGCGAATACAGTGACCCGCCCGCTATTGCCGGTGCCGGTTCGTGATCTTATATGGGCTAAGTCCTACTTGCCGAAAGGGCGGGAGATGTCTGACTTGTACAGCGACACGACTGTTCTCGCACTGACCGCCCGCGTCGTCGCCGCGCATGTGGGTCATAACGAAGTCAGTGCCGACGCTTTGCCGGATTTGATTCGGGCTGTTTACAACGCTCTGACGGAGATTGGCTCCGCCGCGCCGCCTCATCCGGCGCCGGAACCGGACGCGCCGGAGCCGGACGCACGGGTGCCGGTCGTTTCGCCCGAGGCATCCGTCTTCAACGACTACATTATCTGCCTTGAAGACGGCAAGAAGCAAAAGACCCTCAAACGCCACCTGCAAAGCGCCCACGGCCTGACACCCGAGGCCTATCGTGCGCGCTGGGGCCTTCCCGCCAGCTACCCCATGGTGGCACCAGCCTATGCCGAACGCCGGTCCAACCTGGCCAAAAGCATCGGGCTGGGGACGAAGCGCATTCCCACCTCCTGACGGATTGGTTCCTTCACCGCCCGCTTTCGGGCTAAAAGACAACATGCGCTGCGTCCTCCGTTCGATTCTCGCGTGTCTCGCGCTGGTGTTTGCCGGCGACGCGGCGCGTGCGCAGGCACCCAACCCCATCCCCGCCATCCGTGGCGACCGCTGGGCGGAGGCCGAAGCAGCGGTTTCCGGCCTCGCCGACCCCGTCGCTGCCAAGCTGGTGCGCTACTACCGGCTGATCGCGCCCAATGCGGCCTCCACGGCGGAAATCGCCGATTTCATCAAAGCGAACCCCGACTGGCCTGCCCAGGCCCTGCTGGAGCGCCGCCGGCAGGAGGCTTTGGCCACCGAACCCGACCCCACCGTCATCGCCGCGCAATGCGCCGTGCCCCGCCCGACCCTCGCTCCTGCTTTGCTGCGGTGCGCCGACGCACTGCCGGCGGGTGACGGGGCGGCCTATGCGCGCGATGCGTGGATATCGGGGATCGCCAATCCGACGGCGGAAACCGCGTTCCTGCAGCGCTGGGGGAGCGTGCCCTCGCAAGACGACGAATGGGCGCGGTACCTGCGGCTGACCTGGTCCTCCCTCCAGGCCGCCGACCGGCAGGCCGCGCGCCTCGACACCAAACATCGCGCGATGGTCGAGTCCGCCCCCGCCCGGGTGTTGGCCCGAGCGAAGGCTCTGCGCGTGGCCGAGGATTATGCCGGGGCCGCGATGCTGTGGAAAAAGGAAGCCCCCGCCGCCCAGCAAGCCGCGCCCGACCACCTGCCTGCTTTCTGGACGGAACGGTCGGCGCTGATCCGTGCGTTGTTGAAGCAGGGCCAGGACCAGGATGCCTATGACCTGGCCAAGGCGCATGGCCAAACCGCGGGGGAGCAGGTCTCCGATGCCGAGTTCCTCGCCGGATTCATCGCCCTGCGCCGGTTGAAGCAGCCGTCCCTCGCGCTGGGGCATTTCAAGGCCCTGGCCGGGACCTCCCCCGCCGCGATCACCCAGGGGCGGGCCCATTACTGGCTGGGCCGGACGCTCGCCGCGCTGGGGCAGGAGCCCAAGGCGGAGTACCAGCAGGCCGCCGTCTGGGCCACGACTTTCTACGGCCAGCTCGCCGCCGTAGCGCTGGGGGACGATGCGGTGGCGCTGAACGCCCGTATCGGCGCGCTGCAAGACCCCACCTGGACGCACGACACGGTGCTGGCCTTTACGGGGCACGAGGTCGTGCGCGCCGCGTCCTGGCTGGTGGCCTGGGGCGACCCCGCCCGCGCCCGCATCTTCCTGCTGCGGATGGACGAACTCGCGCCCAACCCCGCCGAACGCACCCTGACCGCCGAGCTGGCGCTGAAATTGGGTGTCCCCGATACCGCCGTGTTCGTCGCCCGCCGCATGGGCCGGGACGGCATCGCGCTGCCCCGTGCCGGCTGGCCGATGCCGTTCGACCCGCCGCCCGCGCCGGACCAGGCCGCCGCGCTCGGTATTATGCGGCAGGAGAGCAGTTTCGACGTCGGCGCCGTCAGCCCCTCAGGCGCGCGCGGGCTCATGCAGCTCATGCCCTTCACCGCCAAGGCGGTGGCCAAGAAGCTGGGCGTCCCCATGTCGCTGCCCGCCCTGACCGTCGATGCCCAGCAAAACATGCTGCTCGGGACGTCCTATCTGCGGGAGGTTTTGGACAAATTCGACGGCGCCCTGCCCCTGGCCGCCGCCGCCTATAACGCCGGCCCGCACCGGGTTGACCAATGGCTGGCGGACAACGGCGACCCTCGCACTGGCGCCGTCGCCATGACCGACTGGCTGGAGCTGATACCCTTCGCCGAAACCCGCAACTACGTGCAGCGGGTGATGGAGAACGTCGCGATCTACCGGGCTCGGGCCGGCTCCGCGGCATCGGCGCCGCTGACGCAATGGGCGCGCTGACCCACCGCGTTTCCGCGACCGACGGCCTTTCGCTGATGGTGCGGGAGTGGGCGGGCGGGGATTCCCGAATGCCCCTGCTGTGCCTGCCCGGCTTGGTGCGGACGTCCGGCGATTTCGCAGCCTTCGCCGCCCGCCACGGATCGAAAAGACGCGTCATTTCATTGGATTACGCCGGCCGAGGCGGCTCCACCCGCGTTCGGGACATCACCCGCTACGGGCCGGAGGCCTGCCTGCGGGATGTGCTGGACGTCTGCGCCGCGCTGCATATCCCGCATGCCATCGCCATCGGCACCAGCTTCGGGGGGCTGCTGTCCATGGGCCTCGCCGCCGCGCGCCCCGGCCTGATCCGCGGCGTGGTGCTGAATGACATCGGGCCGGAGGTTGCACCCACCGGGGCCGCCATCATCCGCGATTTCGTGGCCACCGACCCCGCTCTGGCCAACGAGCAGGACTGCGTCGACTGGCTGCGCGCCCGCCTACCGCCCTTGTCGCTGGCGACCGACGAAGACTGGTTCGGGATGGCGGCGCTGACCTACACGAAGGGGGACGACGGGCGCTTTCACCCGCTCTGGGACACGCGGATCGCCAAGCTGCTGGATGCGCCCACCCCCGACCTCTGGCCGCTGTTCGGCGCGATGGCGGCGGTGCCCGTACTGCTGGCCTGGGGCGAGGTCAGCACCGTACTGCGGCCCGAAACGGTCGCGCGCATGCGAGCGGCCCGCCCCGACATGACAGTCGTGCCAGTGCCCGGCATCGGCCATGCGCCCACACTGGCAGAGCCCGAAGTCGCCGCCGCGCTCGACCGGTTCCTGGCGGAATTTCCGTGAATTTTCCCAGGCTTATCGCCAGTGGATTCGGCAGCGGCTTCTTTCCCGTCGCCCCGGGAACGGCGGGATCGCTGGTCGCTTTGGCCGTCGGAACGCCGCTGCTCTTGGTGTCCCCCTGGCTGCTGGCGGCGGCGGCGCTGGCGGCTTCGGCCGGCGGGGTCTGGGCCGTCCGGGCGTCCAACGCCCACGGCGACCCCGGCTGGATCGTGATCGATGAGTTCGCGGGCCAATGGATCGCCATGCTCGGCCTTGGCACCGTCACGCCGCTCGGTTTGCTGGCCGCTTTCACCCTGTTCCGCCTGTTCGACATCTGGAAACCCGGCCCGGTGGGCTGGGCCGACCGCTGGCACACGCCGGCCGGGGTGATGGCCGACGACGTCATCGCGGGGGCGATGGCGGCGGGGATTCTGGTGGCGGCGCGGGCTATATGGGCAGCATAAAATTTCTGGAACCACAGATGAACACAGATAAACACCGATGGTTTGGGAAAATGGCACCGCATTTTTTCGATCTGTGTTCATCTGTGTTCATCGGCAGTACCACTCTTTTCGCTTTGACCGCCCCCGTCCAGGCGGCCTCCCCCCCAGCCGCGGAAGCCTCCCACGGCATGGTGGTGTCCGCCCAGCGCCTCGCGGCCGAGGCCGGCGTTGCTATCCTGAAGCAAGGCGGCAACGCGATCGACGCGGCGGTGGCGGTGGGATACGCCGAAGCCGTGACCAACCCCTGCTGCGGCAATATCGGTGGCGGCGGGTTCATGGTCGCGCGGCTGGCGGATGGGCGAAACGTCTTCCTCAATTTCCGCGAAACCGCGCCGGCCGCCGCCAGCGCCGACATGTATCTGGACGCCGATGGGAAGCCGATCCGCGACGCCAGCCTGCACGGCTGGAAGGCCGTCGCGGTACCCGGCACGGTCGCCGGCCTCGACGCCGCGTTGGCACGTTACGGCAGCCTCCCCCGAGCAACCGTGATGGCCCCGGCCATCGCGCTGGCTCGGGATGGGTTCGTGCTGACGCGCGGGGACACCGATATTATCGCCAGGGGCGCCGGCAAGCTGCGGCAAGACCCGTCGGCGGCCCGCATCTTTCTGCACCCGGACGGATCGCCGCCCGAACCGGGGGAACGTCTGAAACAACCCGAACTGGCCGCTACGCTGGCCGCGATCGCTGAACACGGACAAGCGGCATTCTACCAAGGCGCCATTCCAACTGGGATCGCCGCGGAATCGAACGGTGCGATCACGGCGGCAGACTTCGCGGCCTACACGATCACGGAATCAGAACCGTTATCCTGTGCGTATCGCGGCTACACGTTCCTGTCGTCGCCGCCCCCATCCTCCGGCGGCACGGCCTTGTGCGAAATCCTGCAAGTCCTGGAGGGTTACGATCTCCACGAGTCCGGCTTCAATTCTGCCCGCACCGTGCATCTGATGACCGAGGCGATGCGGCATGCGTTCCTGGACCGCAACACGTTCCTCGGCGATCCCGCTTTCGTTTCCAATCCGCTGGATTGGCTGCTCTCCCCGGGGCATGCCGCCGCTATTCGGTCCGCGATCGGCGACAAAGCCACGCCATCGGCCGATCTGCGTCCCGGCACCGCACCGCACGAGAAGCCGGAAACCACGCATTATTCCGTCATCGACAATAAAGGCAACGCCGTCGCCGTTACCTACACCGTGAACGGATTGTTCGGCGCCGGCGTCATGGCGCCCGGCACCGGCTTCCTGCTGAACGACGAGATGGACGATTTCTCCATCAAGCCCGGCAGTGCTAATTTCTTCGGTCTGGTGCAGGGCAGCGCCAACGCCATAGCGCCCGGCAAGCGACCGTTGTCGTCGATGGCCCCCACCATCGTCCTGCGCGACGGCCGCATCGCCATGGTGCTCGGCTCCCCCGGCGGCTCCCGCATCATCACCATCGTTCTGCAAGTGGCACTGAACACGATCGACCACGGCATGGCCCCGCAAGCAGCGGTGAACGCGCCGAGGATCCATCACCAATGGCTCCCGGATGCCATCGCCGCCGAACCCTTCGCCCTGTCCGCCGATACGAAAGCGGCACTAACGGCGATGGGTTACAAGATCGTGGAGCAAACCCCATGGGGTGCCGCGGCGTTGATCGCCGTCGGGCAATCAACGAAGGAACCCACAACCGCCGCATCCGGAAACGACGCCACCGCGACCACCGGCTCACGCCAGGGCTTGTTCTACGGTGCCAATGACCCGAGGCGTCCCGCGGGGGCGGCGGTGGGGTATTAAGATAGGTTTCCTTAGGATCCCAACCTCCCGAAAAACCGCAACAAAACCGCGTTGAACAAATCCGGCCGCTCCCAATAAGGCGAGTGCCCCGCCTCCGGGATGACATGCACCTCGGCCCCCGGCATATGCGACGCCTGCATGCGCAACAAAGACGGCGGCACATACAAATCCGAATCCCCCGTCGCCAGCAATACCGGATGACGGATGCTTTCCAACAACGCCCACGCCGGCGTCGTCCGCAGTACCGGCGCGATCCGCTTACCGGTCACCGCCCGCGCCTCCTCGGCATGCCAATCGGCAACCCCTTGCGGGTTTCCCGCCCGATAGGACGGCGACAGTTCCTGAAAATCGTGCGGCAGCGTGGCGAAAAACGGGGGGCGCAGGCGGGCGTTTACCGCAGCGTAGTCCGGCTCCTGAATTCCCATGTAGGACGAAACGATCGCCAGGCTCCGCACGCGCTCGGGGTGCGCGAACACGTAATCCAGTACGACGAACCCACCCTGCGCGGCGCCGACCAGATCGACGGTGGCGAGACCCAGGTGCTCCACCAGTTGGTGCAGATCGTCGGCCACCGTCCAAACCTCATCGGTCCCGGAGTCCGACCGGTAATACCCCCGCCGTGAGTACCCGATGGCGCGGTACCCCGCTTGCGCCAGCGCCGGCTGCTGGTAAACCCAGCCCGCCGCGCTCTGGGTCCCCGCGTGCAGCAGGATCACCGGATGCCCCGGCCCGCCGGTATCCCAGTACCACAGCTTGGTGCCGCGCACATCGACATACCCCTCGGTCACCGGCGCCTGAGCCGGGATCGGCATCGGCACCCACATCTCGTTCGCCATATTGGGATCCTCCTGCCGCCATGAAGCCCGCCCGGCGCTGGATTGCGCAACCCCCACCCAGGTGAAATCCTGCCGCCGACAACGGAGACCGACCATGCTGCCCGAACAAACGCTGCGAGACGCCGAAACCTTGCTGGCCGCCTGCCGGGCGAACAACATCAAGCTGGCGACGGCGGAAAGCTGCACAGGTGGGCTGATCGCGGCGGCGCTGACCGCGATCGCCGGTTCGTCCGATGTGGTGGACCGCGGCTTCGTTACCTACTCCAATGAGGCGAAGAACCAGATGATCGGCGTGCCGATGCCCCTCATCGAACAGCACGGCGCGACCAGCGAACAGGTCGCGCAGGCCATGGCATCCGGCGCGCTGGAACGCTCGCGCGCCGGGATCGCGGTATCGGTGACGGGCGTGGCCGGGCCGGGCGGCGGAACGGCGGAAAAGCCGGTGGGCCTGGTCTGCTTCGGTCTGGCGCAACGCGGGCAGCCGACCGTCAGCGAGAAACATGTGTTCCCGGGTGACCGGGCAGCGATCCGCGCCGCGACGGTTGCTCACGCTTTCGCGATGATTCGCGCGCGTGTTTCGTAAATCGGGAAATAACCCCAACGTGATTTGCATCCCAAGACGCGTTCGGTAATCTCACGCTCGCGCAGGTCGAGCGAAATGCCTCCGGTGAAAAGGAAACGCCATGCCCGATGTGATCGTTGGTTTTTCCACGGGGCCAAAAAAAATCGCGCTGGTGGTCCGCGGCAAGCAAGGGCCCGACCACCATCCGGGCAAGCTCGAACAACACGCCGACTGCATCCAGCAAAACGGCGCCCCCATCGGATTTTTCGGACAAGGAAATGACAGCACCCTGAATTCAGCTGGGCTGAGCATGAACGGCATCGTCTACGACTACCCGTTGTTCCAGCGCCACCGTCCGCAATATGTCGATCTCAACATGGCCGTCGCACGGCGCGTGGTGTCCACGGCCCTGCTGGTCGAAGTGGACCAGACCACGGCCAACAAATTCAACGAAGCCTGGTGGCGCATGCGCACCAACCCCGGCACCTTCGACATCGTGGGCAATAATTGCGCCACCCACGCTTCGGCGGCGTTCATCTACGCCGGCGTGCTCGGCTCGACCATTCCCTGGATGGACACCCCGGATAACCTTTACGACCAGCTGGTCGATACTATCCCCGCCGGGCGGCGCACGAGCTACACCGGCTTCATGGGATTTACCCCGGTCAGCACCGGCTTCACGCTGCAAAGTCGGCCCTATGTGCCCTCCCCCACCGTCAACAGCCCCAATCAAGGAAGTTGGGGCGGTTCGTCCGGCGCATGATCCGACACCCAAAAAGGCACGGTTGTCTGGGGCGATTGGCATGCGCCATGGTTGCAGCGCTGTGCTATACTGTTTTTTGTCTCAGCCCCGTGGAGGCCGATATGGCCCAAACGCATCCCGACCTCTCGCTTAAGTGGGAATACCCGGCCGGACGCACGCCGGAGCGGTTTCTGACGATCCAACTCGACAAAGTTGAGAAGGAAGGCCGCGGGTTCCTGGGCATCCGCCGCTCCCCGTCGATGGCAGACGCGATGGACGATGCTCGGCTTTGGACAGGTACCGTCGCCGATGGCGATCTGGGCGGGTCCAAGGTGCACATCCGCGTACCCGGGGAGGATGTACCCGAGGCCGCCAAGGGCGATCGTGTCGCGCTGGGGCTCGTCGAAGGCACCATCTGCATCTGCGTACGCAAACCGCCGCCGAACCTCGATACAGCGCAAACGCGAAGCTGGCTGGCCAGTCAGAGCTGCGACCAGAAGCCCTGATCGTTCTAAAAGCCCCCTGACCGTTCTAAAAGCCTCCTGCTCGTTCCAAAAGCCCTTGCCCCCGGCGCGTCCGGCTGGCACCACGCGGTCGATGCTCAAGAACCCCAAGCTCCTGCCGGCGCTGGACCGCATTGCGCTGGTCTCCACCTTGGTCACGCCGCTGCTGCTGATGCACGCCCACGGCTTCGCGGAGGTTTCGGTCACCCTCGCGGGCATCTGCTTCTTGCTGCGCAGCGGCGCGACCGGCGACTGGGCCTGGTTGAAAACGCCGTGGGTGGCGATTTCCCTGGTCTGGTGGGCGTGGATGATCGTGTGCTCGCTGCCAATCCCCGCGCTGGGCCTGGGCGACGGCGGGCCGCACGCGCTGGAGCAGGGCCTGCTTTCCATTCGCTTCCCGCTGTTCGCGGCCACCCTGGCGTTCGGCGTACTGCGCGACGCCGATCCGCGCCGCTGGATGTTCGGCACCATCGCGGCGTCGGCGGCCTACGTCGCCATCCACCTGGTGTTCCAGTTCGTCTTCGGGGTGAACCTGTACGGGGTTCCCAAGGCCTGGGACACGTTGCTGACAGGGCCATTCGGCACCGCCAGAGCCGCCCCGCTGATGGCGCGCATCCTGCCGCCCGTGCTGATCCCCTTCGCCAGCCGCTATCTCGACCGCCGCTTTCTCCCCTACGTCATCCTGCTCGGCGGCATCGCGGTGGTCACGATTATCGGGCAGCGCATTCCCGTGCTGATCATGGTGAGCACGCTGGCAGTCGCCGCGTTCCTGATCCCCCGCCTGCGCCCGATCGCTCTCACCGCGGTAGTGCTGGTCGCCGTGCTGATTCCCAGCTTCGCGGTGATTTCCCCCAAAACGTACCATCATATGGTCGCCCGCACGCAGGAACTCGTGGTCGGCTTCGCCGTGGGCAAATACGGGGAGATGTATAACCGAGCGTTCGAGATCGGCCGCCAGAAGCCCTGGACGGGTGCCGGATATGACGGGTTCCGTTTGAGCTGCCCCAACCCCCGCTACTTCCGGCCCAGTTTCGACGGCGCCTCGCCGGATGGCGGGGGCGCGGATATTTGCTGGGTGCACCCGCATAATTTCTACTTCCAGGCGCTGGTGGATGGCGGCGTTCCCGGGCTGGCGCTGTTCTGCGCGTTCGGCATCGCCTGCCTGATCCCGCTCGGGCGCGGCCTGTGGCGCAATCCCGATCCGATCCGCGTGGGTTTGTTCGTGACCATGCTGGCACAGATCTTCCCGCTGCAATCCACCCCATCCTTCTGGTCGATGCCGATGGGAGGCTGGTTCTACCTGTTGCTTGGCTGGGCGATGGCGGAGACGTATGGGCGCTCCAAACCCCGATGAAGGCCGCCGTGGTGCAGCCGCTGCCGGGGATTGGCGACACGATCTGGCATTTGCCGCATATCCGCGCCATCGCCGCGCATGTGGGCGGTCCGGTGACGCTGGTAACCAAGCCCCGCTCCGCCGCCGATCAGATCTTCAGCGCCGAAACCACCGTGTCCGACTGCCTGTGGATCGACCGCAACCCGGAGAACCGCCCCGGCAAGGACGAGGGCCTTGGCGCATTGGGCTTCATCGCTCGGCTGCGGGCCCGGCGGTTCGACCGCATCTACCTCCTGCACCACAGCAAGACATTGGCGCTTTACACCGCGCTGGCCGGCATCCCGGAGCGGTACGGATATGGGTTCGGGATCCAGAAGCTGTTCCTCAACCGCGGGCCCTTCCTGGCCCCACCCGATCTGCGGCTGCACCCGTTCCGCCAGGCGACGCTGTGGCTGCAACGAGCCGGCATTCCGTTGCAGGAGGGGGAACCCATCCTCCCGATCGCGGAAACCGCGCGCCGGGCCGTGCGGGAACGGATCGGCGCCGCCCCCTTCGTGCTGATCGGCATCGGCAGTTCGGAGCCTTACAAGCAATGGGGCGCGCAAAACTTCGCGGCGCTGGCCGAGGCCCTGTTGCGGGCCGGCTGGCCGCGGGTCCTGCTGGTCGGCGGGCCGGCGGAAGCGGGGCTGGCGGAGGCGATCGCGGCCGGGCTGACTGGCGTGGTACGGGCCATCGGGTGGAATCTGGGCGAGGTCGCGGCCTTGTGCGGCGAATCGGCGTTTTATGTGGGCAACGATACCGGCGTCATGAACATCGCCGCCGCGGTCGGGCGCCAGACTTTCGGGATGTTCGGCGCCACCGAACCCATCGCCCACAGCACCCGAATCGTACCGATCGAGCCGCCCGGCGGCTACGAGAAAGATGGCGGCACCGCCCGAATCACCGTCGACGCGGTGCTGGCGGCCATCGAAGCGGCGCGCGGCACGCTGGCCGTTTGATCAGCCGTACGCCACGGTTTCCTGCTGACGGACAACGTGATGATCGATCCACTCCGCCACCAAACGGCGCGCTTCGTTCAACGAAGCCTCGGGGTGGTGAATACGGTAAAGCGCAGTGCAGGCCTGGAATGCTGACAGATCGTCGGACCCAACCTGACGCAGCTCGCGGTAAGCGGTCACCACGGCCCGCTCGCAGCGCCGAGCGATGTTGATGTCTTGCCGCATGGCGTGAGGCGCTCCTCCAATTGCGAATAATTCGCATGTACCGGCGCATCCTAGACGGGGGCCGGGCAAACGGCAAGATCGGCGGCCAGCAGCGCAAAGGGTGTCAGATGCGCGTCCGGCGCGATTCCGAATTCGCTTGCCGATTCTCTTGCCATGATGCACAATGTTGTCAGTCAATTGTGGCGCGTTCCTCGACTCCGCTCTGAATGCGCCATCGGCGACATACAGCCGTACCCGCAATCAATCCTGCCTCGGAGCAACCGTCGTGACCATCAAGCGCAAATCCCTGTTCGCAACGCTCGCTTTCGCCCTGCCGATCGCGGCGCTGGTCGCCTCCCCCGCCATGGCGGCAAAGCCGCATAAGGCGAAGGCCCACACGCATGCCGTGCACAAGGCCAGCGCGCATAAGGCCGCGACCAAGCACAAGGTGAAGGCATCGCACGCCGCCGTTCACTAACGGCCTCGATCAGGGGCTGTTCGCTTCCAGCAAGGCGCGCAGCCCCGACAGGATTCGCGACGGCGACGGCGGGCAGCCGCTGATCGTGAGATCGACCGGCACACTGTTGCCCGTGCCGCCGAGCACGGCATAGCTGCCCTTGAACACCCCTCCATCCACCGCGCAGTCCCCCAGCGCAACGACCCATTTCGGGTCCGGCGTGGCGTCCCAGGCTTGTTCCAGCGCCTGACGCAGGTTTTGCGTCAACGGTCCGGTCACCAGCAGTACATCCGCGTGCCGGGGGCTGTCGACAAAGCGCAGACCAAAGCGGGATAAATCGTACAGCACCCCGGTCAGCGCCCGCAGCTCCAGCTCGCAGCCGTTGCAACTGCCGGTGTTGACGTGCCGGATCGCCAGCCCATGCCCCAGCCGCGCCTGGGACGCCGCGTTCAGCCGCTCCGCCAAAGACGCGACGGTCGCCGCGTCCACCGGCCCGGGCGGATCGGCTTTGGGGAGTGCGCCGCGGAGCGCGGGGAATTTCACCATCGATGTGGCTCCATCACAAATCCATCCCCGACGCCGGCAATCCCAGGGAACAGCAGATCAGCGCCGCATCGCGCGCCTCGGCCCCGACAAGAGCCGCCTCCGCCACCGGCCACAACGCCCACCCCGGGTCGTTCGGGAACACCGCCGCGATCTGGCCGTGGTCCAGCCGCAGCCAGTGCCAGATGTCGCCGCGAGCGGAGGCCGCTTGTCCCAGCCCCTCCCCGCTATGCAGGGGCAGGGCGATCGTCAGCAGCCCCTTTGGCAGATCGGCGAGCAAGTCGATGGCCGAGGCAGCGTCCGCGCCGATGGCGTTCAGGCGCCGCAGGCACCGTCCGGCGGCGTCGCCAGCTCCCTTGACCACACCCAGACCCGTCAGGCGCCCCGCCACCGCATCGCCTTGGAAATGCCCGCGTATAATGGGCAACTCCACCAGTAACGCGCCCAGGATTTGTCGCAGCGCCGACAGCCCGTTGGCATCGGCGTCGCCCGACACGCCGCCGGGCACCACGCAATCCATCATCAGACGGTGCCCGAACGTCGTCGCCAGGCCGCGCCGCAGATACTCCTGCTGCAAGCCGCAGCGCCCGTGCAGATGGGCCGCCTCGACCAGCCCGGCCAGCGCCGTAAGATCGTCCAGGTAGGTTCCGATCCGCTCCAGCGCCGCCATCAACGTCCTGAGCGCGGCGGCGCGCGGCGGCGCTTCGACAGAAAGCGCTGCCTCGGTCGCGGCGGCGAAGGCGATGGAATGTGCGACCGTGGCGTCCCCCGCCAGCCGGGCGGCGAAACGCGCGGCGATGCGGGGGGATTTGGCGCGCATCAGCGTCAGCGTGCCTTTATGGGTGTAGCCGAGCCGGCTTTCCGCCCGCACGATCTGGGTGCCATCCAGCGTGAGGCGCAGATGGTATGCCTCCCCGATGCCGGGACCCAGCGGCCCGACCGGCCACTGCATCAGGGTTTCCCCGGGGGTCTCCTGGAATTCCGGCGGGTCGGCGGTCGGGGGCCGCGGCCCGGGACGCATCGCCAAAGGTCTGGTGTGCGGCCAGTGGCCGTGATCCAGCCAGGCACGAACCTCACCGCCAGCCGCCGCGTGGCCCCACAGGTCGTGGATCGCCCGCTCATACAACGCGGCGCCGTGAAAATGCGGCGACAAAGCCGGGTAAGTCCGATCCTCCACCATGACCGAAACCGGCAGCACGCTGCCCGAGGCCGGATCGTCGAACAGCGCATGCACCTGCGCCGTATCGGCCCAGGCGGCCAGCAGCGATACCGGCTCACGCATGAGGGCGGACCATTGTACTCCGGTCAGGATGTAGCGCGGCCAGGGGCGGCACGGCTCCATCGTCGCGGACTGCACGACGGCAAGGGCTTGGCTCATCGGGCCACCTCGCGGGCCAGGACGTGCAGCCAGGCCGTAACCGGACCCGGCAGGGCGAACCCCACAAGCAAGGCCAAGGCCAGCGGGACCCAGGCCGCGGACCAGCGGTCGGTGGCCCCGATGCGCGGCGTCGGCATGCGCGCCACCACCGCCCAACCCATCGCTGCCAACGCCGGCAGCACCCCCACCAGAAGCCAGGGGGCCTGCCGCGCCGTCGCGAGGATCACGAGCGCCAGGCCCGGAAACACCCCGAACGGCGGCAACCCCGCCAAGCCGGCCGAGGCGAGCAGCCCTGCCAAACCCTGTCCTTTGGCCAATTCCCGCGCCGCCTGGCTCAGAACGAGCAGAACCGCCAGCAAAACCCCGGCGAAGATCGCGTCCGGCGACCGTAGCCCAAACGCCAACGCGATAACCCCCGCCTGCCCGAACGCGATCCAGGACAGGCGGTTTTTGTCCGAGGGCCAAAGCAACACCCCCATTGCACACCCCAACATCCCTGCCAGCCCCACCCCGACCAGCTCGGCTCCCGCGAAGCGCAGCGCCAGGAACGGGAGTAAGGGCAGCAATTCCGGCACCGCCACGGCCAGAGCCGCGAGGCCCAGCAGCGCGCACCCCGACGCCAGCGGCGCCGCCGGTAGGATGGAACCGAACAGCAGCAGACCCAGCCCGGCGCCACAGAGCGGCACGCGGTACCAACCCGCCCTGATGTGCGGTACCAGCGCCACTGCTGCCGCCAGAGCCAACGCGGCCACCGTCAGGAGAGCATGCCCCGAGAGTCCAGCCAGCAGCATACCCCCCAGCGCAATTTGTCCCGCGATCCGCGTACGACCGAACCGGGGTGCGACAGCCGCGAGGGCGACGACAATCGCCGCGAACATCCCCAGGCGGTCATGCCGCAGCAGCGGCACGGACTCGGCGTTCTGCCACGGCAAACTCAGCGCCACCATCAGCGTGGCCACCACAGCACCCAAGTCCACCCAGAACCGGACACGCGCCGGTTGCGGGATGGCCAGTGCCGCGGCCGCGAGGAATGGGATCATCAACAGGATCGGCATCGCGCTCACGCCGCCTGCCGCCGCGAAGCCCAGAGTGCCGCCCAGGCCAGCGCCGGTATCGCCGGCAGGATCGCCGCGATGCGTTCGGGCGCCGGCAGAGCCAGCCCCGCCAGGGCGATCCCGCTCTGCATTGCCAGCAACCCCAGCACTTGCATACTTCGGTCCCGCGTCGCCGCCGTCACCAGGATCCCCAGCAGCACCACAGCCAGCGGCACGCTGACCGGTGCCGCCAGCAGTGCCAGAACCGCCCCGGCGCACAAGCTGGTCACGGGACCGATCCGTGGCCGGTGCGGCTTGCCGGCCGGCAGGCTGTGCAATAGCCAGGGCACACCGATCCCGTTCAGCAGCAGGATCGCGGCAGCCTCGGGATACAGTCCGCGCAAAACGGCCACAGCCGCCAGCACCAACGCCTGCACCGCCGTCAGTCCAAGAGCGGTGCCAACGCGCCGAGCAGCGAGCACCGCAAAGGCCAAGGCCAGGATCGGGCCGCCGTCGGGGGCGTTCATCATGTCGTCCCTCCGCCGACCAGGCCCAGCACCACGGCGATCCCGCATAGTAGCAGCGCAAAAACGACCACCGCCGGCACCCGGAGTGCCGGGGCGAAAACCCGCACACCCGCCAGCACCAGCGCGGCCAGCAGCAGCCGGCCAACCCAGGCCAGCAGCCCAATCCCCCAGGCCGCCGAGCCGATCCCGGCCGCCGCCATCCCGAACGGCAGTGCCAGCGCGCCGATCAGGTCGCACCAGGCCAGCAGTCGCAGTTGCTCCGCGATTTGCAGCAGCGCCAGGTCTCGGGCGCTGAATGCGGTGTCCATTCCGGGCCGCACCGCCTCGGTCCATCCCAATAGCGCCAGGGCCGCGACCGCCAGCGCACTCGCCGGGCCAGGCAGCAGCAGCCCCTCCAGGCGCGCGCCGATAATCTGATCGAGATTGCCGCCGCCGGCCAGCAACGCCAGGGTGAAGACCGCCAGCAGCAGCGCCGGTTCGGCGGCTATGGCCAGCCGGCTGGTCTCGGCGGCCGCGACCCCGCCCTCCCCGGTGCCGGCATCCATCGCGGCGAGGACCAGCACGATCCGGCCCAACGCGAACAGCATGGCGAGGCTCAGCAGGTCCGCCAGCGGGGCCGAAACCATGCCCAGCGCGAAGGAAGGAATCAGAAACACGCCCACAGCCGCGACAACAACCGACAGCTTCGGTGCCAGTCGCGTGACGCATGAGGCGTTCTCGGCCCGCACCGTGTGCTTGCGGAACAACCGGGACAGGTCCCGCCAGGGCTGCACGATAGGCGGCCCCTCCCGCCCGGCCAGACGGTCCGACAACACCCCAACCAGCCCCGCAAGCAGCGGCGCGGCCAGCAGCATCAGAACGATGTGCGCAACTTGCGTGACCAAGGACAGCAAAATGCTCATGCCGCCCCCGCCCAAAGCAGCGCGGCCAGCAGCGCCGCCATCGCGGTCAGCAGCACGGGCAACGCGGCAACCCGCCGCCTCCACCCTCGCCAGCGCCGCCCAAGGCGGGGGAGCCGGGGCAGAACCGGCACAAACCCAGCGCCGGCACTCTGGGTAAGCGGATCGCCGAACGGCAACCACGCCGGCGGTGGCGCGAACCCGTCATTCCATGCCGGGCTTAACCGTGGCGGGGCACCGCCCTGGCGACGCAGCAGCCATAGGACCGCGCCGCACGTGGCGACCCCGAGCAGAACCAGCGGCAAAACCGGGTACCCGGACAGGCCGAGGATGCTGACACGATCCTCCAGCCCAGCCCCCTCCATCTGGCGGATCGCGGGATCGGCAAGCAGCAGTGCGGCACCGGGGAACAGCCCGATCAGCAATGCGATGCCAGCCAGCACCAGCATCCCAGGGCGCGCCGGCTTCGCGATATCGATCGCCGCCGCGGAACGAGGCCCTCGCGGGCGCCCCAGAAAAGCAACTCCCAGCAGCCGCACCAGTGCCGCCCCCGACAGCGCCCCCGACAGCGCCAGCGCCGCGGCGACCAGCGCCAGCCCGGGGAAGCGGGGCGCGGCCAGCAGCGCCTGAAACAGCAACCACAGCGCGGCGAAGCCCGCACCGGCCGGCAGTACCGAGAACCCGTACAGCGCCGCCCCCATCCCCGCCGCGACCACCGGCATCGAATGGATCAGCCCCCCCAGCAACACAAGTTGCCGGCTGCCCGCCCCGGCGCGCACCGCGCCCGCCGCCAGTTGCGCCAAGGTGCCGCATACCGCCTGAGACAATGCGAGCAGTAACACCGCCGCCTCGGCCAGCGTGGTCAGGTTGGGCAAGTCCGTCGCGCGCCCGATCAGCGCCAGGCCGATGCCAATCGCCGCCAGCCCGCTCTGGCGTTCGGTCAGGCCGGCGAGGCAGGAGTCGACCTCGGCCTCCGAGGCCGCGCGCCACCCGCCGGTCAGCGCGGTGACGGAGCCCATGACCAGCAACGGCACGCTCCACCACAGCGGTGGCGCCGACCCACAGAGGTCCAGCAGCAGCCGTAACAGTAAATAGAGCGCCAGCGGCTGCAACGCCCCGGACAGCAACGCCGCCGCTCGGGACGGCGCCTCCCGATGGGCCGGGATCAGCCATAGGTGGAATGGTACCAGCCCCGCCAGCGCGCCGGGGCCGATCAGCGCCAGGACGTAGACCGCCGTGGCGGGAGCGGGCTGGACGCGCATCGCCTCATAGGTGAAGCCCGACAGGCCAGCAGCGCCAAGGACCGCGATCCCGGCCAGACCCGCCACCCCCAGCTGGAGCGCGCGCGGCCGGCCCGGTTCGCCGCTTGCCCAAACCGCACCTCCCGCCAGCGATAGCCCGAGGACCAGCGTCACCCCGTCCGCCGCCAGCATCGCCAGCGTCACACCGGCCAGGCACAGCGTCAGTCCGGCGAGGCTTGATTTCGGCGCGGTATCCCCGGTTTCCGCCGCGAAAGCGATGCCCGCCGTGCCCGCCAGGAAGGCCGGCAGCAGGAAAAACGCCGCGAGCGGGTCCAGGGTCAGCCGCAGCGGCAAGCCCGGCAGGCCAAAGGGAAATTGGAGCGAGTCCGGCTCATGGCCGAGCAGCAGGGAGAGCAGCGTCAGCAGGAAACCGAGGCCCCCCAGGCCAGCCCCGGCGAACCCCATCGCCTGGCAGCTGCCGCGCGCAACGAAACGCGCGACCGCCCCAAGGGTCATCAGGGCGGCGAGTATCCCCACAAGCAGCGGCAGGACTGGGTCGCTCACGCCGTGACGGTAGCAGACCCGCGGCGGAGTCGGCTTGGGGGGATTAAAGTATCCTCACCCCAAGCCGTGATAGCGGGTCAATGCACCGAGAGCGGGTGCATCTCCTGTTGGAGGATCGCCGCCATCGCGACGTCGCGGTCACCGGCCATCGCCATCGGGGTGCCGTCGGCGGCGTGGATAGCGAAGCCGTGTTGGCCGTTCACCGTCACCGGCTTCACGTAGGCGATCTGCGACACGCCGAGCTGCGCGAGCTGTTCGGCGGACAGATGCCGGATATCGAAAGAGGCGACCATCGGTGCCTCTTGGATGCTGTTTTCGTTGGTCATAATCGTGCTCTCCTGTCCCGCTTGTTGTGCTTCAGTCCGTCGATCCATCCACCAGGGTGGTGATCGTAGCGCCGTTGGTCTTGCGCGGCTGGGTGATCGGGATCGTCTTTACCCTGATTTCCGGTTGCGGGCGGGCCAGATCGATGTGCAGCAGGCCGTTGTCCAGCCAGGCGCCCTTCACCTCGATCCCTTCCGCCAGCACGAAGGCACGCTGGAACTGCCGCGCCGCGATGCCGCGGTGGATGAACACCCGGCCCTGGGTTTCGTCGGTCTGCCGGCCGCGTATCACGAGCTGGTTGTCTTCCTGCGTGATTTGCAGGTCGTCCATCGTGAAGCCGGCCACAGCCAGGGAGATGCGCAGCCCGGTCTGGCTGATCTGCTCGATATTATAAGGCGGATAGCCATCGGACGCGGTCTTGGACGCGCGTTCGATCATTTGTTCCAGGTGGTCGAAGCCGAGAAACAGCGGCGAGGTAAACATGCGGGTCGTCGACATTGGCCCCCTCCTTCGAGCGAAGCGTTTCCCGGCCCCCGTTTTGGCGAACCGGTCCGCGTATAATTTGTCATTCGGCCACGTTGTTGCAAGGGGGGGGCGCAGCCACGGGGAAAGGCGGCACGCCCTCGGCGTCCAGCACCTCCGGCCGGTATACCCGGCGGGCGACCGCGTCCAAATCGGCGCGCGAATCGAGCCAGCCCCAGCGCCGCATCTGCCGCAGGAACCACAACGCGTGCGCGGCCGATGGATAAGCCGCCGAACCGGGCTGGAACATCACTGTTTCGACCGCTTCGCCGCCCGGCAGCGCGGCGCGGGTGGCTTCTTCCGGCAGCGCCAGGCCGTCCTTGCGCGCCAGCAGGGCCGCGATCGAACGGGTTTCGTCGGGCCAACCGCAGAGTTCGCGGGCGTGCAGTAACGCCCTGACCAGCAAGCGGGCGGTGTCGGGGTTCTCGTCCAGCCAGGGTTCGGCCAGAGCCAGGCATTTCTCGGGGTGCGACGGCCAGACGGAGGAAGATCCCAGCAGGATGCGGCCAGCGCCCTCGGCCCGCGCGACATCCCCCCAGGGCGCGCCGGCACAGAAACCCTCGATCCGCCCGGCCGCCAGCGCGCCCGCTATCTGTTCGGGCGGGATCACCACGGTTTCGATGTGCCGTTCGGGGTCGGCCCCGGCGGCGGCCAGCCAGTAGCGCAGCAGCAAATTATGGGTGGAAAAATGGTGCACCACGGCGAAGCGCGGCGGCCTGCCGTTGGCGCGCCGATAAGACCGCAGCCACTCCAGCACCATTCGCCCGCTCGGCTGCTCGGGGGAGGCGACACGATCCGCCGCCCGGTTGCCCAATACGATGGTATTGCCGCCCTGGCTGATGCCCATGACCACCACCATTTTCGCCGGTGGCCCACGCAGCCCCATCGCGGCGGCCAGCACCAGCGGCGGCAGCATCACCGCGGCATCCAGCATGCCGTAGGTCAGCTTGTCCGCGAGGTTGGACCAGGACGGTTCGATCGAGACTTCCACGTTCAGGCCGAGTTGCGCGAACAGTCCCTTTTCTTGCGCCACAAGGACCGGGGCGCTGTCCACCAGGCGCAGCAGGCCGATGCGGATGGGCTGGCTCATGGGGTGGTTCCTTCCTTTTCGCGCACCAACGCCCGCGCCACGTCGGCGATGCGTTTGCCGCTGGTCATGGCTTGCTTGCGGAGCCAGCGGTACGCTTCCGGCTCCCCAAGGCGGCGTTCCTTGATCAGGATGGCTTTGGCGCGGTCGACGATTTCGCGCTCCTTCAGCCGGGTTTCGGCGTGCGTCTGGCCGGCGCGGGCGTCCTGGTGGCGGCGGAACAAAGCGGTGGCGGCGCGCAGGATGGGCTTCACGTCCGGTGGCGGCACGCCCAGCACGTTGTAGGACGACACGCCGGCGCCAATGGCTTCCTCCATGAAGGCGGGGTCGTCTTCGTCGACGAACAGCACGATCGGGTGCGGGTCGCGGGCGGTGACCTGCCGGATGCCGTCCAGCGCGTCACGGTCGGGGCGCGCCATATCGACCAGCACGATGTCGGGGGCGAGGGCGGCGACGGCGTCGGCCAGGAGTTCGCCAGCGCGGACGAGCACCACGTCGATGCCGGGATCGGCCGCCAGAATGCGCGCCAAAGCCCCGGCGCGTTCGGCGTTGTCATCGGCGAGGAGTACTCTCACGGTAAGCGGCCACCCCGGTTGGTACTGTCGGTCTGGGGTGTGGCAGTGCAAGAGTCACGCCAAAAATGCTGCGGCGCAGCATTTAGGCGGTCAGGCAGCGTGGCGCCGTGCGACTTCGGCCCGAATGCGGGCACCGGACTCGTGCTCCGCGACTTCGAATTCGTGGGATTTTTGCAGATTGAGCCAAAAACCGGCGTTGGTGCCGAAATATCGGGCAAGACGGGGGGCAGTGTCGGCGGTCACCGCACGCTCCCCGGTGTCCAGGTCGGAGAAATCGATACGCAGGGCATCAAAGTCACCCCCCCGCGAAACTCCGCACCAAACTCCCCGCCACCAACCGCCACCCATCCACCAGCACAAAGAAAATCAGCTTGAACGGCAGCGACACCACGCTCGGCGGCAGCATCATCATGCCGAGGCTCATGAGGACGCTCGCCACCACCATGTCGATCACCAGAAATGGGAGAAACAGCAGAAACCCCATCTCGAAAGCGCGGCGCAGTTCCCCCACCATGAAGGCCGGCACGACCGCGCGCCACGACGCCTGCTCCGGGGGTTCGGGCGGCAAATGCGCGAGGTCCTGGAAAAACGTCAGATCCCCCGGCCGCAGGTTGGCGACCATGAAATGCCGGAAGGGTTCGGCCGTCAGGCGCAGCCCTTCCATCTCCTGGATGCGGCCGTCGATCATCGGCTGGATGCCCACCGTCCAGGCCTGGTCCAACACCGGCTGCATCACGAAATAGGTCAGAAAGAGAGATAACCCGATCAGCACCACGTTGGGCGGAGTGCCTTGTGTACTCAGCGCGCTGCGCAACAGGGACATCACGATCACGATGCGGGTGAACGCCGTCATCATCACCAGCAGGCTCGGCGCCAGCGACAGCACCGTGACCAGCGCGGTGATCTGCACCAGGCGGCCGGTCGCCCCTGCCTCCCCCGCCGACCCGAGGTCGATGCTTACCGACTGGGCGTGCGCGGCGGCCGGCAGCAGCAGCGCGAGGACCAGCCAGCGTGTCATGTGGCGGGATCCCGCTCCGGCAACCATCCGACGAAGACGTCCTGCGACCCGCCGGTCAACAGAAGAAAATCCCGTCCCTCGCACCGCACCAGATGCAGCCGCCGCCCGGTGTCCAACGCCAGCACGTCCCGCACCGTCAGCCGCCCGCCCCCCTGCCGAGGCACCCCGCGCACCCGGACAAACCGCGCTGCGAGAAGGATCAGGCCCAGAACCGCGGCCAATGCGGCGATGGCGGTGAGAATGGAGGAAAGGCCGGGAAGCATCGCGGGACCGCCGTTACGTTTGTAGGCGACCAGGAAACAGCAAAAAGGTTAAGGAAAGATTAACGGCGGCGATATTTGTGAGCGCGTCCGGCGGTATGTCTGCCAGCCAATGGCAGGATGGACACGTTTCTTTCTCCGCCGACAAAGCGACGCAGCCGCAAACGGCTCCCCCACGGGAAGAAGGTAACATGTACGGCGAAAAATATGCGCCGCCGTTAACCTTTCTTTAACCAATACACGCCATCCTGACCGCATGGACCCGACACGCATTGGCATTTTCGACCTGGCGCAAAAGCGCATGGCCTGGGCGTCGCAGCGCCAGGCAGTGCTGGCGAGGAACATCGCCAACGCCAACACGCCGCGATTCCAGCCCTCCGACGTGCCGGACTTCGCCAAGACCCTGTCCCGTTCGGCTGGGGTCGAGCCGGTGCGCACCCAGCCAAACCACCTCAACGGCACCGACACCGGCAGCGCCCGCGTGGGCGCCCGCCGGCATACCCACGCCCCCGACGGCAACGGGGTGGCGCTGGATCAGCAGCTGACCAAGGTGGCGGACACCGAAACCACCCAGTCCCTGACCACCACCATCTACAAAAAATACATGGGGCTGTTCGGCATCGCGCTCGGCAAGGGGGGATGATACCGAGATGAAAGGATCATGAAACCATGAACGCCGATCTGACGAAATCGCTGACGACCTCGGCCAGCGGGATGGACGCGCAGACCATCCGGCTGCGGGTCATCGCGGAGAATCTGGCCAACCAGGATAGCACGGGGTCGAGCCCCGGCGCCGATCCATACCGCCGCAAGACCGTCACGTTCGAGAACCGCCTGGACGCCGCCACCGGAGCGGAGACGGTCACGATCAAACAGATCGGCAAGGACACGGGGGACTTACCGCTACGCTACGATCCCTCGAACCCAGCCGCCAACGCCCAAGGCTACGTCAAGCTGCCCAACGTCAACAGCTTCACCGAAATGATGGACATGCGGGAGGCGCAGCGGTCCTACAACGCCAATCTGGCCGTCATGCAGGCGACGCGCAGCATGCTGAACCGCACGATCGAGCTGCTGAAATGACCGACATCCCCAACATGACCATCACGCCGTCGTCCGCGGCGCGCGCCTATGCCCGGACGGACGCGGGTGCGGTGGGGGGCGGCGCGTTCGGCGCCACCCTGGAACGGGCCATGCAAAGCGCGGTGGACACCGGGCATCAGGCCGACACCCAGGCCATGCAGGCGCTGGCCGGCGGCGGCAACCTGACCGACGTCGTCACCGCCTTGTCGCGCGCCGAACTGACGTTGCAGAGCGCCACCGCTATCCGCGACCGGGTGGTGCAGGCGTATCAGGACATCATCAAGATGCCGATATGACGCCAGCGGATACCGGCGCCCTGCTGGCCGAGGCGATGCTGGTGATCGTCAAACTCGGCGGCCCGCCGCTGCTCGCGGCCCTGGTGGTGGGCGTGGTCGTCGCGCTGTTCCAGGCGGTGACTCAGATCAACGAGGCGACGTTGTCCTTCATCCCCAAGCTGCTGGCGCTGGGCGTGACGATGATGCTGCTGGGCTCGTTCATGTTCGCGACCCTGTCGGGTTACACGCTGCTGCTGTTCGACCGCATTGTAGCCGTCGGAGCATCGTGACCTCCGCATCGTCATCCGCGGGCTTGACCCGAGGACCGCCGCAACCCCCGCCGGTGCCGGTGGGGATCCTCGGGCCAAGCCCGCGGATGACGGAGGGAAAGGCATGACCGACCTGCCCCTGCCCGCCGACCTCGACCACTGGGCGTTCGGGCTGATGCTTGTGCTGGCGCGTGTCGGCGGCGCCATGACACTTCTCCCCGGACTCGGGGAGTCCGCACCGCCGTCCATGCTGCGGGCCGGCTTGGCGCTGTGCATCGCGCTGCTGCTGCTACCCGGCCTGATGCCGGCGTTACCGCACCCGCCGGAGGCCGGGATTCAGGCCGGGCTGATGCTGGCGGCGGAGGTCGTAACCGGTATCTGGTTCGGCTGGCTCGCGCGCCTGTTGGTGCTGGCGCTGCCCATGGCGGGGCAGTTCGTCGCTTACATGGTCGGCATCTCCAACGTGCTGCAATCGGACGCCGAGTTGGGGCCGCAGACCACGGCCCTCGCGCGATTGTTTGACGCGGCGGTGCCGGTGCTGATCCTGGCTACCGGCCTGTACACCCTGCCGCTGGCGGCGCTTGAGGGGCTGTATCGCCTGATCCCCGCCGGTACGCTGCTACCCGCCGCCGACGGCACCCAAACCGTGCTGCGCGCGATGGCGGAAAGCTTTGCCCTCGCATTGCGCCTCGCATCCCCCTTCGTGCTGGCGACCCTGGTGTGGCACGTCGCGACCGGGTTGATGGCGCGCTTCCTGCCCCGGTTGCAGGTGTATTTCGTGGCGATCCCCGGCCAGATCCTGGGCGGCATCCTGCTATTGGCGAGCCTGTCCGGCGCGCTGCTGTCGGCGTGGTTGGAGGCCGTGCGCGGCGGTCTCTCTTCTTTGCCCGGGACCGGATAACCCCCAGGGAATAACCCATGTCCGGCAGCGCCAGGGAAGACCGCACGGAAGCCGCGACTCCAAAGCGGCTGCAACGTGCCCGTGAGGAAGGGCGCATCCCCGTGTCCCGCGAACTCGTGGGGTTCGCGGGGCTGGCTGGGGTGACGCTGGCAATGCTGTACACGGCACCCGCCGCGATCGGTCAGCTCGGGCGCAGCCTGACGCTGTTCCTGACTTACCTCGACGCTCCGGGGCTGGCAGGGCCGTCAGCCTTTGCCCTGGCGGGGGAGGCGCTGCTGCGCGGTATCGCGCCCTTCGTGCTGGCGGCGATGCTGGCCGGGGTGGTGTCGGTGCTGGCGCAGACGGGTTTTCTGCTGCGGCCATCCGCCTTGCATCCGGACCTGTCCCGGCTGAACCCCGCCGCCGGGCTGAAGCGGCTGTTTGGCGCCGACGGGGTGATCGAGGCGGTGAAGTCCATCGCCAAACTCACCGTGATGGGCTGGGCGGTGTGGCTGGTGCTGGGCGGTTCGCTGCCGGCGCTGACGGCGCTGCCGTTCCAGGACCCAAGACTGCTACTGGTTCGCGCCGCTGGCCCGGTTTCCCGCGTGCTGTTCGCGGTACTGGGGGTGCAGGCCGCGGTGGCGCTGCTGGACGTGCTGTGGATGCGAGTCCGCTTCGCCCAGCAGATGCGCATGAGCCGTCAGGACATCCTGGACGAGCAACGGGAGGCCGACGGCGACCCCAAGATCAAGGCGCGCATCCGCCAGATTCGCATGGCGCGTGCTCGCCGGCGCATGCTGGCGGCGGTGCCGAAAGCCACGGTGGTGATCACCAACCCCACCCACTACGCTGTCGCTTTGGCATACGATCGTGCGAAAAACGCCGCGCCCCGCGTGGTGGCGAAAGGAGTGGACTCGATGGCGGCCCGCATCCGGGAGGTGGCTCAGGCGAACCGTGTGCCCCTGGTAGCCAACCCGCCGCTCGCCCGCGTGCTGCATCTGGTGGAGCTGGATAAGGAAATTCCGGCTGAGCACTTCCAGGCTGTCGCGGAGATTATCGCCTATGTCTGGCGTTTGAACCGGAGCGCGCGGCGGTGAACGAGGCGTTGAAACATGATCTCCGGCACTGGCTGACCGCGCTGCTGGGGGCGCTGTCCCAGGACGATGTGCCGCTGGCGCGGCGGGCGGCCGAGCAGATGGCGGGGCTGCTGGGGGAGCCGAAGCCGGCGGTACTGTCGGTAAACGATGTGCTGCGGGATGTGGCGCCGCTGCTGGGCGGATTGCGACTGGCGTTGGCGGAGCCGGATGTGTTCGTGCGCGCCGATCCCGCGGCTTTGGGGCGCGTTCTGGTCAATCTGGCCGCCAATGCGCGGGACGCGATGCAAGATGGCGGGACGCTGACGTTGCGCGCCGGACGGGATGGCGACTTCGCGACGATCGCTGTGGAAGACACCGGTCCCGGCATGCCTCCGGACGTGCTGGCGCGCGTGTTCGAGCCGGGGTTCACCACGCGCTCGGGGTCCGGCGGGCAGGGGCTGGGATTGGCGATCGTGCGGGAGATTGTCGAGGCGGCTGGGGGAACGGTTACGGCGGAGAGTGTGGTTGGGCGGGGGACGTCGGTGGTGGTGCGGTGGGCGTCCTCCACGCCACCGGCACGGCCTTTCCCACCGTCAAGCCCGACCATGACGGTGGGAAAGGCCATGACGGTGCTGCTCGTCGAAGACGAACCCACCGTCCGCCAGCTCGCCGAACGGGCGCTTGTCCAGGCCGGGTGGCGCGTGGTCGCGGCGGAGTCCGGCGAAGCGGCCCTGGCGTTGGTCCAAACGTTAACGCCGGATGCCGTCGTCGCCGACCTGACATTGCCGGGCATGGACGGGCGCGCGGTGGTGGCCGCACTACGTGGGACGTGGCCAAAACTGCCGGCAGTGCTGGTTTCGGGCTATGCCGACTCGGCCGAACAGGCCGATCTTAGGGGCGAGAATACGGTGTTCCTGGCCAAGCCCTACATGCTCGCGGCGCTGGTGGCGGCGGTAAAGGCGACGGTTCGCGATTAGTTCTTGCGTGCGGCGCGAATCTGGAACATAGAGGGAACCAATGGTTAACGGGGTATGCGCGGCCTGTTCGTGAAAAGTTCTTTTACACGCAGGGGTTGCAAATTCCCGCATTGCGCGAGTAATGTCGCGCATATCTAAATGAACGGTTGCAAAACGTAGAGCGAAGGATCAGTCGGATGGAAAAAAACAAGGCCCTCGACGCCGCCATGGCGCAGATCGAACGGGCATTCGGGAAGGGCTCCATCATGCGCATGGGGCAGCGCACCGGCAACGAGCAGATCGAGGTCATCCCCTCCGGCTCCCTCGGGCTCGACCTGGCGCTGGGCATCGGCGGCCTGCCGCGCGGACGCATCATCGAGATCTATGGCCCGGAAAGCTCCGGCAAGACCACTTTGGCGCTGCATGCCATCGCGGAAGCCCAGAAGCTGGGCGGCACCTGCGCCTTCGTCGACGCCGAACACGCGCTCGACCCCGGCTATGCCCGCAAGCTGGGCGTCGACGTGGACAATTTGCTGATCAGCCAGCCGGACGCCGGCGAGCAGGCGCTGGAAATCGCCGACACACTGGTGCGCTCCGGCGCGGTCGATGTGCTGGTGATCGACAGCGTCGCCGCCTTGGTACCGCGCGCCGAACTGGAAGGCGAAATGGGCGACAGCCACATGGGACTGCACGCGCGCCTCATGAGCCAGGCACTGCGGAAAATCACCGGTAGCGTGTCCAAGAGCAACTGCATGCTGATCTTCCTGAACCAGATCCGCATGAAAATCGGCGTGATGTTCGGCAACCCGGAAACCACCACCGGCGGCAACGCGCTGAAATTCTACGCCTCCATCCGCCTGGAAATCCGCCGCATCGGCCAGATCAAGGAGCGGGAGGAGGTTGTCGGCAACCAGACCCGCGTGAAGGTGGTCAAGAACAAGCTGGCGCCGCCGTTCAAGCAGGTGGAATTCGACATCATGTACGGCGAAGGCGTGAGCAAGGTGGGCGAACTGCTCGACCTCGGCGTCAAGGCCGGCGCGGTGGAGAAGTCCGGCGCCTGGTTCAGCTACGACAGCCAGCGGCTCGGCCAGGGCCGCGAGAATGCCAAGCAGTTCCTGCGCGACCACAAGGACATCGCCACTGCCATTGAGGCGAAGATCCGGGAGCAGTCGGGCGTGGTGACAAACACGATGCTGGATACGTCGGACGACAGCGAGATGGCGGAGGCGGCGGAGTAATCTTCCCAGGCTGGTTTGCTGCTGGATTCAAAGAGGCCGGGGCTCTGCTCCGGCCCTTTTTTTGTTGGTCTTCCGATGCGTCACATAGGTGCGTCATCGATATATAATTGTTGTTCCTACAACGATATATTAGCCATCCACCCGCATACCGCGCGACGAAAAATTTCTGACGCAGATAAATTAGGGACGCACGCAGATGGCGACAGCCTAAACAATCTCTCCCGCCGAGTCATCGGTTGCGCCTTCATTGTGCTCAACGCGCTCGTGGCCGGCGGATACAGCGTTGACCCGCTGGTCGAGCTGAAAACCGTCAAAACCCTGAACGAGGATCACCACGCCCAATGCGTCAATTACCTCAAGGCAACCAGCCTACGCCTGCGCCTGCTTCTCAATTTCGGCAACCCACGCCTCGAAATCAAGCGTATCGCGCACCGGCTGTAATGCAGCCTCCATCTGCGTGCATTCGCGTGCATCAACCAAAAGCTGCCCCCTCCAACCCGCCTACCGGTCCAGCCAGACGTCTTCCATCCGGAGGCCGTTGTATTCGCTGTTGACCATCTGAACGTAGCCTTTGACATAAGGCTGCCAGCACGTCCCAGACTTGCTGTGGAACAGGACGGGACGAGCGACATCCTGGGCCAGCCGCGACTCAATGTCCCACACCAGCCGTTTCCGCTTCTCCGGGTCTGCCTCCCGTGACTGCGCGTCGATCAGTGTATCGATCTCCGGACTGCAATACCCGTCGTAATTGCTCTCCGACCCGCAAGCGTAGTTCTCGTAGAACGCCTGGTCGGGATCGTCGACGCCATTGCCGGTGAGATTGAGGCCGATCGCGTAATCCTTGCGGTTGACCTTCGGATACCACATGGCGGTATCGATCGGTTCCAACTCCGCGTCGATGTAGATCTCCCTGAGTTGGTCGATCAGCAGCACCGCGGGATCGCGGTAGGCCGCGTTGTCCCGAGCCGAGACCTTGAGCCGGAGCCGCTTATCCGGGCCGAAGCCCAGGCGTTGCATGATGGCGCGCGCCTCGGTTCGGTTTTTCGCCACGTCGGGATCGTAGCCCGGCAGTTGTCGCATCGTCGCCGGCGGCATGCCCCAGATGCCGGCGGGCGGTGCCAGCAGGGCGCCGCCGATATCGGCCTCCCCCTGCGTCAGCGTCTCGATGAACGCCCGCCGGTCCAGGGTCAGCGCGACCGCTCGCCGGATGTCCGGATTATCGAACGGCGGCGCCGAACGGTTGACGATGACGTTGCGCTGATTGTTCGCCGGGACGAGTTCGCAGATCGCGGCCGGTGCCTGCCGCTGCGTGTCGCGCAAGATCGGCGGCTGGAAGTAATAGGGAGAGGTCATGTCGACCCTGCCAGCCACGAACGCCAACGATCCTGTCGACTGGTTCTTGATAATCGTCCAATCGATGCCGTCCAAAAAGGGCCGTTCGGGTTTCCAGTAGGTGGGGTTGCGGACCACCCGGATCAACTCGTTTCGCCGGAACTCGCCGAAGCGGTAAGGCCCCGTACCGACCGGGTTCTGCCGCATCTGCGCCTCCGGCACATGGCAGGGGTAGACGGGGGAGAATCCGGCTGCCAGCAACACGGGGAATGACGGCTGCGGACGCTTCAAATGGAACGTCGCCGCGAACTCGCTGTCGACCGAGATCTCCTCCAGATCGCGGTACCATGCCTTGCGCGGGTTGATGCGCATCTTCTCGGCCGATCGTCCAAGCAGCATGTCCCATGTGCATTTCACGTCGCGGGCGGTGAAAGGCTTGCCGTCGTGCCACCGCACCCCTTGGCGGAGCTGGAAGGTCAACCGAGTCCGGCTTTCGTCCCAGGACCAGGACACCGCGAGGTCCGGCACGATGGACTCGAGGCTGGTCTGGGGGACTTTCGGATCGAACGTCACGAGATTGTTGAATACGCCCATCATCGGCGCCAGCGTCGCGATGGTCACTTCCTCGTGGATCGACATGGTGCCTGGGCTGTCGAAAAGATACACCCGCAGTACACCGCCGTATTTTTCGGCGCGCGACGCACCGCACAGTGCCAGGATCAGGGCCATGGCCAGCGCGGCCACGCGTCGTCGGTTCGCCATGTGGGATTTCCTCTGGGACGGCTGCCGTCCTTCTGTGCGATTTTCCATGCCGTCGATGGCGCCAGAGTGCGCCGCGCCGGGCGCCGGTGTCCAGCGGCGGAGGCCGCGCCATGTTAACGATTTCTTAACCATTTTCCGGCATCCCGCATAAACAAAGATTTCCGACGCGGATGAAAGTGGATGCACGCAAATGAGGACGGCTTGAACGAACTCTCTGGCCGAGCTATCGGCTGCGCCTTCACCGTATTCAATACGCTTGGGGCTGGCTTTGCAGAGAAAATATACGAAAATGCCCCCGCCCCCGAGCCTGCCGGGACGGCAGACCTTCCCGGTAACGGTCGGAGCGATCCAGTTCATCCCCTATGAGCAGGTGCTGTGGGGGCAGATGGCAGCGGCGACGATTGTGGCAGCTTTGCCGCGGCTCCTGCTCAGCCTGCTGGTGCGGAATACATCGTTCGCGGCCTGACGATGGGCGCGGTGAAATAGCCTGAAGCTGCACGGGCGCTTGACCGCGTCCCCCCCCAGCGACCATTCTCCGCCGCGACGATTTGGCCAGACATAAGGGGAGAAAGCGTATGCCTCAGGTAACCCTGACGGTGAACGGCAAGCAGCACACGGTCGCGGTGGAAGCCCGCACCCTGCTGGTGGAATTGCTGCGGGAGAAGCTGGGCCTCACCGGCACTCATGTGGGCTGCGACACCAGCCAGTGCGGCGCCTGCGTGGTGCATGTCGATGGCGTCTCCGCCAAGTCTTGCACGATGCTGGCGGTCCAGGCCGAGGGCACCGCGGTCACCACCATCGAAGGCCTCGCGGCCGCCGACGGCACCCTGCACCCGATGCAGGAGATGTTCCGCGAGCATCACGCCCTGCAATGCGGCTTCTGCACCCCCGGCATGGTCATGAGCGCCATCGACCTGGTGAACAGCCACCCCCAGGGCATGACCGAGAAGGAAATCCGCGAAGGTCTGGAGGGCAACCTCTGCCGCTGCACCGGCTACCACAACATCGTCAAAGCGATCGACGCGGCCCAGCCGCTGATGCACGCGAAATAAGAACCCGACGACAGGGAGAACGAACATGGCCTTCGAAGGCATCGGTGCATCCGTTCGCCGCAAGGAAGATCTGCGTTTCCTCAGCGGCAACGGCAATTATACCGACGACATCAACCGTCCCGGGCAGTTGTACGCGGTCATGCGCCGCTCCGACCGGCCGCACGCAACGATTGGCGGCATCGACACGGCGGCGGCCAGCAAGGCCCCCGGTGTCGTGGCCATCTTTACCGGCGCCGACATGGCGAAGGAAGAGATCGGCGGCCTGCCCTGCGGCTGGCAGATTCACAACAAGGACGGCTCCCCGATGGCGGAGCCGCCGCATCCGGTGATGGCGATCGGCAAGGTGCGCCATGTCGGCGACCCCGTCGCGGTGGTGATCGCCGAGACCAAGCAGCAGGCGCGCGACGCGGCGGAACTGATCGCGATCGACTACCAGGACCTGCCGTCGGTGTCGTCGACCACGGATGCCATCGCCCCCGGCGCACCGGAAGTGCATGACGGCGTGGCGGGCAACATCTGCTACGACTGGCATATCGGCGACAAAGCGATAGTCGATGCCGCCTTCTCCGGCGCGGCGCATGTCGTGAAGCTGGATCTGGTGAACAACCGGCTGGTGCCGAACGCGATGGAGCCTCGGGCCGCCATCGGCGAATGGGACACCTCGTCCGGCGATTACACCCTGTACACCACCAGCCAGAACCCGCATGTGATTCGGCTGCTGATGGGCGCCTTCGTGCTGCATATTCCTGAAAATAAGCTGCGCGTGGTTGCCCCGGATGTCGGCGGCGGGTTTGGGTCGAAGATCTACCATTACGCGGAAGAGGCGATCGTCACCTGGGCGTCGGCGAAAGTGCGGCGTCCGGTGAAATGGACCGCCGACCGCACCGAAAGCTTCATGTCCGATGCGCATGGGCGCGACCACGTGTCCACCGCCGAGATGGCTGTCGATAAGGACGGCAAATTCCTGGGGCTGCGGATTCTGACGCTGGCGAACATGGGCGCCTATCTGTCCACCTTCGCGCCGTGCGTGCCGACCTATCTGTACGCCACGCTGCTGGCTGGCGTGTACACAACGCCTGTCATCTACTGCAACGTCAAGGCGGTGTTCACCAACACCGTGCCGGTGGACGCCTATCGCGGCGCCGGCCGGCCGGAGGCGACCTTCCTGCTGGAACGCCTGGTGGACTGCATCGCGCAGGATATCGGCATCGACCGGGTGGAGCTGCGTCGCAAGAACTTCATCCCCGCGGATGCCTTCCCCTACCAGACCCCGGTGGCGCTGGCGTACGACAGCGGCGACTACCAGACCACGTTGAGGGTCGCCCTAAAGAACGCCGACTGGGACGGTTTCGAAGCCCGTCGCGCCGAGGCCAAGAAGCGCGGCAAGCTGCGCGGCATCGGCATTTCGACTTATTTGGAGGCTTGCGGCATCGCCCCCTCGGCGGTCGTCGGCTCCCTGGGTGCGCGCGCCGGCTTGTACGAGGTGGCCAACATCCGGGTGCATCCGACCGGTAGCGTGACGGTGTTCACCGGCACCCACAGCCACGGGCAAGGGCATGAAACCACCCTGGCGCAGCTCGTCTGCGATCAGCTCGGCGTGCCCCTGTCGCAGGTCGATGTGGTGCACGGCGATACCGCCAAAATCCCCTTCGGCATGGGCACCTACGGCAGCCGTTCTTTGGCGGTCGGCGGATCGGCCATGGTCAAGGCGATGGACAAGATCATCGCCAAGGGGAAGAAAATCGCCGCCCACCTGATGGAGGCCTCGGTCGAGGACATCGAATTCGCCGACAACACTTTCAAGGTGGCCGGCACGGACAAGACCAGGTCCCTGACGGATATCTCGTTGGCCGCTTACGTGCCGCACAACTACCCGATCGACGAGATCGAGCCGGGCCTGGACGAAACGGCATTCTACGATCCGAAGAACTTTACCTTCCCGGGCGGCTGCCACATCGCGGAAATCGAGATCGACCCGGAGACCGGCGTCACCGAGGTGATCGCGTTCACCGCCGTGGACGACGTCGGCCGGGTGGTGAACCCGATGATCGTGGAGGGCCAGATACAGGGTGGCGTCGCCCAGGGCATCGGGCAGGCGCTGCTGGAATCGGCGATCTACGACAAGTCGGGCCAGCTTCTGAGCGGCTCCATGATGGACTACACCATGCCGCGGGCGGACAACCTGCCCAACTTCAACGTGTCCACCGAGAACACCATGTGCACCCACAACCCCCTGGGGTCGAAGGGCTGCGGCGAGGTGGGCGCCATCGGCTCCCCGCCCGCGATCATGAACGCGGTGGTGGATGCGCTGAAGGACTACGGGGTGCGGCATCTGGATATGCCCGCGACCGGGCCGAAGCTGTGGTCGATCATCCAGGGCGGCCTGAAAATGGCGGCGGAATAAAGGAGTCGGAACGATGTACGATTTTACCTATTCGAAACCCGCCAGCCTCGCCGATGCGGTGGCCGCGCTGTCCAAAGACGACGAAGCCAAGGCGTTGGCCGGGGGTATGACCTATATCCCGGTGCTGAAGCAGCGGCTGGCGAAGCCATCCTCCGTTGTGGACCTCTCGGGCCTCGGCTTGTCGGGGATCACGGTGACCGGCAGCACCGTCACCATCGGCGCCATGACCACGCACGACACAGTGGCTCGAAATGCCGACGTGAAGAAGGCTATCCCGGCGCTGGCGGCGTTGGCCGGCGGCATCGGCGATGAGGCGGTGCGCCATCGCGGCACCATCGGCGGGTCTTTGGCCAACAATGATCCGGCAGCGTGCTACCCCTCGGTCGTGCTGGCGTTGGGTGCGACGATTACGACCAATAAGCGGTCCATCGCGGCGGACGACTATTTTCAAGGCATGTTCACCACTGCGCTGGAGCAGGGCGAACTCATCACATCGGTCACGTTCCCCATTCCGCAGCGCGCCGGTTACGAAAAATTCAAGAACCCGGCATCGCGCTATGCCATCGTCGGCGTGTTCGTCGCCAGGTTCCCGACCGGCGCCCGCGTGGGCGTGACCGGCGCCAGCCAGAGCGGCGTGTTCCGGCATGAGGGGATGGAGAAAGCCCTGTCCGCCAACTTCTCCCCCGACGCAACAGTGGGAGTCACCACCCCGGCCGACAACATGAATGGCGACATCCACGCCAGCGCCGAGTACCGCGCGCATCTGGTGGGCGTCATCACCAAGCGGGCTGTCGCGAAGGCGTAATCGCAACGGGGGCAGCGGGCGCCGCCTGCTGTCCCCCCGCCCTCGTTTGGCGGACTATGGACCAGCCTCCCTCGCCTGCGCCGCGGAGCAAAACCGGCCGCGGTAGCGACCGCATGACACTCATCGAAAATTCGGAACATGGCCTCATGGCCGCCAGGCGCGGCGAGAATATCGCCGAAACTCGCACGCATCGGACAGGTGATGCCCGCACCAGAAAGGTCACGTCGCGCCCGCGCGCAGCATGCAGGCACCGAAATAACCGCCGAGCGCGCCGGCGCCGATCACCAGGGTACGCATGAACTCTCCCTCAGAGTGTTTTGCCGGTTAGCGTAACAGAATTCCTACCTTGCAGCCAGCCGAATAGCGGATTACCTTATTCGGTAATGCACAATCCAAGGCCGCCCCATGGACATCACCAAAGACATTCAGCCGATGACGGCGTTCCGCAACCAATCGGCGGAATTCGTGCGTCACCTGAAGGAAACCGGTCGTCCCATCGTTCTGACCATCAACGGTAAGGCCGCCGTCGTCGTGCAGGATGCCGCTGCCTACCAGCGATTGTGCGATATCGCGGCCAACGCGAACCGGGAGGACGTGGCGCCCACGGACGATGCGTTGAGCGGCGATATGTTCGAGGCGATGCGGCGGAAACTCGGACTGGCATTGTGACCGACCTTTCGCCCCTGATCGCCGCACCGGGCGCGAACACGATCCCCTACCTCGACCCCGCCTTCCCAGACCGAAGGCTGATCCTGCATGGCGCCCGTCCCCAGGATTACTCCCCCAACATCCCCGTACTGTTCGTCCACCACGGCGTCGCCCGCAACGGGGAGGCTTATCGCAATTACTGGCTCAACCACGTCGACGAAGCCGGCATCCTGGCGATCTCCATCGAATTTCCGGAAGAAGCCTTTCCCGAATATCTCTGGTACAATTTCGGTAATCTACACAACAAGGACGGCACGCCGAACCCACGCGAGCAATGGACCTTCGGCATCGACGAGCGCCTGTTCGCCGCCCTGCAAGCCCAGGGGATCACCCGGCGCCAGCGCTACGGGGTGTTCGGCCATTCCGCGGGTGGGCAGTACGTGCATCGCATGCTGTCTTTCGGCTACCGCGACCGCGTTGCCGTCGCGGTCAGCGCCAACGCCGGCACCTATGCGATGCCCGACCTGGAGATCCCCTGGCCGTTCGGCCTGGGGGAGGTCGGACTGACCCCGGATACCCTGAAACCCGTCCTGGAATTTCCCATCACCGTGATGGCCGGCACCGAGGACACCAAAACCACCGGCAAATTCTTCCCAAAAGGCCCACGCTCGCTGCGGCAAGGCGCGCACCGGCACGAACGCGCGCACAACTACGTCCGGATAGGGCGAGACGCCGCCCAGGCCCTGGGCACGAATTGCCGCTGGACGGTCATCGACGTGCCCGGCGTAGGACACGACGGCAAAGGCATGTCCGCCGCCGCCGCGCCGGTCATCGCCGCTGCTTTGCACGCATCGGAGACACCATGAAACGCCGCGGCGGTGTCGCTGCACGCCGCCTGGTTCGATGCCCCCGCTCTGCCGGCGCAGCAGCAACCGGCGTGCGGCGGGAGTGACGGATTCGCGTTGCTGACGGCGGGGTACTGGGGCTAGGCTTCGCTCAACAAACCGGGAAGGCTCAGAAACATGAAACGCCGCACGATTCTGAAATCCGCGCTCGCTGGTTCGGTTGCCCTCGCGGCACCGCGCGTCGTCAGCGCGCAGAAGGCTGCCAAAACGGTCACCTTCGCGCCGCACGCCGATCTGGCGTCCCTGGACCCCGTGTGGACCACGGCCGATATCACCCGCAACTACTCCCTGGCGGTGTTCGACACGCTCTATGCCCGTGACGCGAACTTCGCGGTGCACCCGCAGATGGTCGCGGGGGACAAGACCGAAAACGATGGCAAGCTATGGGAACTCACGCTGCGCGATGGCCTGAAATTCCACGACGGGGAGAAAGTCCTGGCGAAGGATTGCGCCGCCACCATTTACCGCTTCTGCAAGCGCAATCCCTTCGGCCAGGCGATGATGAAGCGGGTGGACGAAATCACCGCCGCATCCGACAACGTCATCCGCATCCGCCTGAACAAACCCTTCCCCCTGCTGCGCGACGCCCTGGCGGAAGTCTACTCCGTCATGATGCCGGAACGTCTGGCCAAAACCGACGCCTTGCAGCAAATTCCCGAAGCCATCGGCAGCGGCCCGTTTAAATTCATGGCCGATGAGCGTATTCCCGGCTCCCGCGTCGTATTCGCCAAGAATGAGGCCTATGTCCCCCGCCCCGATGGCGTACCCAGTTTCCATTCCGGCCCGAAAATCGTGAATATCGACCGCGCCGTCTGGAATTTTATCCCCGATGCCTCCACCATCGCCGCCGCGTTGCAGCAGGGGGAAATCGACTGGTGGGAACAGCCCGCCATCGACCTGATCCCCAGCATGCGGAAAAACAAGGACATCACCATCGTGGTGAAAGACCGCACCGGGGAAATCGGCTGCCTGCGGTTCAATCACCTGCTGCCGCCCTTCAACAACCCGGCGATCCGGCGGGTGGTACTGGCGGCGATGGAGCAAAAAGAAATCATCGAGGCTTACGCCGGTGCCGAACCATCGCTCATCAAGACCGATGTCGGCATTTTCGTCCCAGGCACGCCGCAGGCCAGCACCGTCGGGGTCGAGCAAACCCGTGGCCCCAAGGACTATGCGAAGCTGAAAAAAGACCTGGCCGCCGCCGGTTATAACGGAGAAAAAATCGTCGTCCTCGCGGCAACGACTCTGCCGAATATTTGGGCGGAGGCGCAGGTCGCGACCGACGTTCTGAAGCGGATTGGTTTCAACATCGACATGCAGTCGCTGGAATGGGGCTCTGTCGTGCAACGACGTGCCAGCAAGGAGCCGATCGACAAAGGCGGCTGGAATATTTTTTACACCTATCTGGGAGGACTCGGGAACGTTTCGCCCGCACCGGATATCGCCATCCGCGGAAATGGCGCCGGCGCCTGGTTCGGCTGGCCTACCAATCCGAAGATGGAAGCGTTGTATGAGGCGTGGTTCGAAGCCCCCGACCTCGCCGCGCAAAAGAAGGTGGTCGACGATATGCAAACCGTGTTCTGGGACGATCCGCCTTATGTGCCGCTGGGCATGTACGACCAGCCGACCGCGTTCCGCACCTACATGACCGACGTGCCCGAAGGATTTCCGCAGTTCTACGGCCTCAAGAAGCACATCTAGCATGCACGTCGTGGTCATCGGCGCCGGCATTGTCGGCGCCGCCAGTGCGCTGGAACTTCTCCGCGACGGCCATCGGGTGACGATCGTCGAACCCGGTGAGCCCGGGGGGGAGCAGGCCGCCAGCTACGGCAACGGCACTTTGCTCAATCCAAGTTCGGTCATTCCGATGTCCTCACCCGGCCTCTGGAAGAAGGTGCCGTCGTATCTGGCCGACCCTCTTGGGCCGCTGGCGATCCGCTGGTCGTATCTGCCGAAGATGTTGCCCTGGCTGCGACGGTTCCTGTCCGCCGGCTCCACCCCCGAAAAGGTTGCCGCCATCGGAAAGGCACTGCGCCCGCTACTGATCGACGCGCCCGACCGGCACCGAAAACTGGCCGAGGAGGCCGGCGCCGGCGACCTGATCGTCAAACAGGGCGTGCTGTTCGCCTTCCCCGATCGGGCCGCCTTCGACGCCGAGGCGCTATCCTGGAGGGTCCGCCGCGACAACGGCGTGAAATGGCTGGAATTGGATGAGGACGAGTTGCGCCAGCGGGAACCGACCCTCGACCGGCATTACAAATTCGCCGTGCTGGTGGAAGAAAACGGCCAATGCCGCGATCCCGGCGCTTACGTCGCAGCCTTGATCCGCCATGCCGTGGACCAAGGTGCGGTGCTGAAGCGCGCCCGCGCTGCCGGATTTCGTATCGAAACTGGCCGTTTGCGCTCCGTGACGACCGAGGGCGACGAAATCCCCTGCGAACGCGCCGTGATCGCCGCCGGTGCCTGGTCCAAGGTGCTGGCGCGCGAAGCCGGCGACACGGTGCCGCTGGAAACCGAACGCGGCTATCACATCGTCATCCAGAATCCAGGCATCCAGCCGCGCTACCCGGTGATGCCGAGCGACGGGAAGATGGGGTGCGCGATGACACCTCAGGGGTTGCGGCTCGGGGGCCAGGTGGAGCTGGCGGGGTTGGAGGCCGATCCGAACTGGAAACGCGCGGATGTGCTGCTGAAATTCGCCCGCAAGGTTTACCCGGGGATTCCCGAGGGGCTGTCGTTGGACAACGTCAAAGTCTGGATGGGACACCGCCCGTCAATGCCGGACGGGCTGCCGTGTTTGGGGCCGGCATCGGGGTGCTCGGATGTAGTCCATGCATTCGGGCACGGGCATATCGGGCTGACGGCTGCGGCGACCACCGGGTTGGTGGTGGCGGATATTGTTGCTGGGCGGAAACCGAGGATCGATCTGACGCCGTACGCGGCAACACGGTTCTAAATTTGTATCAACTGGCGTTGAGACTGACGCTCCAGGCCTCCCTCACCCGTCATGCCGGTGCTGTACGGCCTGCGTATCGATCTCTACACCCGTCGGTACAAATCAACCCACTTCCCGCCGCACAACCTCCAGCACCGCTTTCCCGTAACGATCCAGCTTCGACGCACCGACGCCCTTGATCTGGCCAAGCTCGTCCAAATCCGAAGGCCGCACCGCCGCGATATCGCGCAGCACGGTGTCGTGGAAGATAACGTAGGGCGGTACCGATTGCCCCCGAGCCTCGGTGGCACGCCAAACGCGCAAAGCCTCGAACAGCCCAGCCGCCTCGGGTCCGGCTGGCGGCGCATCCGGAATGACCCGGCGGCGGTCCGGTTTCGCGGCCGCGCGGCGCGGCGCCTCCTGCCGCAACATCACGCGGACCTCCCCGCGCAGGATGGGCCGGGCTTCCTCCTGCACCAGGAACAGCCCGCCATGACCGGCCGTATCTACGTCCAGGGCACGGATTGCCACCAATTGCCGGATCAGGCCGCGCCAATACTGCACGGAACGATCCGCCCCGAGGCCGAAGGTGGACAACCGGTCATGCCCGTGCCGCAGCACCGCCTCGGTCTTTTCGCCGCGCAATACCGAAATAATATGCAGCGCGCCGAAAATCTGGTTCGTGCGGTAAACGGCGGACAGCACCTTCTGCGCCTCCACCGTGGCGTCCGCCGTCACCGGGGGGGCGTCGCAATTGTCGCAATGGCCGCAATCGCTGGGCAGAGACTCGCCGAAACACGCCAGCAGCGTGCGGGTGCGGCAGGTCACAGCCTCGGTCAGTGCCACCATTTCTTCCAGCTTGGTGCGCATGACGCGCTTCTGGGTCTCGGGCGCGGAAGATTGCGCGAGCCAATGCCGCGCCTGCGCAATATCCTGACCGCCATACAGCAGCAGCGTGCTGGAGGGGTCGCCGTCACGACCGGCACGGCCGATCTGCTGGTAGTAGGCCTCGGGCGAGTCCGGCATGTCCAAATGCGCCACGAACCGCACGTCAGGGCGGTCGATGCCCATGCCGAAGGCGATAGTGGCGACGATGACCACCGGCTCGCCTGAGCGGAAACGGGTCAGCGACTCCCGCTTGTGCTGCGGGTCCAAGCCGGCGTGAAACGCGATCGCCGGGAACCCCTTCTCCGTCAGCTTCGCCGCCATTCGCTCGGTTTTCGCTCGGCTGCCGCAATACACGATGCCGCATTGGCCCTTATGACGCGCAAGGAACTCCAGAAGCTGCGCGGTCTCCCCCACCTTGGCCTCGGCTGCCAGGTGTAAGTTCGAGCGGTGGAAGCTATCGAGGAAGACCTCCGCCCCCTCCATCCCCAAAGCGGCCAGGATGTCGGTGCGGGTGCGGGTGTCCGCCGTCGCGGTCAGCGCGATGCGCGGCACGCCGGGGAAGCGCTCGGGCAGCAGCGCCAGCCCCCGGTATTCCGGGCGGAACTCGTGCCCCCACTGGGACACGCAGTGCGCCTCATCGATCGCGAACAGGGAAATTTGCAGCCGAGACAGCCGGTCGATGGTGCCATTGCTCAGCAGCCGCTCCGGGGAGACGTAAAGAAGGTCCAGCGCCCCCTCCACCATGTCCCGGTACACCGAGCGCGCCTCTGCCGGGTCGAGTTCGGAGTGCAACGCGCCCGCGTTGACCCCGACCTGGCGCAAGGCGGCAACCTGATCGTCCATCAGCGCGATCAAAGGGGAGACGATGACGGCCGTGCCGGGGCGGCAAAGGGCGGGCACCTGGTAGCAGATGCTCTTGCCGCCGCCGGTGGGCATCAGCACCAGCGCGTCGCCGCCGGCGATGACGTGGCGGACCACGTCCTCCTGCTGGCCACGGAAGCCGGGGAAGCCAAAGACACGGCGCAGGGCCGCCGTCGGATCTTCCTGTATCCGGGTTTGCAGCATCAGCCTGGTTCGGCCGGGGGGCGCATGGTCGAGTCTCTCCAGCGGCAGGGGCTGAACCTACCTGCCGGTCGGTTCAGCCCCCGTCAACCGGAGAACCGGGTTGTCAGAGAGTCTTCAGATACTCCAGCAGCGCCTTCTTCTGGTCGGGCGTCAGCTTCGTGCCGAACTCGTGCCCACAATTGCTGTTGCCCGAGTTCAGCTTCGAGCAATCCGTGGTTTGCAGCGTGTAGTCGAACCTGGTCTGCGTCGCGGCCAGACCGACCTTGCCGGTCGGGTCGTAGTTGGGGCCGATCTTGAAGGACGCCGGCCGCTGGCTCGCGGGGCTCAACAAATCCGCCAGCGTCGGGACCGAACCGTTATGCAGATAGGGCGCCGCTGCCCAGATGCCCTGCATGACACGGGACTCATACGAGCCCGGCTGCGTCTTGACCGATGCCATCTGCTTGGCTTCCGCCAGTTCGGCCGGCACGCGCCCGATCCGACTCGCCAGGTTTTCGGTCCCGGCGGGGCCGGTCGTATGATCCAGATCGTATGTCGCGATCTTGCCAATGTGCTCCGCCATGATCCCCACGACCGACGAGGCCAAGACGTTAACCGAGGTGTCGGTCGCTTTTAGGTGGGGAATGCCGGTGTCCTTCAACACGCCGGTATCGACCGTGCGTCCGAGGGTTTCCCATTCGTGGATATCGGTACCGACGTTAACAACGGGGGTTTTCCAGGTCGGCCGCCCCAAGGGGAGCGCGACGACCTGAATGCCGTGGCAGCCTTCGCAACCCGCCCCTTGGGCGATCGTCCACTTGTAGATTTCCTCGCCCTGTTTCGCCAGCGCCGCGTCCACCGGCCATTGATACTTCGGTGGTCCGATCTTGGTGATCAACGTCTCCAGTGCCAGCAAGCCGTCGATGTTGACCGAGTTGTCTTTGTAGTTCGGCAGGTCAATGATATCTTTGGTCGGATAGAACCGCCCGAAGACGCCCAGCACTTCGCCGACGTTGCGCACCATCGCGAGCAAATCGTCGCCGTTGGGTGCGAAGCCCGGCCACTGTGTCTTGTTCTGAATTGCCGCGTTCCACAGGAAGGGGTACCGGGTAGGCGCATCGGCGATCGCGATGTTTTTGGTGATCAGGTGCCCCTGGTTCGGCGGCCCGCCGTTCGCCGGCCCGATATCCAGTCCGGTCAACCGGTTGAAGATCATCGCGACCGCATCCAGCCGGGACGGCCCCCAGCCCGGTGTCGGCAGCGAGGCTTTCACGATCGCATCGTATGGCGTGAACCAGAGCATCACGTCGCTGCGCAGTTGCAGGATTTGCTGTTGGGACGCCCCATTTCCCAAAACGGCAGCCGCGAAATCGTTGAAAGCGGCCTGATTCGATAGGATATTCTGTACCGCCTTATCGAGATCGGCCATGAAACTCTGGAAATCGACGATCGCGGGGCCGCCGTCGATCCGATAGGCCGCGCCGCCCACCTCGATCTGGCGGGTGTGGCACGCGGCACACGACATGCCGGCAAACACGGTGCCTTGGTCGTCGGTGTTGGTGGTGAACCCGACCGGCAGCGTAGCGCCGGGGGTTTGGTCGTTCTTCAGGTACCCATAACGGCTGAGATTGTCCGCCATAAACGCCGCGCCGCCGTTCGGCTGCCTCAACGCCATGATCCACTTCAGCGGCATCAGGCGAGAGCCCTGATCCTGCGAGTAGAACCCCGCCCGTTGGGTCTGGTTCCATAACGGGCCTTGATCGACGAAGGTCTGTTGCGCCTGGGCAGCGCCCGCGAACTGGGTCACGATCACCGCCACGGCGGCCATCAGGAGACGTTTCATAATCCACCCCTATTTGTTGGTTGGGTGTATCATCAAACCTCAGTTTCCGCAACGGCGCAAGCCCCGTTGCATTACAGGATAAGTGGCAGCCCGACATAATTCTCCGCCAGGGTGGTAGAGGCCGCCACCGATCCAAAGATCGCGTCAAGCTCTGCCCGTTGCACCCGCCGTTCGAACGGGCTGTGGTCCGAGAAACGGTGCAACAGGCTTGTCATCCACCACGAAAAGCGCTGCGCCTTCCACACCCGCCGCAGGCAGGTTTCACCGTAGGTGTCCAGAAGATCGGCCACTCCCGAACGAAACCAGACGGCCAGCGCCCGCGTCAGAACCGCTACATCGGCCGCCGCCAGGTTCAACCCCTTTGCGCCGGTCGGCGGAACGATATGCGCGGCGTCGCCCACCAGAAACAACCGCCCGTACTGCATCGGCTCCACCACGAAGCTGCGCATCGGGGTCACGCTTTTTTGAGTGATCGGCCCGTCGCTCAGGACAAACCCATCGCGCGCCAGGCGTGTGCGCAGTTCCCCCCAGATGCGGTCGTCCGACCAGTTCGCGATGTCTTCATCGGGCGCACATTGGAGGTACAAACGGCTGACAGTTGGCGATCGCATCGACAGCAGCGCGAAGCCACGGTCGTGACTGGCATAGACCAACTCCTCCGACGACGGCGCCGCGTCGGCCAGAATGCCCAACCAGCCGAACGGGTATTCGCGCTCGAAGGACTGGCGGGCGGGAGCGGGAATGGTCTCGCGGCTAATGCCATGGAAGCCGTCGCAACCGGCGATGATAGCACAATCCAGCCGATGCTGCCGGCCGCCTTGCTCATACAATATGTACGGGGTGTCGGTCCGCACGCCTTGTAGCGATACGCCGGTCGCCTCGAATTGGATGTTCCCGCCCGCCGCCAACCGCGCCGCGATCAGGTCCTGCACGATCTTGTGCTGCGAGTAGACCATGACGTGCTTGCCCGTCAGTCCCTTGAAGTCGATCCGGTGGTCGCGGCCCTCGGTGCGCAGGATCACGCCCTCATGCGGCAGGCCCTCGGCGCGCATGCGGTCGCCGACACCGGTGTCGTTCAGCAGCTGCTCCACCGGGTGTTCCAGCACGCCCGCCCTGATGCGGCCTTCCACATAGGCGCGGGAGCGCGCCTCCAGCACCACGGACTCAATGCCGTTGAGGTGCAGCAGATGCGACAGCAGCAGCCCGGCCGGACCGGCCCCAACGATTCCCACCTGAGTTCGCATTATTTTCTCCCGCTTCGCGTTCGGGATTGTAGCCCTTACCGACCCGCCATGCATAATGTTGCAACGCACCGATCAGGAGTCCCCATGCCTCCCCTCTCTCCCGACGAATTGGCCCGCGAGTTCGACGCTTTCATGATCCGCGGCGGTCTGACCGTGCCACCCGCGCGGCGGGCGACGGTGTTAGCGTCCTACGCCGATTTCCGGGCGCAGATCGACCTGCTGCACGGGCGGCAGGACCATACTGGGGAGCCAGCGCACATCTTCTCCCTCCCGCCGAAGGGAGATGCATGATGGATACGCGCGATCTTTCCATTGCCGAGATGGGCAAGGCGCTGCGGTCCGGCGCCACCACATCGGCGAAGCTGACTCAGGATGCTCTGGCGCGGATCAAGGCTCAGGATGACACGCTGCACGCCTTTGTGCTGGTGACCGAGGACCTCGCTCTGTCTCAGGCCCAACGTGCCGATGCGGAGCTGAAGGCCGGTAGCGACCGGGGGCCGTTCCACGGCATCCCCTACGGGCTGAAGGACATCTACGACACGGCGGGCATCCGAACGACCTGCCACTCCAGGCTGCGGTTGGACAACGTGCCGAAGACCAACAGCGTGGTCGCCGGCCGGTTCGACGCGGCGGGCGCCGTGCTGCTGGGTAAGCTGGCCACCCACGAGTTCGCACTCGGCGGCCCCAGCTTCGATCTGCCCTTCCCGCCGGCCCGCAACCCCTGGAACACCGATCATGTGACCGGCGGGTCGTCGTCCGGGTCCGCCACCGCCATCGCGTCCCGCATGGTGCGGATGGCGATGGGGTCCGACACCGGCGGATCCATCCGCGGGCCCGCGGCGTGGTGCGGTCTGGTGGGGATCAAACCCACCTACGGGCGGGTGTCGCGGCGGGGCGTGTTTCCGCTGGCCTGGGCGCTGGATCATTGCGGTCCCTTGTCGCGGTCGGTGGAGGACGCCGTTCTGACGGTGCAGCTCCTGGCCGGGCACGACCCGTACGACGATGCCAGCGCGAATGTGCCCGTGCCGGACTACAGCGCCGACCTGAACAAGGGTGTGAAAGGACTGCGCATCGGCATTCCCCGCGATTTCTTCATCGCCGCCTCCGCCACCACCCACGACACCCTTGCCGGTATTGAGCGCACCGCCGCCCAACTGCGCGAGGCCGGCGCGATCGTGGAGGACGTGAAGCTGCCGAATTACGCCCTGTTCGGCGCCGCCGGGCGGGTGATCATGATGGCCGAGGCCTATGCCATCCATGAATCCGACATGCGGACCCGCCTGCTGGATTACGGCGAGATAACCGCCAACCGCTTTGTGCTCGGTGCAACGGTCAGAGCGGCCGACTACCTCGCCGCGCTACGCGTGCGGCGGGAGCTGACCGATGCGGTAAACGAAGCCCTGCGCAAATACGACGCCCTGCTGTGCCTGTCCGCCCTGAACACCGCGCCGCGATTCGACGCCCCGGTCGATGCGCTATCCAGCGGCGCGCCGATGCAAACCATCCCGTTCAATGTGACCGGTCATCCAGCCATGAGCGTCCCTGTCGGGTTGGGGTCGGACGGCCTGCCGGTGGGCGTGCAGATCGTCGGACGCCCTTTCGATGAGGCAATGGTGTTCCGCGTCGGGCGCGCGGTTGAGGTGCTGTCGGGGTGGGAGGCTGTGGCGCTGCCGTAACCGAGATCATCCGGCGAAGGCATCTTCGTCCAGAGCCAGCACCCCGGCCGCCCCATACATGACGGTGTGCGCCAGACCGCTCGCCTCGGACAATATGTGATCGGCGTAGAAGCGAACCGTGCCGATCTTCGCACGATAGAAGCCGGGTTCTTCGTTGTCGCCGGCGGCAAGGTGGTCGGCGGCAGCCAATGCCGCGCGCGCCGATTGCCAACCGCCGGCGACGATACCGAACAAATGCAGCAGCGGCACGGCACCGGCCAGCACGGCACGCGGGTCGGAGGGGTACGTCCCGAGAACCCAGGCCAGCACTTGTTCCAGCAGCGCGATCGCGTCCCGCAGACCGGCACCGATGGCAGCGAGATCGTCCCCGGCAGCGCTTTCCAGGCGCCGCGAAACCTCCCGCATTTCGGCGATCGCGGCGCGCGCGGCGGCACCCTGGTCACGTAATATTTTGCGGCCGACCAGGTCGTTGGCCTGAATGCCGGTGGTGCCCTCATAAATTGCCAGGATGCGCGCATCGCGGAGGAATTGCGCTGCTCCGGTTTCCTCGATGAAGCCCATGCCGCCGTGGATTTGCACGCCGGTCGAAGCGATCTCGATCGCCGATTCCGTGCTCCAACCTTTCACGACGGGAATCAGCAAATCGACCATCGCCTGATTGCGTGCCCGTTCGGCGGGCTCCGGGTGACGCTGCGCGGTGTCCAATGCCGCCGCGACGACATAGGCCAAAGCGCGCATCGCCTCGGTGCGGGATTTCATGCTCATGAGCATGCGGCGCACATCGGGGTGCTTGATAATGGCGACCCGCCCGCCGCCGCGCACGCCGGTTTCGGTGCCTTGCACGCGGTTTCGCGCATAGGCCAGCGCGTGCTGAAATGCCCGATCGGAAATAGCAACTCCCTGCAATCCGACATCGAAACGGGCTCGGTTCATCATGATGAACATATATTCAAGACCACGATTGGGCTCACCCACCATGGTGCCGATGGCACCTTCGTTGTCACCATACGCCATGATCGCGGTGGGGCTGGCGTGAATGCCCAACTTGTGTTCCAGCGACACGCAATACACGTCGTTGCGCGCACCTGGCGAACCATCCTGGTTCACCAGATATTTCGGCACCACGAACAGGGAAATGCCGCGCACCCCCTCCGGCGCATCGGGCAGGCGGGCGAGCACGAGGTGAACGATGTTCTCCGTCATGTCGTGATCGCCGTAGGTGATGAAGATCTTCTGGCCGTAAATGCGGTATTGCTCGCCATCCGGAACGGCACGCGAGCGTACGGCGGCAAGGTCGGAACCGGCTTGCGGCTCCGTCAGGTTCATCGTGCCGGTCCAGGTGCCCGCCACCATTTTCGGCAAATACATGGCTTTTTGCGCGTCGGTGCCGACCAGATGCAGCGCCTCGATCGCGCCGGTGGTCAGCAGCGGGCAGAGGGAAAACGCCATGTTGGCGGCGTTCCACATCTCTTTCACCGCCGTGCCCAGAACCGCGGGGAGACCCTGACCGCCGTAGTCAGGATCGCAGCCCAGCGCATTCCAGCCGCCTGCCACGAATTGTGCATAAGCGTCGCGGAACCCCGCGGCGGTGTGGGCGCCATCGGCTTCCAGGCGCGCGCCGTCCTTGTCCCCGGATTGGTTCAGCGGCGCGAGGACGTTGCCGGCGAACCTGGCCGCTTCCTCCAGGATCGCATCGGTCAGGTCGGGTTCGGCATGTTCGTAGCCTGGGAGGGACGTTATCCGGTCCATGCCGACGAGGTCGTTCAGCACGAAACGCATGTCGCGGAGCGGGGCAGTGTACTCGGTCATGGCGCGGGGTCCTTTTGGGGGACGTAAGAGAGGATTAGGAGCGAGAACCTCCCCTGGGAAGGGGTATCGCGGCACGGTCAAGTCACACCCCAGGCCGCAAAGGAAGAGACGGGGAGAGACCACAATGTCGTCGACCCATCGGTTGCGGAGCGCCTGAATCAGCGGCTAGGTTATCTTCGACGCATGTGGACAGGCCGTCCATATGCGGAATGGCGGCTTGTAACCTCATCGCCATCGAAAATAGGAGGTCGGCACTGACTACGGTACCCTCATTTTTCAGGCCGTTCACGCCGGCTGCCAAGTCGCGTGAGACGCTCAATAACCGGGTCAATCGCATTCACCAGGCGCGCCACCGCCGAATCGACGATGTCATTGAGGAAGCATTCCAACATGCCTGCCTGTCAGGTGACATAGACACGGCGAGCGACCTGGTCGTACTGCTGGAACGCAAATACGACCGCTGGATGGCAGCCCAGGGCACCGATCGCCGATCGGGTAAACAGCAACTGTCCCGCATGCGGGACGAATTGAGCCGACGCGAGCGCGTCAAAATGGCTGGCCGCGCATTGAGTGCAGCCCGTCTGCAACCCGAGCAGGAGTAAAGCGGCGCTCGACAAAGGCGTGACGGTGGCACGAAAACTGTCTGCCGCGGGCCTGACACTGAAGCAGTCGCACGTCGCGATCGATGTGCTCGCGTCCCACAGCCCCACGCTGCAAAACTGGGAGCAAGGGCGCAACCGCCCCGACCCCGCGTTCATCGAGAACGCTGTCACGGAACCCGTCACCCCATGATCGTCGTCTTCGGCTCCATCAACCTCGATCTTATCTTCGCCCTCCCCCACATCCCCGCCCCGGGAGAGACCGTGCTCGGTCCCACCACCCGCATCGAGCCGGGGGGCAAAGGCGCCAACCAGGCCGTCGCGGCGGCGCGGGACGGGGCGCAGGTCATCATGGCCGGCGCGGTGGGGCGGGACGCGCTGGCGACGGACGCGCTGAAGCTGCTGAAACAAGCCAACGTGGACCTGACCCGCGTCGCCGAGACCGAGACCGCCACCGGCTGCGCCGCGATCAGCGTCGATCCTCAGGGTCGCAACGCCATCGCCGTCGGCTCCGGCGCCAACCTGCTGGCAAAAGCCACACAGATCGGAGACGCGCTGCTAACCCCGCAAACCACGTTGGTCTTGCAAATGGAGGTCCCAGCCGACCAAACCGCCGCGCTGATCCACCGCGCCCAAGCGCGGGGGGCCCGCATCATCCTGAACCTCGCCCCGGCCGCCGCGCTGCCGATCGAGGCGCTGAAAGCCGTCGACATCCTGACCGTGAACGAGACCGAGGCCGATTGGCTCGCCGCCCACCTCGACTGCCTCCCCACCGCGCAAGCATTACAAGCGGCACTTTCCACAACCATTATCCGTACGCTCGGCGAAAACGGCCTGGAAGCCGCGACGCAAGACGGCGCGCAGCACATCCCAGCGAGACAAATCACCCCGACCGACACCACCGCCGCCGGGGATTGTTTCGTCGGCGTCCTCGCTGCCGCGCTGGATCGCGGCCAGTCGCTCACCGACGCGCTGAACCGAGCAACAACCGCCGCGGCGTTGTGCTGCATGAAACCAGGAAGCCAGGGCAGCCTGCCCTGGGCTCGCGAGATCGACGCCTACCGCGCCGCCACCGCCTGAATGCGGCTGCCGTCGCCCACCTCATCCGGCAAGTTGATCGCGACCTTGTCGCCGAGCTTCGCACCCTCGGCCAGGGTGACGCGGATGCCGTCGGTCGAGGCCACCTTCACCGGGCGCATGCGAACCAGGCTGTCGTCCCCCACGCCGGCGACAAAGGTGTTCGACCCACGCAGGATCAGCCCCGCGACCGGAATTTCCGGCAGGCTGGTCAACGGCACGTGCAACGTCACGTAAGCAAAACTGCCGGGCACGAGGAACTGGTTGGCGTTATCGACCTCCAGCTCGGTGAACAGCGTGCGCGTCCGTGGATCGAGCTGTCCTGACGTGCGCGCGATTTTAACCTTCACCTTGCGGGTGGAGTCGGCAGCGTCGCTGACATCGACCAGATCGCCGACATGCACGTTGGGTACATCTCGCTGCTCGACATAAACGTTCACCCGCAGCTTGCGGTCGTCGACGATGGTGATCAGAGGCTGGTTGCTGGTTTGGTTGGTACTGGCGTTCTGGATCAGCGCGCCGGGATCGGCGAAACGAGCCGTCACCCTTCCGGCAAATGGCGCACGGATTTTCTCATAGGATTTCATGGTGCCGAGTTCGGCGACCTTGGCTTCGGCCATTCTGAAATCGGTTTCTGCTTGCTCAATCGCCTGCGCCGACTTCGCACCGGAAGCCACGAGATCGTGCGCCCGCCTGGCGTTGCGACGCTTGTTCTCCAAATCCATCAAAGCGCTGTTCAACTGGTTGTCGGTCTCGGCGGAGTCAATTTCCGCGATGACCTGTCCTTCCTCGACCATGTCGCCGCGGTCAACGGAGATATTCGTCAAGTAGCCGCCGACTTTGCTGTAAAGCGTCGCCGTTTGATACGCGCGCGTGTCACCCAGCAGACTGATCAGCCGCTCCTTCGGCCCCTGCGCCACCGTCACGACCTGCACTTTCGGCCCCCGCTCGGTCGTGTCGGCCAGCGCTTTGCGGGCGAGGGAAAGTTGCGAGTCTTTTTCGGCCCAGATCGTCATAACCCCGTACGCGGCGCCGGCCACGATGCCGATGCCCACGATATACGCTAGGACAGAACCCCGCTTTTTCCTTCCCTCAGCCATGGTGAGTCGTCGCTCCACTTGCCTGCGCACCCGCCGCTTCCGCGGCGAACCGTGAATCCAAAGAATGCAATGCCGGCCGCCCGCGGCGCAGCAGCGTGTAGCCGATCGGCACGATGAACAATGTCGCCAGGGTAGCGAACATCAGGCCGCCGATCACCGCTCGGCCCAGCGGCGCGTTCTGCTCGCCCGCCTGCCCCATGCCCAGCGCCATGGGGATCATGCCGATGATCATCGCCAGCGCCGTCATCATGATCGGCCGAAGCCGGATGCGCCCGGCCTCCAGCACCGCCCGCAGCGGCCCGATTTCCTCCCGAGCACGCAGATCGTTGGCGAAACTGACCACCAGGATGGAATTGGACACCGAGATGCCCACCGACATGATGGCGCCCATCAGCGATTCCACGTTGATGGTGGTGCCCGTGATCGCCAGCATCCAGACGATGCCGATCAGCGCGCCGGGTACTGCCATCATGATGATGAACGGATCGACCCAGGACTGGAACAGGATCACCAGCAGCGCGTAGACCAGGATCACCGCCAGGATCATGCCAAGCGCGAGGCTACGGAACGAGGCCTGCATCACCTCATTCTGTCCACGGATATCGATGCGGGTGGTGATCGGCAGGCCCTTGCTGACCTCGTCGATCGCTTTTTGAATGTCGGCGGCGGTGCTGCCCAGATCGCGCCCGTCCACATTGGCGGCGATGTCGATGACCCGCTGGACGGTGTAGTGGTTGACTGACTCCAGGCTGGATCGTGGCGTGATCGACGCGATATCCGCCAGCCGCATCACCGGCGCGGACGGCAAGGTCGTGGGGGTCGTCGGCAGGGTCGGGTCGGGCCGGCTGACCGGCGTATTCAGGAGATCGGCGACCGAATTGATCTGCGAAATCGGGGTCTGTACCGCCACCGAGTAATTCACGTTGTTAACCGGATTGAGGAAGAAGTTCGGCGCCACCAGCGAACTGGACGACAGCGACGTCAGCATGTTGCTGGCCACGTCGCGCTGGCCGATGCCCAGACGGATGGCGCGCAGCCGGTCCACGTCCACCTGCAAGGCGGGATAATTCAGCACCTGCACCAGATGCGGGTCCGCCACCCCGGGGATCGTCTGCAACTTGCGCAATAACTGTTGCCCAAGCGCATAGGCTCGGTCGAAGTTGGTATCCTGAATCTGAATATCGATCGGCGCCGACAACCCAAAATTCAGCACCTGGCTGACGATGTCGGCGGTCTGGAAGTAGATGATGCTACCGGGGAACTCCGGCGGCAATTTGGTCCGCATCGCCCTGATATAGTCGTTGGTCGGATGATGATCCGGCTTCAACGAAATCAGCACCTCCGCGTCCATTGAGCCGACATTGTCGCTCGGCACGAAGGCCAGATTGAAGCTGGAGGGGATGCCGACGTTATCGTTGATGGTTTGCAACTCTCTGGCCGGGATGATCTCCCGGATACGATCTTCCAGCTTCAGCACCAGTTCCTCGGTTGTCTCCAGCTTGGTTCCCGGCGGGGCGCGGTAGTGCAGCTTGATCAGGCCGACGTCGGCGGCCGGGAAGAAGTCCATTCCGAGCGACGTCGCAAGACCGCCCGTAACCACCGCGAGGCCCAGGGTGCACATCAGCACCAATGCACGGTGATTGAGCGCCCCATGCAAAGCCCGGCCATAGGCATCGCGCACATGGTTGAAGCCCCGGTCGAAGGCGCCGAAGAAGCCTTTCGGCGGGCCGTGATGCTCCGCTTCGCCCGCCAGCAGGAGGCGGGCGAAGCTTGGCACGATGCTGAACGACAGCACGTAGGACGCCAACATGCACAGCACGACGGTCGCGGCGAGTGGAATGAACAGGAAGCGTGAGACCCCGACCAGCAACACGACGGGGAAAAACACGATGCAGATGGCCAGGGTCGCGACGGTCAGCGGCTGAATAACCTCATTCGCCCCGTCCAGAATCGCCACCGTCAGCGGTTTTCCCAGCGTCAGGTTGCGATGGATATTCTCGATGGTGACAGTGGCGTTATCGACCAGCAGACCGATCGCCAACGCGAGCCCACCCAGCGTCATCAGGTTGACCGATTGCCCCGTCAGGAACAGCCCCACCAAACCCGCGAAAATCGACAGCGGGATAGAGGTCGAGACGATGACCGTATTCCGCCAACTGCCCAGGAATATCAGGATCAGCACCGACACCAGAATGGACGATATGATCGCCTCGTGGATGACGTTCTCCACCGCGCCGCGCACGAACACCGATTGGTCGAAGTCGAGCTTGATCTCCAGCCCATCGGGCGCCGCGGCTTTGATGTAGGGCAGCGCCTCCCGCGCCGCGTCCACCACCGCGAGTGTCGAGGCATCGGCGTGCTTCAAAATCGCCAGGTAGACCGCGCGTTTGCCATCCACGTGCACGATATTGTTCTGCACAGCGAAGCTGTCGGTGACGTTGGATACGTCGCCCAACGTCACCGGCGCGCCGCCGAACACCCCGATCGGCAGTTGGTTGAACCGCTCAATCAGCTCGGGGCTGGAGTTCAGCTTCACATTGTATTCGCGGTCGCCGATGCGGGCAGTGCCGGCGGGCACGATCACGTTGGACGCCTGTAGAGCGTTCACCACATCGACGGGGGAGAATCCCTTGGCAATCAGCCGGTCCTGATCCAGCGCCACGATCATCTGGCGCTGCTTGCCACCGAAGGGGCCGGGCGTGGACAGGCCCGGTATGGTAAACAGCCGGACACGAATGAAATTGAGGCTGTAGTCGGATATCTGCTGTTCGGTCAGCGTCTTGCTGGACAGCGTCATCTGCACGACCGGCACGTTCGACGCGTTGAACTGTATCACCCCCGGTGGCTGCATACCCGGTGGCGCACTACGCAAAATGCTGTTGTTCACAGCCGTGATCTGCGCAATGGCGCCGCCGATGTCGGAGCCCGGCTGAAAATAGACCTTCAGCAGGCCGGTGCCGGGAATCGACTGCGACTCGATACGCTGGATCCCGTTCACTGTCGTGGAATAGGCGCGTTCGGTGATGAAGACGACGCGGCGTTCCATATCCTCGGTGCTGAGACCTGGGTAATTCCAGACGACCATGACCACGGGAATGTCGATGGCCGGGAAAATATCGACGATCATGCGAGTAACCGACATCGCGCCCATCAACACGATGAGCAACGCGGCAATCGCGGACGTGTAAGGGCGGCGTAACGCAAGCCGCACCATGCCGATCATTCAGGTTTCTCCCCGCTTCCGGCCGTTTAGGGGCTCGGACTTGACGTTCGTTCATGCCACCAGCGCGGCGGGATGCCAAGCGGGGCTAGGCCGATGACGGGACGTCGTGGCAGATTGGGGGCACCGAAATAGGGGGAAATCCGCACATGGACCAATATGCGATCGACAAAGCCGCCGCTCTGCTGGTGCAAGCCCGGCGCGACATGGTGCCGCTGAACGGATTGCCGGAGGGGCTGAAGCCCACCACCGTGGATGAGGGCCACGCCATTCAGGACGCGACCAGCAAGAGCCTCGGCAAGCTGATCGGCGGCTTCAAGGCCATGGCCCCGCCGAACCAGCCGCCCAACCGTGGCATCATCTACGCCGACACCATCCACCCTTCCCCCTGCGACCTGCCGTCCAAGCTGGTGCCGCAGTGCGGAGTCGAGGGCGAAGTCGCCTTCATCTTCCGCGAAAGCCTGCCCGACCGCGCGGTGCCCTATTCCCGCAATGAGGTCGCGGCCGTGGTGGATGCCTTCGCGGCGATCGAGATCGTGCACAGCCGTTACGACATCAAGAACCCGCTTTCGAACCTGGAGAAACTGGCGGACTCCATCATGAACGGCGGGCTGGTATGTGCCGCGCCGAACCCGAACTGGCGGTCGCTGGACCTGGAGACCATCAAGGTCACCATGACGGTCAACCGCAAGGCCCTCAAGGACAAGAACCGCGGTCACCCGCTGGGCGATCCGCTGGCCGTGGCGGTCGGAATGGCCAACATGTGGCGGTCCAAGGGCGGCGTGCGCGCCGGTCAGGTGGTGACCTGCGGGTCGTACACGGGGCTGGACTACCTCAAACCCGGCGATACCTGCGAAGTGACGTTCGAGGGGCTGGGCACCGCCACAGTGAAGTTCAAGGTTTAGGCTTGACGCGGGACAGAGAGTGTTCCATATGGACTTCAATGGAGGTTCATATGGAACATCAATTCGCCGAACCCAAGCCTGTTGGCGGCGCCCTGCGGGACACCCAGATGCCGATCTGGGGGCTGCAAAGCGCGATCTCCAAGGGCCTGTCCCGCGAAGTCCTGCTGGATGTCGCGCACGAGATCTGGATCGACCCGGTTGAAGCCAACAAGCTCGTGCACGCCATTGTGCCAAAATCCAGCCTCAGCCGGCGTGGTACGCTGACCCCGGCCCAAGGCGAACAGACCGAACGACTGCACCGTCTGTTCCAGTATGCGTGCCGGGTGTTCGGCGACGATGGTGATGCGCGCAAGTTCATGCAGCGGCCGCATCCCGAACTCGAAGGCCGCCGCCCGGTCGACGCCGCCTTGTTTGAACTCGGTGGGCGGATGGTCGAAAGCGTGCTGGATGCGCTGTATTACGGACTGCCGGTTTAAGTGCGCCTGTGGCGGATCGGGAACGCCCTGTTCCCGGTCTGGAGCGCGGAGGGCGCCCGTCTGAAGGGTGGACGCTGGAACCAGCCAGGAACACCGGCGATCTATGCCGCGACATCGTTCGCGTCGGCCGCGCTGGAGGCTTTGGTGCATGCCAATACCGGCCGGCTGCCGCGCGACGCGCGGTATGTCACAATCGATATTCCGGATAACGCACCCAGCGGGCGCCTGACGGCCGAGGACGTCGCCGGCTGGAACGAGATACCAGCGCGCGCCTCCCGCGTCGCGGGAGACGCCTGGATCAGGACGCGGTCGGGGCTGGTGCTGATGGTGCCTTCCGCGGTGACGCTGGGCCTGGACGACAACGCGATGATCAACCCGCTGCACCCGGACTACGCCCGGATCGTAGTCAGCGAGGAAACGCCCGTGCGATGGGACGAGCGGCTGATCGTCAGCTGGTAATCAGCCCGCCATCGACGTTGTAGCACTGGCCCGTGATGTTGCGGGCGCCGGGGGAAGCCAGAAACACCGCCATGGCGGCAATGTCTTCGGGGTCGTTGACGCGTTTCAGCGGAATGACGTCCGCACGCCGGCGTTCCATTTCTTCCAGAGTGACGCCTTCCTGTTCCGCTCGGACGCGCAGATTCGCGTCCGACAAAGCCGAACGGGTGACGCCCGGGCAGATAGCGTTGACGTTGATGTTGTGTTTTCCGAGCTGCTGGGAGGCGGTCTTGGTCAGACTGATCACCGCGCCTTTGCTGGCGGCGTAGGCGACGTTGGACGTGCCCGCATAGCCCCGCCCGGCGATCGAGGCGATGCTGATGATCCGCCCCTCCCGTTTCGGGATCATTTCCCTGGCGACGCGTTGCAGGCAGAAGAATACGCCCTTGGCGTTGACGCGGTGAATGCGGTCCCAGTCGGCCTCGGTCAGGTCCATGATGTCCGCGCGGCGGGTGACCCCGGCGTTGTTGACCGAGATGTCGATGCGGCCGAATGCCCGCATGGTTTCCTGAACGATTCGGTCGATGTCCGCCAGATCCCCGACGTCGGCTTGCATCGCGACGCCCCGGCGCTGGAAAGCGCCGACCGCGGCGGCGGTATCCTCGGCGGTTTTGCCGTTGATATCGACCGCCACCACGTGCGCCCCGGCCTCGGCCAGGGCAATCGCGCAGGCCCGGCCGATGCCGCTGCCGGCACCGGTCACTAAGGCGACTTTATCCGTCAGCAGCATCGGCTTTCTCCCTGTGGTTTACGCGTTGACCAGCACGTTCTCCGGCCGAGCCTCGATTTCCCCGCGTTCCACACGCAGCACCTGCCGGGTGAGCATTTCGTGGGTTGGGGCCGGCACGCCGACACTGGCGCCCTGGCTGGCGATGAAGCCGTTCATGAACTCAATTTCCGTGCGGCGGCGCTTTTCCATGTCCTGCGCCATGGAGGGGCGCTGGTAGTCGCTGCGCTCCGCCTGGCCGGCGCCTCCGTCGACGAGCAGCTTGGAGATTTGGTCGTAGGAGGCTTTATCGCCCTCCATGGCACACGCCAGGGTTTCCGGCGGCAGTGCGCCGACCTTGCCCAGCTTGTAGCCGAGCTTCTGGCCGACCCGGACGGACTCGCCACCGAGCTGGATGCAGATGCGGCGGACGGCGTCGTGGCCGTCGCGGGCGTTGCCGCCCATGCCGGTGGCGGCCGACACGCCGTTGCGCATGCCGTTGACGCACAGCTTGGTCCAACGCTCCCCCCAGAGGTTGTCGGTCGCCTTGGAGGCGTCGACGCAGCTCATGATATCGGCGATTTCCTCCGAGCGCTTGGTGATCAGGCCGCTGGGTTCTCCAATATAGAACGATGTGATGTCGGCCCGCTTGGCATAGCCGCGGCGGATATGGCCGGGCTGATACAGGTCCACGCCCACGCCGCCGGTCACGATGCAGCCCAATGTGCGGCCCCAGCCGACCACGCCGGCCATGCGTTCTTCGTTGATGCAGTTCTGCATGGACACCACGCAGCCGGTCGAGGACAGGTACTGCGCGATCATCCGCGTCGCCCAGACGGTGTCGTAGGATTTGACCGAGATGAAGGCGATATCGATCGGCTTCTGCTTGGCGAGCTGCTGGACCTCCGTCAGGTGCATGGCATTGACCTTCACGGTCATGCGCTCCTCGGGGGTCATCCCGAAGATTTCCATCCCATTGGCCTTCATGGTCTCCACATGCTCGGGCCACGGATCGATCAGGGTGACGTCGTGGCCCCCCGCAGTGAGGTGGGTCCCCACGTAGCCGCCCACGGCGCCCGCGCCGACAACCACGATTCTCTTGGCCATGCGTTTCTCATCCCATGCTTGCGTTCGATGGGGGAAGTTTAGCGGGATTGGGGTGGGGGGCAAATTTGGGCGGCGAGCCAGGTGCCGACGTAGAGGAAGGATGAGGATCGTGTGCTTGGGCGCCGCCCCCCAACCGTCATCCTCCGACTTTATCGGGGGACCGCGCACGGCAGAGAGCACTTGAGGGGCGATTTACCTTACATCTCAAGTGGCGGCAGTGCGTATCGCTGCTCAGCACGACGGCTTGGCAACAGGGCAGACTCAGCGTTCCCCTACTCCGCCGCCAACCGCATCTCCCCCACCTCCGCCCGCACCCAAACCGCTGTATCATGAAACACCGCCCCCCCGAACGGAGGCCCGGGGTCGTCGCTCGTCAGCGCGTTAATCCCAATTCCACCCTCAAAACATTCGCTAGGCCACACGCTCTCGGCGACCACCACCCCGGGCTGGCTGCCCTCGACAACGCGCGCGTGCAGCACAACCTCGCCCCGAGCGTTGCCAAGCCGGACCTTCGCCCCATCGGTCACACCCAACGCAACCGCGTCGGAGGGATGTACGAACACCGTCGGCCGCCCCTCCCGCTTCCGGCCGGACGGCATCTCCGTAAAGCTGGTGTTCAGGAACGACCGCGCCGGCGCGGTCACCAGCCGGAACGGCCGATCCGGTGAGGCATCGTCGATAAACGGCATGTGGTCGGGCAGCCGAGGCATCCCCGCATGGTTGTCCCCCAGCGCCGCCCAGTCCGGCGCGAAGTGGAAGCGCTTATCCCCAGTGGGGAAGCCGGTCAGGAAATGCGCGTCCTCGAACGCCGGCATGATGTCGACCCACCGTTCCCGCAGCACCGTCGCCGCGTCGGGTTTGCCGGACAGCTTCAAGGTCGCGTCAATCAGTCCCATCGCGGTCATGTCGAAGCCCGGGTGCTTGGCGCCCAACCTTGCAGCCAAGGCCTGGATGACCTCGTGGTTGGACCGGCATTCGCCCGGCGGCTCGATTAATTTCGCCCCAATCTGAATATGGCTGTGGCCGCCCGCCTGATAGAGGTCGTCGTGCTCCAGGAACATGGTGGCGGGCAGCACGATGTCGGACCAGCGGCAGGTCTCGGTCATGAACTGCTCGTGGGTGGCGACGAACAGGTCTTCGCGTCCGAAGCCCCGGCGCACCCGGTTCGAATCCGGGCAGACGTCGAGCGGATTCTGGTTCTGGATGATCATGGCATGGACCTGCGGCCCGTCCTTCAACTCGGAGCGGTCGCCGGTTAGCACGCTGCCGACACGGCTCATGTCCAGTACGCGGACGCGTGTGTCGACAGCGTCCAGCCCCTCGATCAGGGATTTGTTCCAGCCGTACATGCCGCGGTTGGACCACAGCGCGCCCCCGCCCTCATGCTGCCAGGCGCCGGTCACGGCGGGCAGGCAGGACACCGCGTGCATATTGGCCGCCCCGTTCCGCCCCCGCGCAAAGCCGTAGCCGGCGCGGATGAAGCTGCGCTGGGTGGAACAATACAGCCGAGCAAAGTCCTCGATGGCGGCAACGGAGAGCCCGGTAATCGCGGAGGCCCATTCCGGCCCGCGCGTCTGCAAATGCGCCGCCAGTTCCGAGGGCACATCCGTATACCGCGCCATATACGCTCGATCCGCATACCCATCGCGGAACGCGACATGCATCACCGCGCAGGCAAGCGCACCATCGGTCCCAGGTCGCGGCGCCAGATGAATATCCGCCACCGCCGCCGTCGGCGTGCGATACGGATCGATCACCACCACCTGCGCCCCGCGTTCCTTCCGGGCGCGGGTCACGTGCGTCATGACATTGACCTGCGTCGAAACGGGATTGCCACCCCAAATGACAATCAGGTCCGACTTCGCCATCTCCCGCGGGTCCACCCCCCGGCTCTGCCCCACACCGGCGATCCAGCCGAGTTCCGGCAGGGTGGTGCAGATGGTCATTTTTTGGCGGGAGTAGCGCATGACGTTGCGCAGCCGGTTGATCCCGTCCCGCTGCACCAGCCCCATGGTGCCGGCGAAGTAGAACGGCCACACCGCCTCGGCGCCGTGTCTGGCGGTGACATCCGTAAACGCCGAAGCGATGCGGTCCAGCGCCTCGTCCCACGTAATGCGCTTGAACTGCCCCGAGCCCTTCGGCCCGGTCCGCGACAGAGGGTGCATCAGGCGGTCGGGGTGGTGGATGCGCTCGGCGTACCGCGCGACTTTGGCGCAGATTACGCCAGCCGTGTAGCTGTTGTCCCGCGCCCCGCGCACCGCGCCGATCCTGGAACCACCCAAAACCTCAACCTCCAAAGCGCAGGTGGAGGGGCAGTCGTGCGGGCAAACCGAATGGCGTATCTGTGTCATGCCGCCAGCCTATCCCGGCCGGCGAAGCCTTGGCAAAGCCGCAACGGGAGACCCCGCATGCCCGTCACCACCATCATGGTCCCCATGCGAGACGGCGTCCGGCTGGCGACCGACGTGCACTTCCCCGACGGCGCTGGCCCCTTCCCGGTCATCATGGAGCGCACCCCGTATGGCCGCGCCGAGGCCAGCCGCTCGGAAATCACCGCCACCAACCGCACGCCCGCCGAGCGGTCCGAGATCGCGGCGTATTTCGTGAAACACGGCTACGCGGTCGTCTACCAGGACACCCGCGGCCGCTACGGATCGGAAGGCGTGTTCGTCAAATACCTCTCCGACGGGCACGACGGGTTCGACACCGCTGCGTGGCTGATCCAGCAACCCTGGTGCGACGGGCGCTTCGTCACCATGGGCCTCTCCTACGCCGCCCACACGCAGGCCGCGCTGGGGTGCCTCAACCCGCACGGCTTGCAAGCGCAAATCCTGGACTGCGGCGGCTTCGTCAACGCCTGGCGCGGCGGCATCCGCCAGAATGGCGCGTTCGAGCTGAAGCAGGCCACCTGGGCGTTCAAGAATGCCGCTTTGTCGCCCGAGGCCATCGCCGATCCCGTCATGAAGGCCGCCCTCGCGGCCGAGGACATAAAAGCCTGGTTCACCCGCATGCCCTGGAAGCCCGGCCACTCCCCGCTGCGCCACCACCCGGATTACGAGGCCTACCTCTTCGAGCAATGGACCCACGGCGCCTTCGACGCATACTGGCAGCAGCTCGGCATTTGGACCGAGGGGTCCCACGCCGCCTACAGCCCAGCCGCCATGGTGCACATATCGTCCTGGTTCGACCCGTACCCGGTCACCGCGACTCAGAACTACATCGGGCTGAAGAAAGCCGGTCGAGGCCAGCAACGCCTGATCCTCGGCCCCTGGACGCACGGCGACCGCAGCGATTCTTGCTTCGGCGACGTGGAATTCGGACCGGACGCCCCGCTGGACTCCTGGGCCGGCGACTGGCGCGCCTACCGGCTGCGGTTCTTCGACCACATCGTCAAAGGCGCCCCCCTGGACGAGCCGCCCGTCCGCGTCTTCGTGATGGGCGGCGGATCGGGGCGCCGCAACGCCGCCGGCAAGCTGGAGCACGGCGGGCGCTGGATTTCCGCCCAGGACTGGCCGCTGCCCGACGCGCAGCCCACCGCGTTCCATTTGCATAATGACGGCCGCCTGGACCGAGCCATGCCCGCGGCAACCGCCGCCCCGCTGTCCTACGATTTCGACCCCGCGCAGCCCGTACCCACCATCGGTGGCGCGCTGACCAGCCTGGAGCCGGTGGCCTCCGGCGGTGCCTGGGATCAGGTGGAGTCGCCCGCCTTCTTCGGTTGCACGCCGCCGTACCTGCCGCTGTCCTCCCGCCCCGACGTGCTGGCGTTCCAAACCGATCCCCTGCCCACCCCGGTCCAGGTCGTCGGCCCGATCGAGGCCGAGCTCTGGGTCGCCACCGACGGCCCGGACACCGATTTCACCGCCAAGCTGATCGACGTGCACCCGCCCTCCGCCGACTACCCGAGGGGCTACGCGATGATCCTGTGCGACGGCATCCTGCGCCTGCGCTACGCCGAGGATCCGGCATCGCCGCGGTTCCGCACACCGGGAGAAATCGTGCGGATCAAAGTCAGCCTCGGCCCCATCGCCAACCTGTTCCTGGCCGGGCACCGGATTCGGCTGGATATCTCGTCGTCCAACTTCCCCAAATTCGACGTGAACCCCAACACCGGGGAGCCGGACGGCATGGCGCGCCGGAAGCGGGTGGCGGTGAACACAGTGTTCGCCGACACGGCACGGCCAAGCAGGGTGGTGCTGCCGTTAACCTTTTATTAACGATACACCGCTTTGTGCATGAAATGACCGGCCGGCGGCGGGGGAAGGTCTTCGTCTACACCACCACCCTCAATTTGCTGAGCGAGGGGACGGAACCGCTGCCGCCGTGACCCGCCGCCTCTTGCAAGAACCCGCACCGCGCTGGTAGCGGCATCGGTCATGATCGAGTTATCCCCCGCCCCCGCTTCCCTGCCCGCCGGCCGCCGTGTCTATGCCATTGGCGACATCCATGGCTGCGCCGAGCAGTTGGATGCGCTGCATGCGATGATAGCCCAGGATTTGACGGACCGACCGGTCGATACGGCCGTGCTGGTGCACATCGGGGATTATGTGGACCGCGGTCCGGACACCGCCGGGGTGATCGCGCGACTCGCCGCTGCCTCCCCCATTCCGGGCGTTGTGATGGTGAACCTGCTGGGCAACCACGAAAACACCATGCTGGAGGCCCTGTCGGGCGAACGCGCCGCCGCCACCGACTGGCTGTTCGCCGGCGGCCGGCCGTCGCTGGAGAGCTACGGGGTCGATCCGGACTCGCCGCGCGACACCTGGTCCGCCGCCGTGCCGGCCGAGCACATCGCCTTCCTGCGAGGCTTGAAGCTGATGCACCGGGAGGGTGGGTATGTCTTCGTCCACGCCGGCGTACGTCCAGGCACGCCCCTCAACCAGCAGGCGCGCGACGACATGCTGCGGATGCGCCAGCCCTTCCTGTATTCCGAAACCGATTTCGGCGCCGTCGTGGTGCATGGCCATACCCCGGTGAAACACGCCGTGGTGCGCCACAACCGGATCGCGATCGACACCGGCGCGGTGTTCGGCGGGCCGCTGACCTGCGTCGTGCTGGAAAACGATACGCTCGGGTTCCTGACCTCGGACCCGGTGCACGAGCCGGTTTCGATCGCCCACCGCTAGCGCCGAGCAAGCCGTCTCCGCCGGGATGCTGGCAGGTTTCGTCGGCTTTGCGTCCTCCTTCGCCGCGATGCTGCTCGGCCCGGAAACCAAGGGCAAGCATTTGGTGGCGGGTCGGGAGATCATCGCGCTGGCCGGGGACGACGGAAGACCCACCGTCGGCATCCCCTCACGTTGCAAGGGCCTCCGCGGCGTCCTCCGCGTCAATCAGCGCGGTGCCCTGCCGCACCGCCTCCT
>CAIYDT010000090.1 GCA_903924985.1 uncultured Acetobacteraceae bacterium
CGTATCGTCATCGGCGGCGGGCATGGCAGATTCTGTCCGGGGCTGGAGAGTGGCGTCAGCACCCAATCTCTAAGCGATTCCAGATGGTTGTACCATGCCCGTTTCTGAATCCCTGCTATGCGGTGAATAAGATGGGCTAACCCCGGGTCAGCAGATTCCCGTCACTGTTGGCGCCGGTGGTAGTGCGGGTGCAGTTGGCGGCACCACCCCGGCCGCCGGAGGTGCCACCGCTTTCGGTACCTTGGTCAGCGCGACCGGCGGCAGCCTGAACTACCTGGCAACCACAAGCTCACCACAGAACGGCGCAACGCCACCGGGTGTCGGAGTGGGCGGGGACGTGAACCTGAGCGGCTCGGCCGGCCAGGCCGGTGCGGGGAGCCAGGGCGGCATGGGCGGTGCCGCTGCTATGGGCGGCGCCCAAAACAGCGGCACCACCGGCGTTAATGGACTGTTCCCAGGCGGTGGCGCCTCGGGCGCGGGCACCGGTGCGACTGGATCCACGCCCTATGCTGGGGCCGCCGGTGCGGGCGGCTTAGTCGTCGTCAGATGGTGAGGCCGGGGAATTTCAGCGGCGAGTACGCCAGTTTTGAGCAAGACAAGTCTGAGGGGATTTGACCGTTGACCACTCCCGTCACGTACGTCTCGAAACCGAGTTCCGCTCGGTTGGTCGTTATCGACTCCTTTGTGCCGGTGCCGCGCGGTTCCATCGCCGCGGCGCCGGCCCCACTCAATTGGCCGACCAAAGACCCCCAAGATGTGTTGGACTATCAGCTAGACATCGCGCCCGCGGTCGTTGGGAATTCAGGCGACGTAATCGCGACATTGGGTGTCTCGGTGACCCCGGCCAATCCGAACGATTTGACCGTGAACAGCGCAGCCGCGGATGGCACGCGGGCGGTGGTCTGGCTCGCCGCGGGGCAGGCCGGGACGGTTTACACCGTGACTTTGTTGATTACGACCACGAGTGGCCGGACAATTCAGCGCAGCATTTTGCTCCCGGTGCTTGAGCTTTCGGTGCCCCCAATTCCAGCGAATGCCATTCAGACGACCGCCGGGATCGTCCTCACGGATCAGAACGGCAACCCCGTGCTGGCGACGCCCTAGTCTGAACCGTTACCGTTATATCACGCCCACAACCGATGTGAGGGGCAAATATACTCATGCCGACAATCGATCAACTTGCACCGGCAACGGCCGCATCGGATACCGATGAGATTTTGGTAAGCCAAAGCGGCACGACGCGTAAGGTCACGCGGGCGCAGGTGCTTTCCGGTGTTCAGCCGGCGCTCGCAATTCCATCCCGCACGATTCTGGGTCGCATTTCGGCCGGAGTCGGCTCACCCGAGACCATTACGATCGGCAGTAATTTATCCCTGAACGGCAGCACCCTCGTCGCGGCGGCAGCACCTTTTTCGGTTTCGCTATTACCCTCGGGAACTGTGCCTGCTCCAAGCGATAATGTGCCACTTAGTCAGAGCGGTACCAACACCTCGATAACGTACGCCCAATTCCTGAGCGGATTGCCAGGTGTTCCAAATCTGAACGCTTCTCAAGCCCTGGTCTTTCCGACGGGGGCCGGCACCAGCGTCAAGCTGGCCGATCTCGCGGCCAGCATGCTGCCGGCGGCGGGAGGGTCCATGACAGGACCGCTCCTTCTCAGTGGGACGCCGAGCGTCTCGGCACAGGCGGCGACCAAGGGATATGTCGACACCCAATCCGCGGCCGCTCTGCCAAGGGCCGGCGGCGCGTTAACCGGGCCGCTCACGCTTTCGGGCGATCCCGCCACGGCACTTCAGGCTGTGACCAAGCAGTACGCGGACACGCGGGTATTCCGCAACGGCGACACACTGACGGGTGCGCTCGTACTTGCCTCCGACCCCGTTTCGTCTTTACAGGCCGCCACCAAGCAATATGTGGACACCCAGGTTGGCGCGGCGCTGCCGAAAACCGGCGGCTCTTTGACGGGGTCGTTGTTGCTGAACGCTGATCCGACAGCCACTAACCAAGCTGCTACAAAACATTACGTCGATGCCCAGCTCGGCACGGCACTGCCACTGAGCGGGGGGAGCCTGACTGGGTCCCTGACGCTGAATGGCGCCCCCACTGCCGCGGCCCAGGCGGCGACCAAGCAATACGTTGACGGACAGGTATCGACCGCGTTACCGCTCTCGGGGGGCACGCTAACCGGCGCGTTGACGCTGGCAGGCTCTCCTACCACGCCATTAGGCGCTGCCACCAAGCAATATGTTGACACGACGGCTGTCGGAACCGGCGTCATCAATGTCAAGGCGGCGCCCTATAATGCCCAACTGAACGGCGTCGCCGACGATACGGCGGCGTTTAAAGCGGCCTATGTCGCGGCACCCGCGGGCTCGGTGATTTACGTGCCATTCGGCGTGACTGTCCTGCAAAACCCGAATAATTGGGGAATCTCGCTAACGAAGCGGGTCAAATGGATCGTCGATGGGACAACACTCGTCGATGGGACTCCTCTGGCATCGGCCATTCCAAGCGGTACAAACCCGGTCGCGATCACGCTTCCCGGTGTCGTGGTAGGCAATACCGCCGAGGGCGCCGAGGTATCTTTGTCCGGATCGCAACCGACCGATTTCGCGGTCCTGCATTCGTCCTATATCGTTAATCATACCGGCGGAACCTCCGGGTCGGTTATCGCGAACGCGCGAACCGATACGATTATTTATAATAGTCCCAACGACTATGTTTGGGGCGGTCTGGACCGGCTGGTATGGACTGGCATCCAGACGCCGACAGCGAGCGCCCCTGCTCAACATGTCGGCCGCTATATACAAACCGTCAGACAGACTATTGGAACAAACTCCAGTGGTGCCGCGCTGCCACAGCCCCAGCTTTGGGCAGCCTGTCTTGAAATGCGCGACGCGACCGGGCAGCCGTCGAGTTCGTCCAATGCGACTTTGACGGTTGAGATGGACATGATCGCCAATGGGCTGGATGATGGGAACAACCGGCAAATCCAATCGCTTGTTGTTGAACAAAATGACCGGAGCGGTGCGCCGGTCGAAGTCAGTACCATAATCGGCGTATATTTGGGAGCCGGATCGACTGGGCATGCAAAGACAGTCTTTGGCGTCGGTATTCCATTCAACCGCTCGGTACTCGATACGACAAATGCTATCCAACTGGCGGGAGGAGCCGCGATCCGACTGGCGGCCGGGCATACGATAGCGTTCGAGGCAACAGGTAGCAATTATCTTGCATACGATAGTACAACAGGGACTCTGCGTTGGAATCAGGGATCTCTTTCCTATGTCGTCGGTAAGGGCATCACTGTCGGCTGGCAGTACGTTGCCGCTGGAAACGCCACCCTGCCAAACTATATCGCCGGAGATCTGGTCTTTTTGGCTGGAAGCGGCACATATACAATTACGCTACCGGCGGCCAGTTCGGTACCCGCCGGGGTTGGATTCACGTTCTCCTCGGTGGGAACGGCTGCCGTGACGATCTCTCCGATTGGATCAGACGTAATAGACAATGGGCCCATTGTACTCAGACCCAGCGATCGCTATCATATCGTGTCGGACGGCTCCGGTTCCTGGCGGGAGATATTTCGAACCAACTCGGTGTCTCCCCGGTTCACGGGCCCGCCAGTCTTTCCATCTTACACCGTTGCCGCACTTCCCACCATTCCTGGTACCGGCGCGAAGGCATTCGTGACAAATGGGCGCAAGCCGGCCGATGCCGCGGGAGCGGGCACGGGCGTCGAAGTTTTTTACGATGGGTCCCATTGGATTTCCGTTTGCAGCGGGACGCAGGTCAGTGCCTGACTATCTGAGGAAATAACAAAAGAAGTTGTAAAGGTTATCTTCATGCCCACAATTTCCCAGCTTCCCGTTGCACAAACCGTGGCCGCAAGCGACACGATCCCAGTCAGTCAGGGCGGAGCGACCCACTCCGTCAGTGTCGGGACGCTGCTGGCCTCGACCCAACCGGCAATTATCGTTTCAAAGGGCGGTATTCTCGGGCGGGTGAGCCTGGGACCAGGCGGTCCAGAGGAGATTGCCGTTGGCAATGGCTTGGTGCTGAATGCATCGACGTTGCAAGCGGCGCCGCTGGACTATTCCGTGTTGGCATCTACCACGAGCCTTATCCCGGCCAACAGCGTCGTCGTTACAAATGGCGGCGCCGATCCGCAACTTTTGGAGTTGGCAGAGCTGCGGGGACTTTTTTCCGCGGGAAGCAACGTGTCGATCAGTGCCGGGGGTGTGATCTCGGCGTCGGGTACCGGCACCTCGTCGGCGTACAACATCGGTATATTACCCTCCACAACTGTTGCAGCCACGCAGGACCTTATCGGCATCAGCCAATCTGGCACCGATCATGCGATCGCCTATACCAATCTGATCAACGGCCAGACCATCGATACGGCGCAACCCGCTACGGCGGTATCCGACGGCGACAGCTTTTGGGTGGCGCAGGGCAGCAACACGATGGTCGGCCAAACGTTCAGTGCGGTATGGCCCTGGATTGCGTCCAAGCTTGTGTCCTTCAAGACCCCGGTCGTCGAGATCGCTGTGAATACAACACTTGATGGCACGGTGCATAACGCACGCGTATTGGTATGCAGTCAGGCGGTTACGCTAACGCCGCTGGCGGTGAACATGGGCAACGGCTTTGCGTGCGAGATTATCAACCTGAGTGCGGGTTCGGTTGCATTTGCGGGTTCGGTGATCACATCGACCGGGGTCTCGACACTGTCACCGGGGCAGGCGGCGACCTTTCGGTGCCTGACATACTCGGGCGGGACGGTCTTTTATGCGTTCATGGGGGATGGTGGCACCACGCCTGCTGTTCCAGGGCAGGTATCTGGCGTTTCCAGCACAGCCCAGACGAATAATAGCATCACCCTGACCTGGACGGCGCCGGTCTCAGGTGCCCCCGCGACAGGCTATATCGTGGAATACCGGCAGACCGGGACATCGAGTTGGACAGTCGCGAGCCAGACCGTTGCCGCGGCGCCTTATACCGTCGCTGGCCTCATCGCGACGATTTCATACGATTTTTGTGTAATCGCAACCAATGCCGTCGGTTCGGGTGCCGCATCCGCCGTTGTGACCGTCTCGACCGCTTCCGCTGGTAACGCCCCCGGGATGGTCGGCAGCGTTACAGCCGGCAACGCCACCTCGTCGAGCATCCAATTGTCCTGGCAAGCGCCGCCCTCGGGGGCAGCCCCGACGAGTTATACGGTACAATATCGGGTCACGGGTGGCAGTACATGGACCGGGTCGATGGCCGGATTGTCCGGAACAACCCAGACAATTTCTGGGCTCTCGGCCAACACCTCCTACGACTTCAGCGTCGTCGCGGTCGACGCCAGCGGCTCGGGCCCGTTGTCGGCGGTTGTTACCGCGAGCACCGCCGCTCAGTCAGATGCGATAACATCCATCGTCTGGAACGTCACGCCATCGGGCAGTTATACGCACGGAACGGGTGCCATCGGTGTCAACGTGCATGTCACACCCGCGACCGCTGCCGTGCAGTTCGGTTTTTCCACCTCGGCGACTATCGCACCATCGAGCTGGACGGCCGGCAGTTTCGTGAACACGGACCTTTGGGGGGCCTATGTGCCGACGCCGGCGACGGCGGGGACATGGTATGTCTGGGCAGCAGGGACCGACGGCAGCGCACCAACGGTTTACACCACCGCATTCACGGTGACCTGAATGAGTATCATTTTGGTCCGGCCGGGGCGGCCAATGTCTTTGGGTAACGGCAGGGTTGCTTTGTGGCAGCCACTTGCTTCGTCTGCTGGGCAAAGCACAACCGGCACCGCGCTGCTTTCTACGATGCCCGGATTATCCGGCTGGTGGGATGCGGGAACATTTAGCGGCTTCACCGGACCAACCGGTTCCGCACTGGCCGGCTGGAATCAGTCTGTGGGCGGATTGGTCGATAAGTCGGGCGGGACGAACCCGATGACGCCCTACACCTTCGGCACGCCCAGCGGTGCACCGCTCGGAACTGCGCGCCTGGCCGGATTATTGGGCGGGATTAGCAGGTTCGCATCGATCTCCAATCCCTTGACGCCGCCCTTGGATCCGGACCTGGGCTTTCAGGCACCCGCATCCGTGGTTACTTGGGGCGGGTCCTGGACTTGGTATTTCGTCTGGTCCCGTCCGAACTGGCGCCAGGGGTCGGGGCGCGATGCCAGTTCGGTCACGTTGCTATCCGCCGGAACGATGCCGTTGCTCCAGGCCGACAGCTTGGGGGGCAGCAACCGGCTCGTGCTGTTTCCGGGATCTGGGCAGACCGTCCTAACTCAGGCACTTACCCGCCGGCACACCCACTCGATCATGTTGCAGTCCCAGGCCGGGGGAGGCGTAAACGTCTGGTTGGACGGTACTCAGGTCGCCTCCGCAGTCGCTCGGCCCCAATTTCCCTCTGGCAATCCGCCCATTCTGTTCCTGCACGATGGGACTCTGCTTGGCGCCGCCCAGTGTTGGTTCCATGAAGCAGCCTGCTGGCCGCGCGCGCTCACTCCGACCGAAATTGGGCAACTCCTGTCTTACGCCACCAGATGGTTCAGGGGCAGCCGGCGGAGCGTCCTCTTGCTGATCGACGGGCAGTCCAATGCCGTCAATTATGCGCTGAACGACGGCGCGGCGGCATTGCTGGCACAAGGGGTCGCCTGGCACACAGGCGCGCTGTCGTACGGCGTGCTGGCAACATCCGGCAGCCCGACCAGCGACACGATGCAAAGCGGCCATGGCATCTATGACGTTCCGAATACCGACTACTACGGCAGTTTCCTGCAAAACCCCCTGGACGGGTCCGACCCATCGACGTGGAGCACGGGCGCCGACGGTCAGGCCGTGCAACAGGCGCTCACCGGCCTCGCGTCGTACGACGCCTCCGATATCTGTGCCATCGTGTGGCCGTGGAACGAAACGGATAGCCTTCGGAACTATTCGGAACTGATCACCTTCACGACGGCCGCCAAACGCTTTCTGAGCCTCGAACGAGGTATGTTGAACCAGACGGCTAACAACCTTCCGTTGATCTGGTGGAATGCGATCCCCTACGGGTCGGGGGGTGGCATGCAAATGCACCGAACGGCGGTGGTCACAATGGCGGCAGACGCGACGCAGAATGTCGTTATCGGCAATCCGCAAACCTCCGATAGCAATCCCCGCGGTTCGTCCTGGGACCCAACGACCGGAATTGCCACGGGAGGTGACAGCGCGCATCGGGACAGCCTGGACAATCAAAGGTTCGCCCGGCTGGCCGCCCCGGTCGTTGCTCGGGCATTGGTCACGGCAGGCTTGGCGGACTCAATTTCAGTCATTCCATCCGGTCTGCCTTCGGCCGGAGGACCACGCATTGTCCATGCCTACCGTCAGTCGAACACCTCCGTGATATTGACCGTGCAGCATGACGTAGGCACCGATCTGAAAGTGCCGCTGCAAGCCGCGACGGGCACCGGGTTCGCCATCATGGATGGCGGGACCACGGCGTCGCCAGGCAATATCGTCAACGCCACGGCGTGCGCGAGGATCGATGCAACCCATTTGGTGCTGACATTGGCGAGCCCGCTCGCCAACGTTTCAGCCTCCTGCGGTCTTTATTACCCGTATGGCGGCACGACCATCGGTCGGGGCAACGCGGTCACCGACAATTATTCGACCTCTGCCAAGCCGGCGGGATGGGACATCGCAGCCGACCTTGGAACCGCCTGGACGCTGGATTTTCCGTTGGCCGCGACGTTCACGCCCGTTCCGTTGAGCGATAGCCCGCAATAACCACCCTATTCCACGGGCACGAAGATGGAGTGCCGCATTTTCCCGCCGATCGACTGGGACAAATGCCCCTTGCCACGGACATCCTCGACCAGGATGACTTCCCCAGCGCCGATTTCCCGGGCTTCTCCGTCGCTCGCGGTGATCTTCACACCGCCGTCCAGATTGATGATGTACTGCCGGCGCGGCGCCGGGTGCCAATCCAGGTCATAATCCCCGGCGGTCTCCCGGAAGATGATCCCGGTGGCCGGCAACCGGTCCGACAGCTTGCTGCCATTCCGTTCCTGGACCCACTTGACCTCGACGTCGCGCCAATGGGTCTCACCGGCGTCATCGACATAGATGTTATGAATACGCATTTTGACGTTTCCTTTATTCGAGCGGCAAGAAAATCGAGTGCCGCATTTTGTTGTTGACCGATTTCGAAAGGTGACCTTTGCCGGTGACGTCCTCCACAAGGACGATTTCGCCGGCGCCGATAACGCGAGCCTCCCCATCGCTGGCGGTCAGTTGCACGCCGGCATCGAGATTGACGATGTATTGCCGGCGAGGCGCGGGATGCCAGGGCCGGTCATGCTCCGCTTGCGTTTGACGGAAGATGATGCCGAACGCGGGCTGCAGCACCGAGGTTTTTCCCTCCGGTCCCTCCTGCGCCCAGTCGACATTGATGTCCCGCCAATGCGACTCGCCATCGGCGTCGCAATAAAGGTTGTGGACGTGGATCCCCATGGAACGTACCCCTACTTATTCTGCCAGTTCGGCTTGCGCTTTGCCGCGAAGGCTTTCGGACCTTCGATATAATCCTGGCTATCGATGTTTTCCTGCTGCGCCGGATAAACGGTGCGCATCGCTGTTTCCAGCTTCTGCTCGTCCAGACCCATGTAGGACGCCTGCTTCGACGCCCGCACCGCCTTGGGTGAGCATTCCAGGATCATTCCGGCCCAGCGTTTGGCTGCTTCCAACGCCTGTCCTTCGGGCACGACCTCGGTCACAAACCCGAGTTCGAATCCCTCCCGCGCCGGCACACGCCGGCCGGTGAGAATCATGCCCATCGCCTGCTTGATCGGGATCGTGCGGGGCAGCCGGTGTACGCCACCGCCCCCCGCGATCAACCCGACCCGAGGCTCGGGCAGCGCGAAGACCGCATTCTCCGCCGCGATGATGATGTCGCAGGCCAGAGCGGTCTCGAACCCTCCCCCCATCGCTACGCCGTTCACCGCGGCGATCATCGGTTTGAACAGATCGAACCTATGACAAATCCCGGCGAAGCCGCGCGGCCCATTCGGCCGGCGTTTCCCGGCGGCCTGAACCTTCAGGTCGTTCCCGGCGGAGAAAGCTCTCCCGCCGGCTCCGGTGACAATCCCCACCCATAAATCGTCGCGTTCCGCGAACTCGTCCCACACCGCCGCCAACTCGTCGTTGGCGTCGGCGTGCAACGCGTTCAGCACCTCCGGCCGGTTCAGCGTGACAATACGGACCCGGCCTTCGTCGTGTACGGTGCAGTATTCGGTCTTCATCCCGCAATCACCTTTTCCGCTTTCAGCGTGCTGATCGCACCCGCATCCATTTTCAGCCAATCCGCCAGGACGCTACCGGAGTGTTGTCCCAGCACCGGCGCCGGGCCGACGGCCGGCGGCTTGCCGCCGAAGCGAACCGGCCAACCGCTCATGACGTAGTCGCCATTGACCGGGTGCTTCATGGTCTGGCGGATTTTGCGCTCTTCGAACGTCTTGTCGTCGGCCAATTCGCGTGTATCCAGCACCGCACCCGATGGGATGGTGGCGCCGCTCACGAGCTGCATCGCGGTATGCTTGTCCTGCTTGCGCGTCCATTCCGACACGATCGCATCGACTTCCTCGCGTCGTTCAGTACGCCCAGCTGGCGTCGCGAAGCGCGCGTCGCCGATCAGGTCGTCGCGGCCCATCACCTTCAGCAAGCGCGTCCAGTGTTCGGGATTCGCGGCGGAGGTGTAGATATAGACATAGTCGTTCGGTCCGCCGCCCTTGCAGGGGTAAACCCCGATCGGCGGATTGCCGCCACCCACGGTCTTCGATCCGGCGCGCGGGGCCGGCTGGCCGTCGGTGCGCTCCATGTAGGCAAAGGCATTGCGGATATAGTGCAGGATGGAGTCCTGCATCGCGAGTTGCAGATGCTCGCCCTGGCCGGTCCGCAAGCGGCGGACATAGGCACCGAGGATGGAGATCGCCATCAGCATGCCGGTGCCAGTATCGCCGATCGTCGCACCGGGCTTGCAGGGCGGGCCGTCTTCCTCACCCGTAATGGACATCAGGCCGCCGCACGCCTGGGCGATCATATCGAAGGCCAGGCCCTTTTCAAAAGGGCTGCCCGTGCCAAAGCCCTTGATCTGACAGAAGATGATGCTCGGGTTGATCGCCTTGACAACGTCGTAGCCCAGGCCGAGGCGTTCAATCGCGCCCGGTGCGAAATTCTCGATCATCACGTCGGCTTGCTTGACGAGATTTTTGACGATCTCCAGCCCGCGCGGATCCTTCAGATTGACCGCGGCAGAACGCTTATTCGAGTTGTATTGCAGGAAGTAGTTAGCGTCCTTGTCGCCGCTGGTGCGGCCGGAGGACCGGCCTGGGTCACCGAGCCCGGGGTTCTCGACCTTCACGACGTCGGCGCCAAGCCAGGCGAGGGCTTCGGTGCAGGATGGGCCGGCCTCGAACTGGGTCAGGTCGAGGATCTTCAGGCCGGCAAGGCAATTCTCTCCGCTCATGGCTTCGTTCCCTCACTTGGTGTGTTGCCCCAGCTTAGGCACGACTCCGCACGCCCGGCAATTGCGAGGCGGCCAGAATGCCCTCCGCCGCCAATCCGGCCGGCAGCCAGAACGTCCCCATGTACGCCGTCGCCGGGATCTCCGTGGTCGCCAATGCATCCTGCAAAAAGATCGCCAAATCCGTTGTCCCGACCGGACCGCCGGAAATCATGCGTGCGCCGTACCGCTCGCTCAACCGGCCCATGATCGGCAGTGCGAAGAGCACGCCCAATCCCATCGGCGCCAAAAGCAAGCCGGTCAGACCGGGGGACGTGCCGCGCAGTTTCAGAAGATACAGTCGATGGTTTCGCTCATGCTTGTGTCACTGATTGGGGCGCGGCGGGTTTGCGGCGGGGCAAATCCTGATAACATACTGTCCGAATTCTGGAGGAATCCGACAATGGCCCGCATCCCGCTTCGTCACGGCGCCTTTCTGCCGCCGTTCCACCCGATGGACGAGAACCCCTCGGCCTGCATCGACCGCGATCTGGAACTGATGCAGTGGCTCGACAAGCTCGGTTTTCATGAGGCCTGGATTGGCGAACATCATTCCGCTGGCTGGGAGCTGATCAGCTCCCCGGAACTGTTCATCGCCATTGCCGCCGAACGGACGAAGTCCATCAAGTTCGGCACTGGGGTGATCTCGCTGCCGTACCACAACCCGCTGATGGTCGCGAACCGGATCATCCAGTTGGATCACCACACCCGCGGTCGTGTGATGTTTGGGGCCGGACCCGGGCTCCTCGCGTCCGATGCGCTGATGATGGGCATCGACCCCGACACCCAGCGCGACCGCATGGCCGAGGCTCTGGACCTGATCCTGCGGCTGTTCAAAGGCGAAACCGTCAACGAGAAGACCGATTGGTACAACTTCGTCGGTGCTCGTGCGCATATCCTTCCTTACACCAAGCCTTACCCCGAGGTCGCGGTGGTCAGTTCCGTGACGCCCTCCGGCGGGCGTCTGGCCGGGAAATACGATCTGGCGATGATCTGCGTCGCAGCGACCAACCCGTTCGGCTTCGACGCACTGGGCGCGAACTGGAAAATCGCCAACGACCTCGCCGCCGAACACGGCCGCACGATGGACCCCTCCAGGCTGCGTTTGGTTGGGCCGATGCACATCGCTGAGACCCGCGCCAAGGCGATGGAGAATGTGAAATTCGGGTTCGAGCGCTACCTGACCTATCTGAACAACAACCAACTGCGCTTCAGCGTTCCCAAGGGATACGACGCAGCGGAGTGGTTCATCGAGAACAAGTTCGGTGTCATCGGCACTCCGGACGATGCCATCGCGCTGATCCAGCGTCTGTATGATAAGCAGGGCGATTTCGGCGTGTTTCTGCAACAGGTGCACAACTGGGCTGACTTCGACGAAACCAAGCGTTCCTATGAGCTGTATCAACGCTACGTGATGCCGCATTTTTCGGGCGATAACGGGCCCCGGCGGGAATCGTTCGATTGGTGCACCGACCATCGCGATCTGCTGTCGGAGAAGCGGGCCTCCGCCGCGCGGCTGATGTTCGACAAACACGAGGCCGAACAGAAGGCGAAGGAAGCAGCCGCGGTCGTCGCTCGGCCGCTGCACGGGAAGGAAGCCTGGTAACCGGCGGCTAGGCGAACGCTGCTTCCATGAGGGCTTTGGTATAGTCCTGCCGGGGTACCGAGAAAATCGTCGCGGCGTCACCTTCTTCCACCACCTGCCCGCCGCGCAATACGATCACGCGGTGGGCCAGGGCTTTGACGACCTTCAGATCATGGCTGATGAATAGGTACGCCAAACCGTGGCGTTCCTGCAGGTCCCTTAGCAGATCGACGATCTGGGCCTGCACCGACATGTCCAGGGCGCTGGTCGGTTCATCCAGAACGACAAAGCGCGGTTTCAGGATCATGGCTCGCGCGATGGCGATACGCTGACGCTGGCCGCCGCTGAACTCGTGCGGGTAGCGCTCAGCGCTGTCGGGGGACAGGCCGACCTCCTGTAGGACCACGCGCACCCGTTCCATCCTGTCGGTTCGGGTCAATGCTGGTTCGTGGATAGTCAGGCCTTCGGCAACGATGTCCCCGACCGGTAAACGCGGCGATAGGCTGCTGTAGGGATCCTGGAAGACGATCTGCATACGGGCACGAAGGTGGCGCATCGTTCGGTTGTCCAGCGTACTGAGATCTCGGCCGACATAAGCCACACGGCCGGTCGCGTGTTCCAGGCGCAACGTCGCCAGCGCCAGAGTGGTCTTGCCGGAGCCGGATTCGCCGACCAACCCGACGGTTTCTCCCTCATGGACACGGAACGACACCCCATCCACCGCGCGCACGTTACCAACCACACGCCGCAGGACACCGCGCCGGATTGGAAAATACACCCGGATATTGTCCGCCGTGAGAACCGTTGCCGCACTGGCGGGCACCGGTGCGGGCGCCCCTTTGGGCACCGACGCGAGCAGCATCCGCGTATACGGATGTGCCGGCGCCGCGAAGACCTCGGCCACCGGCCCGGTCTCCACAATCTCCCCATCCTTCATCACCGCGATGCGATCCGCGAAACGGCGCACCAGCGCCAAATCGTGCGTGATCAGCAGCAGGGCCAATCCACGCTCTCTTTTCAGTTCCAGCAATAGCCGCAGTATCTGTGCCTGGATGGTGACATCCAGCGCGGTCGTCGGCTCGTCCGCGATGAGTAGGGCCGGATCGTTTGCTAAGGCCATCGCGATCATGACCCGCTGCCGTTGGCCGCCGGAGAGCTGGTGGGGGAATGCCTCCAATCGCGACTCTGCGTCTGCGAAACCGGCCTGGGTCAATGCTTTGATGACCCTCGCGCGCACCTCGTCCGCTGGTAAACGGTGATGCAGTGTGATCGCCTCGGAGATTTGCAGGCCGATGCGGTGCAGCGGGTTCAGGCTGGTCATCGGTTCCTGAAATACGATGCCGGCCAAGTCGCCTCGCACGCGATGGAGCGTGGTGGGATTGGCGCCGATGACCTCCTGGCCATCCACCGTCACACGCCCGGTCGGATTCGTCCCGCCGGCCGGCAGCAATTGCAGCAACGACAGGGCCGTCAGAGATTTGCCGGACCCTGACTCTCCCACCAGCGCCAGCGTCTCGCCGCGATCCAGGTTGAACGATACGCCATCGACCACGCGTTTGGTCCCGAACGCGACCGAAAGGTCCCGGACCTCAACCAGGCTCATGACGACGACCCGGGGAGGAGGCGAGGATCGAAGGCGTCCCGCACCGCTTCCCCCACGAAAATAAGCAACGTTAGCACGCCGCCCAGCACGAAGAAGGCGGTGAAGCCGAGCCAGGGCGCCGTCAGGTTGCTCTTTCCCTGCGCCACGAGTTCTCCGAGGGAGGGGGAACCGGGCGGCAGGCCAAATCCCAGAAAATCCAAGGTCGATAATAACGTCACCGAACCCGACAGGGTGAACGGCAGATAGGTCAAAGTCGCGACCATCGCGTTCGGCAAGATGTGCCGCCACATCACAATGATGTCGGACACGCCCAGAGCTTTCGCCGCGCGTACGTAATCCAGGTTTCGTCCGCGCAGGAATTCGGCGCGGACCACGCCGGTCAGGTTCATCCAGCGGAACAGCAGTAGAAAAATCAGCAGCACCCAGAATCCGGGTGTGATGATGCTGCCGAGGATGATCAGCAGGTACAACTCCGGCATCCCGCTCCAGACTTCGATGAAGCGCTGGAACAGCAGGTCGGTCATCCCGCCGTAGAAACCCTGCACCGCGCCCGCGATCACGCCGACCACCGAGGACACTACGGTCAGGGTAAACCCAAACAGCACCGACAGGCGAAATCCGTAGATCGCCCGCGCCAGCACATCGCGTGCCTGATCGTCCGTCCCGAGCGGATTACGCCAGCTCGGCGGGGACGGCGACGGTCGGTCTAAATCCTTGACCGAGGTCGTGTAGCTGAACGGTACCGGTGGCCAGAGCATCCAGCCTTTGGCCAGGATGGTTTTATGCAACACGGGGTCGGTGTAATCCGCCTCGGTTGGCAGGAAATCGGGGCCGAATGCGTCCTCACTATAATCTTGCAGGACCGGCACGTACCAGTGCCCGTCGAACCGGATCAGCAAAGGCCGGTCGTTGGCGATGAATTCGGCGAACAGCGACAGGCCGAACAGCACCAGGAAAATCCACAGCGACCAGAACCCGCGCCGATTGGCGCGGAAGATCGCGATGCGGCGGCGCGTGACGGGGCTGAGCGTCAAGAGCGCGCCTCGAAGTCGATACGGGGGTCGACCAGCGTGTACATCATATCGCCAACGATCTGCAGCAGCAGTCCGACGAGGGTGAACAGATACAGCGTGCCGAACATCACCGGATAATCGCGCTGGATCGCCGCCTGGAAGCCCAGAAGGCCCAACCCGTCGAGTGAGAAAATGATCTCGACCAGCAGCGCGGAGGTGAACAGGATGGAGATGAACGCCTGCGGAAATCCCGCGACGATCAGCAGCATCGCATTGCGGAACATGTGCCCGTAGAGAACCCGTTGTTCGCTCGCGCCCTTCGCCCTCGCGGTTACGGTGTACTGCTTGCCGATTTCCTCCAGGAAGCAGTTTTTGGTCAGCATCGTCAGGCTGGCAAACCCGCCCACCACCATGGCGACGGTGGGCAGCACCATGTGCCAGAGGTAATCCATCGCACGCGCTGGCCAGGGCCAGTCGGAGGCGCCCTCGCTAATCAGGCCGCTGAGCGGGAACCAGTGCAGGAACCCGCCACCGGCGAACAGCACCACCAGCAGGATCGCCAGCAAAAATCCCGGCACGGCATAGCCGACCAGCACGACCGCGCTGGTCGCGACGTCGAACCGGCTGCCGTGCCGCACCGCCTTGGCGATCCCCAATGGGATGGAGATGCCGTAAACCAGCAGCGTGGACCACAGGCCCAGCGAAATGGACACGGGCATTCGTTGTAGCAATAATTGCAAAACCGACTGATCGCGGAAGAAACTCCGCCCGAAATCGAACCGTAAATAGTCGGAGATCATATCGCCGAACCGGGTCAGCGGCGGCTTGTCGAACCCGAACATCTTGCGGATATCGGCCACAATGGCCGGGTCGAGCCCCCGAGCGCCGCGGTAGCTGCCGGTTCCGCCGAAATCCGAACGCGCGCCTGTCAGGCGGGACGACATGTCGCCGCGCCCTTTCAGTTCGGCGATCATTTGTTCCACGGGCCCGCCGGGAGCGAACTGGACAATCGCGAAGTTGATCGCGATGATCCCGAACAGTGTCGGAATAACCAGCAGCAGACGGCGGGCGATGTAGGCTCCCATATCGCGCTAGCGGCCGCGCGCCGCTTCGGTGGCGGCGGACTTGGTCTGGTCCACCCACCAGGTGTCGAAGTTGAAGCCCTCACGGATCGGTTTGTCCGGCCAGCCGAACCGGTCCCACCAGGCGATATGAAATTCCAGATTGCCCCAGTTGGGTACCAGGTACCAGTTCCACAGCAGCACGCGGTCCAGTGCCCGAGCGGCATCGGTTAAAGCGGGTCTGGTTTGGGCGGTGACGATTTTCTCGACCAGTGCGTCCACGGCTGGATCGCAGGCGCCGGCGACGTTGCTGCTGCCCTGCGCTTTCGCGGCGGCACAGGTGAAATAGTCGCGAAGTTCGTTCCCCGGCACATCGCTTTGCGGGTAGACCATCATGGTCATGTCGAAATCGAAGTCGTCGGTCAGGCGCTGGTACTGCGCCGGGTCCACCATGCGCACGCGGGCATCGATCCCCAGCTTCTGCAACGTCTCGGTATATGGGAGAGACGGGCGTTCCAGCGACGGCTCGTCCAGCAGAATGGAGAACGTCATCTGCTGGCCATTCGCGTCCACCAGCTTGCGGTCTTTCACGGTCCAGCCGGCCTCCTTCAGCAACGCGAGCGCGTGACGCATCTGCTCCCGGTTGTTGCCGGAGCCATCGGTGACCGGCACCGAGAACGGGGTCGAGAATACCTCCGGCGGCAATTTTGCCTTGAACGGCTCCAGCAACGCCTGCTCACCGGCCGACGGCAGGCCGGACGATGCGAGGTCGCTGTTGCTGAAGTAGCTCGTTGTGCGGGTATAGGCGCCGTAGAACAACGCCTTGTTGGACCACTCGAAATCGAACATTTCAGCGATCGCCTGGCGCACCCGGCGGTCGGCGAACACCGCCCGGCGGGTATTCATCGCGTAGCCCTGGATGCCATTGGGAAGATGGTGCGGGAAGCTGCGCTTGATGACCGTGCCGGCCTTCACCGCCGGGAAGTCGTACGCCGTCGCCCAGTTTTTGGAGACGTTCTCACTGCGTATGTCGATCTGGCCGGCTTTGAAGGCCTCCATCACGACAGTGCCCTCACGGAAGTATTCGACCTTCACCCTGTCGAAATTATTGGTCCCTTTGCCGGTGGGCATATTGGCCGCCCACCAGTTTGGATCGCGCTGGTAGGTCACAGATCGCCCCAGGTCGAAGCTGGCGACTTTGTATGGTCCTGAGCCGATGGGTGCATCGGTCAAAGGGCGCTCGAAGTCGCGGCCCTCGAAGAAATGCTTCGGCAGGACGGACAGTCCGCCCACCAGCAGCGGCAAATCGCGGTTCTGGTTGGATTTGAAGTGGAACACCACCCGGCGCGGCCCCTCCACCGCAACATCCGCCACATCGGCAAACTGGATCCGCATGCCCGGGCGGCCATGCACCAACAGAGTGCGGTATGTCCAGGCGACATCCTCGGCCGTGACCGGAGTTCCGTCGGAAAAGCGGGCTTCGGGCCGCAACTCGAACGCCACCCACATTTTGTCGGCCGGCAGTTCGATCGTTGCCGCCAGATGCCCGTAACCTGTGGAGCCCTCATCGGCGGAACCGGTCAGCAAACTTTCCCACACATGGCCGACCGAGGTGCCGGAACCCGAGCCGCCTGGCAAAACAATCCAGGGGTTTACCAGCCCAAACGCCGCGGTTCCCCGCAGGATGAAGGGATTGAAGCTGTCGAAGGTGCCCAAGGTGGCAAGCGTCACCGACCCGCCTTTGGGTGCGTTAGGATTGACGTAGGGGAGGCAAGGAAAATCCGGGGGTAGGGCTGGTTCCCCGAGGACCGCCAATGCGTGGCTCCGGGTGACCGGCCCGCTGTCGCCCCAGGCGGCAGGCGGCAGGAACAGGAGCAGAAGCAAACAGGCTATCGCGCGCAAAGGTTGCCTCGTGGTCTGGTTACGGTATCCCCAGCCTGGGCCACCCGTCAGGGCGAAGCAACGGGCGGATTGCTCAGTGCCGCCACGGCCAGGGGTAATAGCGCGGGATCCCCCACCGCCAGCACGCGACCATCGCCATCGGGACGTAGCGGGGCGCCGTTCCAGTCGGTGACACGGCCACCGGCGCCCTCGACCACGGCGACCAGCGGTGCCCAATCCCAGATTTTCATGTCCGATTCGGCGACGATGTCGATTTGTCCGAGCGCCAAAAGGCCGTAGGCGTAGCAGTCGCCGCCCCAGTAGTTGCGCCGCACCTTGGACGCCAGTTGCTTCCAGCGCGGCATGTCGCCCCCCCCCAGCATCTCCGGGCTGGTGCAGGACAATTCGGCATCGGCCAGCGACGGGCAGGGACGGCATCCGATTCGCCCGCCGAACGGGCCGCGAAACACGGATGATTGCCCAGCGGCGCCGATCCAGCGTTCCCCGGTCACGGGCTGGTCGATCACGCCCAGAATCGGGCGGTCGTTTTCCAGTAGCGCGATCAGAATGCCGAAGGTCGGGCGGCCGGTGATGAAGGCACGCGTGCCGTCGATGGGATCGAGCACCCAGCGCAACGCGGCGTCCGGCCGATCCAGGCCGAACTCCTCCCCCAAAATGCCATGGTCTGGGAAGCGCTCGCTCAGAACCGCTCGCATTGCTTGTTCGGACGTCCGGTCGGCGATGGTTACCGGGGAGCGGTCCGACTTCGCGTCAGCGGCGACCCCAGCCCGAAAGAACGGCCGCACGACCGCTCCGGCGACGTCCGCGGCGGCCTCGGCCGCCGCGATCAGTCGCGGGAAGTCCAAGCTCAGGGCAGCGGCACCGGGGTTTTCGACAGGGTCCGCAGGTAGGCGATCACGTCGGCGCGCTGGTCGGCACTCTTGATCCCCGCGAAGGTCATGCGGGTGCCGGGCGCAAAGGCGGCGGGTTTTGCCAGCCAAGCGTTCAGCTCTTCATACGTCCAGTTGCCGGCCTTGCCCTTGATGGCGGCGGAATAGTTGAAGCCTTCCATGTGGCCGCGCCCCGCGCCGACGACGCCGTAAAGATTTGGCCCAACGCCGGCTTTGCCGCCTTCCGTGAAGGTGTGGCAGGACACGCACAGCTTCTTGACGTTGCTCTCGCCCGTGGCGACGTCGGCCTTCGCCAGCAACGGTGCGATTAGCGGCAGCGGTTCCGCTTTCGCTGGTTCGGCCGAGGCTTCGGCGGGCGCCGCGCCCTCGATCTTCAGGACTTCATGCTCGGGCTTGGTCTCGTGAACGAGGGTCGCGCTGATCCAGCCGGCTAAAAAATAGGCGATGCCGGCGACCAGAATCGCGGCCATGCCCTTGTTGACCTCGGTACTGTCCATAAGGCGTAACATCCTCGTCGTGTGCCGCGGGGGCAGGTTCAGGTGGACGCACGCCGTTGCGCGCGGGACAGCGCGTCCATAAGCTAGGGGCACCATAAGGAAACCGTCCCACCCCTTCAACCCACCCAACCCGCGAAATCGAATCCGATCGGAGCCTCGTGAACCCTATTATCGTCATCCCCGCTCGGCTGGCCTCCACGAGGCTGCCGAACAAGCCGCTGGCCGAGATCAACGGCAAGCCGATGATCGTGCACATGCTGGAACGCGGCCTGGAAGCCGATATCGGCCCGGTCGCGGTGGCGTGCGGAGATGCGGAAATTGCCGAGGCGGTGCGCCAGGCCGGCGGACGGGCGGTGCTGACCGATCCCAACCTGCCCTCGGGGTCGGACCGGGTGCACGCCGCGCTGGCCGAACTGGACCCCGACCGGCGTCACGACGTGGTCGTGAACCTGCAAGGCGATTTTCCGACGCTGGAGGCCGCGCAGCTGCGGCTGGTTGTGCTGCCGTTGGCGGATCCGGCCATCGATATCGGCACGCTGGTCGTGCCCATCCACTCGGACGAGGAAGCCAATACGGCGTCCTTCGTCAAAGCCGCGGTTGCGTTCCCCGATGGGCAAACCATCGCCCCGGCGCTGTATTTTTCCCGCAATCCCATTCCCTGGGGCGACGGGCCGCGCTGGCACCATGTTGGCATCTACGCCTATCGCCGGGCCGCCCTGGATCGTTATGTCGCGTTGCCGCCCAGCCCGCTGGAACGGCGGGAGAGCCTGGAACAACTCCGCGCGCTCGAGGCCGGGATGCGCATTGCTTGCGTCCGCATGGAGTACGGTCCGTTCGGCGTGGATACCCCGGCCGATCTCGATCGCGCGCGACAGATTCTGACCCTGAAAGGCTCGCCCGTATGAGCGGCAAGATCGCATTCCAAGGTGTCCCCGGCGCTTACTCCGATCTGGCTTGTCGCGCGGCGTTTCCGGCGATGACGACGTTGCCGTGCGAATCGTTCGAAACGGCCATGGACGCGGTGCGGGACGGGCGGGCCACGCTGGCGATGCTGCCGTGCGAGAACAGTCTCGCCGGCCGGGTGCCGGATATCCACCATCTGCTCCCCGATTCGGGCTTGTTTGTCACCGGCGAGCATTTCCAGCGGGTCGAGCATTGCCTGTTAGGGGTCAAAGGCAGCACCATCGGCGATCTGAAGCGGGCGCATTCGCACACCGTTGCCCTGGGCCAGGTGCGACGCATCCTGCGCGATTTGGGGCTGACGCCGGTGATCGAAGCCGACACCGCCGGTTCGGCGGAGCTGGTGGCGAAATGGGGCAACAAGGAAGACGCGGCGATCGCGTCCTCGCTGGCGGCCGAGATCTACGGGCTGGATATCCTGCGCGCCAATGTGGAGGACGCCGCGCATAACACGACCAGATTCTACATCATGGCCAAGCGCCCGGTGACGCCCGACCCCGACGTGCCGAATCTCATGACCACTTTCGTCTTCCGCGTGCGGAACGTGCCGGCGGCGCTGTACAAGGCGCTGGGTGGTTTCGCCACCAACGGCGTGAACATGACGAAGCTTGAAAGCTACATGATGGGCGGGGAGTTCGCCGCGACGCAATTCCTCTGCGACGTGGATGGGCACCCGGAGCAGCCCTCGCTCCGCCGCGCTTTGGAAGAACTCTCGTTCTTCTCATCGGAAGTCCGCGTGCTTGGCGTGTATCCGGCCGCCGCGTTTCGCCTGACGCAAGGCGCACACGCGTAGCGTCACCGTTTGGCGCGGGTCTGCTTTGCCGGAGGCAAGGCTTCGGCGGCTGGCAGTTTCATGCCCGTCATCCGCTCGATCAGTGCTTCGTAGGCCTTCAGGTAATCGACCATGGACAGCCGCGCCTCCGCGAAGCGACGAGCGTTGGCACGCAAGCGTTCGCTCAGCCTGGAATCTTCGATCAGTTTCACGGCGGTGCGCGCCAGGGCGGCGGGATCGAAGAACGAGGTCAGCAGCCCATTCTCACCATCCGCGATGAACTCTCTCACCGGCTGAGAATCGCTGCCGACAATCGCACAACCGACCGCCAGAGCCTCCCGCAGGGACCAGGATGCGACGAATGGGTATGTCAGGTAAACGTGCGCATCCGACCGCTGCAACATCGATAGGTACGTTTCGTACGGGACCCGGCCGGGGAATACCACGCGGGACGAATCGAGGCCGGCACCGATTTCCCGCGACATGACCTCCCGCCAGTTGCCACCGCTGGGCGGCGGATTGCCATAGCTGACCCCATCGCCACCAACCATGACGATCTTGATGTCTTTGCGCGCCCGCAGCAGATGCGGAATGGCGCGCATCATCAGCGGAAAGCCGCGATACGGCTCCAGATCGCGGGAGACGTAGGTAACCAGCTTGTCGGATGGCTCGATCGTCATGCCACCGATCGTCAGAGATGTGCGGCGGACCTTTGGGTTCGGCTTGCAGACGTCGAGATTGACCCCTTCCCACAGCAGGTTGATCCGTTTGCGGGCCCATTCCGGATAAGTGGAGAGCTGCCATTCGGTCGGGGACTGGCCTTCCCCGTCCAGGTTCAGCGCGATGTGGTTGATGGCATTTTTCGCACGTATGCGTGGAAAGTCGTCCACCCCGATCGGAAATTCAGGGTCGAACCCCACATCGATGCCAATCGGCTGGTAGTAGAACTCCATGTAACCAAGCATGGGAGTGTCAGGCCAAACGTCGCGCAGATTGAGCATTTCGCCCCAGCCGTGATGCCCGATGATGATATCGGGTTCATAGCCCAGCAGCTTCAGGTTCCCGGCGGTGCGGCCGACGGCTTCGGCGCGCCGCACCGCACCGTCGAGTTCTCGTGCGGCGATGTGCGCGTCAGCGGCGGCCGGTGCCGGCCTGGCATAGGGAACCTTGCGAACGCCGTTGATGACGTTGTCATTGGGTTCGGTGATGAAGACGATCTCGTGCTGCCGGGCGGCGACCAGATGCCGAACGATATGCAGGAACTGACCCGGAAAATTCTGATGGACGAACAGGAATCTCACGCCACCGCGACCCTATGCCATCCGGCCAGTCACTATCGCCTGGCCGGGCGTGCGGCTTTGGGCCTCGCGGTGCGAACGGATGCCTGGCGCCCTTCGCGCGGCCGCAACTCGATTTGGAAGGCTTCCAGGGCCGCGAGGCTTTCGGCTTCGCACGATTCGCCGGCGGGGACGGGCCCAACCGCACTGCCGTCGATGAAGGTGGCGGAGTAGCCGCAGGTGTAGGCCTTCGCAGCATTGCCTTTCAGGCGGAGCTTGAAGCCCAGCAATGGTAAGGCCATGCCGCGGCTGCCACAAAATTTTCCACCTTCTACCCAAGGCGAAAGCCAGCCGCGGCCGAGCACGCCCTGGTACTCGATATCCTCGGGATCGATGGCCTGGTGAGGGGATATACCGAACCCTTCCATCCAGAGGCGACTGCCGCGGGTGCCGATCCAGTCGCCGATCACTCCCCCGACGTCGCCGGTTCGTTGCACATGGGCCAGTATCTCTGGGTCCTCGACCCGTGCTGCCGCCGCCTGTGGAGCGGCGGGTATCGGATCGCCATTGAGACGCAAAACCTGGAGGCGCGGTGCGGTATCGCCGGATTGCCGGCCTGCCTGATAGATCGTCACCAGGATCTGCGCTGGGCCCTCCTTGACTCGCACCAATGCTCCGGTGCCGTCCAGCCAGCCATCCGGCCTAACCCATCTTATTCACCGCATAGCAGGGATTCAGAAACGGGCATGGTACAACCATCTGGAATCGCTTAGAGATTGGGTGCTGACGCCACTCTCCAGCCCCGGACAGAATCTGCCATGCCCGCCGCCGATGACGATAC
>CAIYDT010000091.1 GCA_903924985.1 uncultured Acetobacteraceae bacterium
AAATACAACCGCCTCGGCAAAAGCGCCGCAGTCTGCCGTCACGTCGTCCATGGCCGTTCCCCTCCAAGCGAATCCAGAGGGTCGCCATAGATTCAACGTTTTAGGGATTTGTCGAGGACTTTTTCACCCGATTGGCCTGGGATGTTTACCGCTTCACCTTGCAGGAAGAACGCCCGGCGGATTACGAGCAGGCGAACTGGTACACCGCGACACGCCCGAACGCGATGTTCGCGCACAACCTGATCGTAACGCAGCCTGCGCCAGGCGTGCGGCGCACGCTGTTCAACCGCCATTTTACGGAACGGCGTATGGATGGTTCGCGGGAACGGCGGATGCTGCAAACGCGGCCGGAATACGATACGGTCCTGCGGGGCGTGTTCGGGTTGACGCTGTCGCCAGACGACCTCAATGCCGTCATGGCGGTCGTGGCGAAGCACGATCCCGATGCGCCTTATGCTGGGAACTTCGCGTGATCAGCCGGCGCGTAGCCGCGGGTTGATCACGACGTAAAGAATATCCGCCAGCAAATTCAGCAGGACGTACAGAAACGCCGTGACCAGCACGACACCCTGCACCACCGGGTAATCGCGGTTGAACACCGCATCGACAATCATCTTGCCGAACCCCGGAATGCTGAACACCTGCTCCGTCAGCACGGCGCCCGACAGCAGCGTGCCCAATTCCAGCGCGCCGAGCGTGACGACCGGCATCAAGGCGTTGCGGAGCGCGTGCCAGATAATCACGCGGGATTCCTTCAACCCCTTCGCTCGGGCAGTGCGCACATAGTCCTGATCCAGCGCCGTCAGCATCGCACTTCTTGTATGCCGCATCAGTATCGCCGCGATGGCATTGCCCAGCACGAAAGCCGGCATGATGGTGGTCGCGAGCGATTGCCGCCAATCCTCGGTCGGTGGAACGAAACCGGATGGCGGTAGCCAGCCGAGGTTTACCGACACCAGCAGGATCAGCATGATCCCCAGCCAGAAATTCGGTGTGGATAGCCCCGCCAACCCGATGGCGTTGGCGACATAATCCCAGAACCCGTTGCGGTGCACGGCCGCGATCACGCCGGCCGGCACCCCGATCAGTAATGCGATCAGGAACGCCATGCCGCCCAGTTGCAGCGTTACCGGCAATTTTTGCAGGATCAATTGCGCCACGGGCTGACGAATGTGCCAGGAAAGCCCGAGGTTCCCCTGCAACACGTTGCCGATCCAGTGGAAATATTGCACCGGCAGCGACCTGTCCAGCCACAACTCGGCGCGGATTTGCGCCAGTACCTGCGGGTCGCCGCGCTCCTCCCCCGCCAGCACGACGGCGGGATCACCGGGCATGAGTTGCTGGAGGCAGAACACCAAAACGCTGACCAGCAGCAGGGTCGGAACGATTTGTGCGATGCGGTTGCCGAGGTGGGATTTCATGAGAGGGGCGCTACTTCCCCATCTCCAACCCCCGCAACCGGATCATGCCATCCGGCACGGCGCGAAATCCCGTCAGCTTCGCCGACATCCCAACGATGTTGACCGGGGTCCACAGATAAATCAGCGGCAGGTCGGCACGCTGCGCCTGCCACATTTTCGCGTACAGCCCGCGCCGTTCGGCAACGCCCGACACCTGCCTGGCCTGATCGAGCATGTCGTCGACGATGGCATTGGAATAATGCGCATCGTTCTGGCCAACGCCCGTCCGCATGAACGCATATAGGTTTCCGTCGGGGTCTGGCCGCCCGGACCAGCCGATCAGGTAGGTTTCGAAACTGCCCTGCGTGGCGGCGGACAGGGACGACGCGAATTCGATCAAATTTATCTTCAGTTCGAACCCGGCCTCCCGCACCATGGCCTGGATCACCTCGGCTTGCTGGGTGCGGTCAGGCGTGTTGGGTACATTCATCGACACAGGGATGGGTGTCGGCACGCCGGATTGTTTGACCAGGGCCTTGGCGCGCGCGAGGTCGCGGGCCAACGGCGCGGCATCCGGCACATAGAACGGCGAGGCCGGAGAGACTGCCTGGGCATTCGGCTGGTACATGCCCGCGAACACCACATCGACCAGCGCCTGCCGGTCGATCGCTGCCTCGAACGCCTGGCGCAACAACGCGCTCTGGTTGATCGGTGCTTTGGAGCGGTCGCCGTTGGCGATGTTGAACGTAATGCCCTCGTAACCCAGTGCCGGAGACGTCACGATACGCAATTTCGTATCGGCTTTGATCGCCGCCACATCCGTAGGCAGCACACGCTCGGCCAGATCGACAGAGCCGGCCCGCAGATTGGCCGTCAGCACCGCGCTATCGGGCATCGGGCGGTAAATCACCTTGTCGAAATGGATGTTTCTGGCGTCCCAATACCCCGGGAAACGGTCCAGCACGATGCGGTCCTGCGCCACGCGCTCGGTGAACTGGAAGGGGCCGGAGCAGATCGGGTGCTGCCCGAAATCCTTGCCCGCGGCTTCGGTGGCCTTGGGCGGATAGATTATACCCGAGCGGTCGGTGAACTGTGCCAGCAGCGGGGAGGTCGGCACTTTCAACGCGATCCGCACGGTGCCGGGGTCGACGATTTCCACATGGTCGATGGTGCTGATTTCGCTGCGCCGGAAGCTGGCTTGCATCGTCAGATGCCGTTCAAGCGAGTATTTCACCGCGGCCGCGTCGAAGGGCTCGCCATTCTGGAAGGTGACGCCCTGGCGGAGGTGCAGCACCAGCGTCTTGGGGTCGCTCCACTCATAGCTGGTGGCCAGTTGCGGCACGATCTCCAACTTCTCATTCAGGTCGAACAGCTTATCGCAGAGGCCGCCGAACACGATGCGGCCGACGTAGGACCGAGCCAGCGTGGGATCGAGGATATCGGGGTCCTCCCGCAGCGCGATGCGCAGGGTCTGGGCTTGGGCAGCGGTGAGGCAAGCCAGGAAACAGGCGGTGGCGAGGAGGAAGCGGCGCATCGTGGAACTCCTGGGATCGGCAGCCCCACTGTGGTCGGGGTGAGTGCCGCCGCGCAAGCGGGGATTGGGGGTCAAGCCTTTTGCGCCTCGACGAACGCGATCAAGTGAATGAGGTCCTTCAATTCGAAGCTGTCGATCTCGCCATTTTCCCAGCGCTTGAACGACGATGCCAAAGGTTGCAGCGCATCGCGGAGTTCCAGCTCCTCCGCTTTGGCTGCCAGTTCCCGGATTTCCCGTCTGACTCGTTAAGGTGCTCGCATGGGTTCTTCTCCACGCTTTGGTTAACGGACTGGCTTCCGATCCCGAGCGATGGCCGCGTCGATGACGGTGCGGTCGAACACGCCGCAGGGGCTGTCGGCGCCGGGCAGGAAGCGGCGGAATACGGCGAAGCGCTCCTGGCTGATGTTGTAAAGGCGCCGCAGTTCCCGCAGCGGGTCGGGGTGGTCGTCGGTGCGGATGTCCAGGTCGGGGTATGGGTCTCGGGTCGCCACCTTCAACGCGGCGGATTGCTTGCCGCGTTTGTCGCCGCCGGCTTTTTCCCCGGCTTCGAGTGCGGCCAACAGGCGTTCGGCCAGAGGGCCGGTGGACGCCTCGAATGCCGCCAGGGTGCGTTCGACGACCGCGGGTCCGGCCAGCATGTTCCCGGCGACCGAGACGTCCGCGCCGCGCACCGATCCGCACCAACTCACGCAATTGTCTCCGGTGTATGCGGTGATTCGTCCCGCGGCATCCAGGATGTGTAACTGGCGATGTCCTCGGCCAGCATCTTGGGCCAGCAGTGCCCGCGCCACATCGTCGGGCGATTCCCCGGCGCGGAGACGAGGCATGCCCTGGATCGCATACATGGGGTTGATCAACGCCTGGGTGGCGAGGGCCGCGACCCCGCCCTCCACATGGATCGCCAGTGCGCCCACGGCGAAGAACCGCGTGGCGACGGCGGCACCGATTGTGCCGGTCAAAGGATCGCGGGCGAGGATGGACCAGGTCATGGCGGGTATTCTCCCGACAGGCGCGACTCGCCGCAAGTCCGTTAAGATGATCGGATGCGATCCTCTGGACCCATCGAGACCGATATCCTCCTGCTGGGCGCCGGCCACGCGCATGTGGAGGTACTGCGTCGCTTCGCGATGAAGCCGGAACCGGGTGTGCGGCTGACCCTGGTGGCGCGGGAGCCGGAGACGCCGTATTCCGGCATGCTCCCCGGCCTGATCCGAGGCGATTACACGGTGGATCAGGCTCACATGGATCTGGCCCCATTGGCGGCGGCGGCCGGAGCCCGGCTGATCCTGGCGGAGGCGACCCGCATCGACCTGACCGCTCGTTCAATCGGTATAACGGGAAGGCCGGATATTCCGTTCGACCTCCTGTCCATTGACGTCGGTGGCTCCCCCGCGATGCCGGACGGCGGCGGCATTCCGGTCAAACCGATCGGCCGGTTTCTGGACCAGCTTCAGGCGTTGGAGGAAAGCCTGCCGCCGGACTCCCGCATCGCGGTGATCGGCGGCGGCGCGAGCGGGGTGGAGCTGGCACTGGCGCTGGCGAGCCGCTTCCGGGGACAGCTCCGCATAACCCTGATCTCCGCGACGCCCGAGCCCTTGGCCAGCGCACCTGCCCGCGCTCGTCGGGTTGCGCGGGCGGCATTGGTAGATGCGGGGGTGGAAATGGCCTCGGGCGTCACAGCCGGGGCCTTGGCCGGCGGCGTGCTGCCGCTGTCCGACGGCACCGCATTGGACATGGCGGCGGCACTTTGGGCGACGGGCGTGGTGGGACCGGGATTTCTGCTGGAATCCGGCCTGACCTGCGACCCGGCGGGCTGCGTCATCGTGGATGCCGCGCTGCGCAGCGTCAGCCACGATTTTGTTTTCGCCGCCGGTGATTGCGCGGCGTTGGGGCGTCCGAAGTCGGGCGTTTGGGCGGTGCGGGCTGGGGCGCCTTTGGCGGAGAATCTGCGCCTCGCGTCCCGCCGGAAACCTTTGAAGCCCTGGAAGCCGCAGAAGGATGCACTGGTCATCATGGGCCTCGGCGGTGGGCGGGCGGTGGCTTGGCGCAACGGGATCACGGTGTCCGGCCGCACCGCGTGGCGCCTCAAGGACTGGATCGACCGCCGCTGGATGCGGATGTACAAAGAGATGCGCATGCCGGCGGCCCCCGCCGATCCCATGCGTTGCGGCGGCTGCGGCGCGAAAGTGGGGGCTGAGGTTCTGGCTGGCGCCCTGGCGGCGCTCCCGCGATCCGGCTCCGGCGATTTGTTCGACGCGCTGGAGAACCGGGACGATGCCGCGGTCATGCGCGCCCCGGCCGGACAGCTATTGGTCCAATCGGTCGACCATTTTCGGGCATTTCTGGACGATCCATTCGTATTCGGGCAGGTCGCCGCGGCGCACGCGCTGTCCGACATTCATGCCATGGGAGCGCGTCCGTGGACGGCGCTCGCCATCGCCTCGGTGCCCTATGCGTCGGGCGCCAAAATGCGGGCGGAGCTGACCGCGATGCTGCAAGGCGCGACCGAGGTGCTGAACGCCGACGGCTGCACCCTGGTCGGCGGCCATAGCGCCGAGGCCACCGAATCCGCACTGGGCTTCGCTGTTACCGGGGTAGCGGAACCCGGCCGCGTCATGCGCAAAGCCGGCCTTCGCGCGGGCGATTACCTGATCCTGACCAAGCCGCTCGGCACCGGGGTCGTGCTGGCAGGGCACATGCGGGGATTGGTGCGGGCGTCCTGGTTGCAAGCGGCCGTCGCTTCGATGTGCCAAAGCAACGCCGCCGCGGCCCGCATCTTCATGGCGCATCGGGCCACCGCCTGCACCGATGTCACGGGCTTTGGGCTGGCGGGGCATTTGACGGAGATGCTGACCGCCTCTGGCATGAGTGCCGCCCTTTGGCCCGACGCCGCCCCCGTGTTGCCCGGCGCGCTGGAACTGGCGGGACAGGGGGTGGAGAGCACGTTGGCCCCCGACAATCGGCGTGCGCTTCCCGGCATGGACGGCGAAGCCATCACGGCCTTGCTGATCGACCCCCAGACCTCCGGCGGCCTCCTCGCCGGCGTGTCTCCCGCCCGGGCCGAGGCCTGCCTGGCCGCGCTACACGCCGCCGGACTGCCGGCCGCGGTCGTCGGTGTTGTGGAACCGTCGGGCGACCGCCTTATCCGGTTGGAGCGAGGCTGAACCCGCCGCTTTCCTCCAGCGCTTTGATGATCTCCCGTAGCCCGCGATGCAGCGTCTTGTCCCGCCGGATCACGATCCCCCGGCCGCGGAACAGCGGCGGCGTCAGATGCCTGGCCACGATAGAGGGCTGACGCGTCGTGGGTTGAACGGCCATGCCGGGCAGGACGGCGTAGCCCATGCCGGCGCCGACCATTTCCTTGATCGCCTCCACGCTGCCCAGCTCCATGACCGGACGCGCGGCGATGCCTCCGGCGGCGAACCAATGGTCGATCAGGGTGCGGGTGTGGCTGCCGGGCTCGTACAGGATCAGCGGGTGCTTGCTCAGTACCGCGGGGGTGATGTCGCCGGCCATTGGTTCGGCGTCGGCGGGCAGAACTGCCAGGAACTCTTCATCCAAGACCGGTGTAACCTCGAACATACGCCCCGGCACCGGCAAAGTGACGAAGCCGAGGTCCAGCACATTCTCCTCGATTTGCTTGAGGATGTCGGTGGTGTTCCCGATGCGCACCATGATGTCGAGGCCGGGGAGCCGCAGCCGCAACCGCCGCAGCACGCCGGGCAGCAAATAGATGCAGAAGGTGGCGCCGGTGCCGAGGCGGACCCGCCCGGTCAACCCGTCCGCATGCCGTTGCATGCTGTCGGTCAGGGCGGAAAGCTGGTCCTCGACCCGCCTGATGTGGTCCAGCAGCTCGGTGCCGGCGGCGGACGGTGTCGCCCGCCGGCCGACCCGCTCGATCAATCGTACGCCCAGGCGTTGCTCCAACTGGCGGATTTGCAGGCTGACGGCGGGTTGCGACAGCCCCAGTACATCGGCGGCGGCGGAGAAGCCGCCGCGTTCCGCGACCAGACCGAACGCCCGCAGATGGTCGAGATTGAGCCCGCGCATGCCAAAGAATTCCTTATGGATCGCATGAGATATCCAAGCTTCAATAATGGACGTCGATCGGCGAAAGTCACGGGGAAACCGACAAGGCATCGATGACCCATCCCACCGTGCGCGACGCCACCGAAGCCGACATGGACTCCGTGCGCCGAATCTACGCGCACCACGTCCTGCACGGGCAGGCGTCTTTCGAAACCGAACCGCCGGCGCTGGACGAAATGCTGCGGCGCCGGCAGGCGGTGCTGGCCGCGGATCTGCCCTATCTGGTGGCGGAGACCGATGGCACCGTGGTTGGCTACTGCTACGCCACGATCTATCGCCCCCGCCCGGCCTACCGTCACACGCTGGAGAATTCCGTCTACGTCCAGGACGGCCTGCACGGCCGAGGCATCGGCGTCGCGCTGATGACCGAGCTTCTGACACGATGCGAACAAGGCCCCTGGCGGCAAATGCTCGCGGTGATCGGTGACAGCCAGAACGCCGGCTCCATCGCGCTGCACCGGCGCATGGGATTCGAGCCCGCCGGCCTGCTGCGCGATGTCGGTTTCAAACACGGGCGGTGGCTGGATTCCGTGCTGATGCAGCGCGCGCTGGGGGACGGCAGCCGCACCAAGCCTTGGTAAACCGGTCGTTGCGCGGTAGGACGTCGCCAAACGCCCCCCAACCAAGGACCCAGCGCATGACCCGCCAGTACCGGATCGCCTCCCTCCCCGCCGACGGCATCGGGCCGGAGGTTATCAGCGCGGGGCTGGAGGTGCTGGACGCCGTCGCATCGAAGAATGGCGGCTTCAAGCTGGTCGTCGACCACTACGACTGGGGCTCCAACTGGTTCCGCAAGCACGGCGTGTTCATGCCGCCGGACGGGCTGGCGTGGCTGCGCACCGCCGACGCGATTTATTTTGGTGCCGTGGGCGACCCCAACATTCCGGACCACGTATCGCTGTGGGGTCTGCGGCTGCAGATCTGCCAGGGGTTGGATCAATACGCCAACGTGCGCCCCACCCGCATTCTGCCCGGCGTGACGTCCCCGCTGCGCAACGTCGGTGAAGGCGACCTCGATTGGGTCATCGTGCGCGAAAACTCCGAGGGCGAGTACGCCGGCCAGGGCGGCCGCACCCATCGCGGCCTGCCCGAGGAAGTCGCTACCGAGGTCGCCATCTTCACCCGCCGCGGCGTCGAGCGGATCATGCGGTTCGCCTTCGGGATCGCTCGCTCCCGCCCGCGTAAGCACCTGACGGTCGTGACGAAGTCGAATGCGCAGCGGCATGGCATGGTGTTCTGGGACGAGATCGCCGGGCTGGTCTCGCACGACTACAAGGACGTGACCTGGGACAAGGAACTGGTGGACGCCATGACGATGCGCATGGTGCTCAAGCCGCGCTCCATCGATACGGTGGTGGCGACCAACCTGCACGCCGATATCCTGTCCGATCTGGCGGCGGCTTTGGCGGGATCGCTCGGCATTGCGCCCACCGGCAACATCGACCCGGAACGGCGCAGCCCGTCGATGTTCGAACCCATCCACGGGTCGGCATTCGACATCACCGGCAAGGGCATCGCCAACCCGGTCGCCAGCTTCTGGACGGCGGCGATGATGCTGGAGCATCTGGGCGAGAAGCCGGCGGCCGATCTTCTGATGAAGGCGGTGGAGCAGGTCTGTGCGGCGGGCATTCTGTCGCCGGATTTAGGCGGCAAGGCCACGACCAAGGAAGTGACGCGGGCGGTGGTCGAAGCGGTTCGGGGGATGAACGCGTAGCGCTACCAGCTCGTCAGGATCAACGCCGTGCGGATATCAGCAGCAGGATCATGACGGTCCGCTGGTAGTTGTGGTCGCCCAGCCGGCGGTAAAGCGTGGCCCCGGCCCATGCTTGTCGTTCCCCCTGGGTCTGCCCAACCTTACGAAGGGCGGCGCCAGTGGCTACGCTACCCCATATCCGGCCGTCAGCTTGCCCCGCTCAGAAAACCGCAAGTCGTGGGTGGCGTGCCTTCGCCCGCCATGACGAAAAAGGGCGGGTGCGGCCGGCCTAAATTCAGCCCCCTCACTTACAAGGAAACCGCTCCCCCAGGAACTGGAACAACCCATCCACCGGCCCCAGCGTCCGGTGGGCCGGCAGCGCGCGCACCCAGTTCACGAACTCGGTCAACGTCGCCGTGCGGGTCGGCGCCGGGCTCGGCATGCAGAATTTCTTCTTGTCGCCGGCATATTTGCGTTCCACGTCGACCGCGCCCTGCGCGAAGCCATGGCAGAAATTGATACGCGCATCGGACGCCGCATCCTTGGGATTGGCGCCGCAGAGTTCCGCCAAATCCCCGGCGGTCTCGACATGGGGATTGATCGCCCCCGCCGCCCATGCTGCCCCTGGGGCGCAAACGGGCGCGGCGGTCAACGACAACGTCGCGATCAAGGCCAGCTTTTTCATGCGTTCTCTCCGTTTTGCTCTCGCCAGCGGTTCCAGCCGTTCGCCCGCAACTCGCAGGCGGGGCAGGTGCCGCACCCCTGGCCCCAGTCGTGGCGCAAGGTCCGGTTACCCAGATAGCAGCTATGGCTGTGTTCGCGAACGATATCCACCAATGTCTGCCCACCCAACGCGGCCGCCAACGCCCAGGTGGCGGCCTTGTCGCGCCACATCAAGGGGGTCTCCAGCACGAAGCGCCGTTGCATGCCCAAATTCAGCGCCAACTGCATAGCCTTGATCGTATCGTCGCGGCAGTCGGGGTAACCGGAGTAATCCGTCTCGCACACGCCCAGAACGATCCGCCGCAGCCCCCGCCGCCACGCTAAAGCGGCAGCGCAGGTCAGGAACAGCAGGTTGCGGCCGGGCACGAAGGTGTTGGGTAACCCCTCCGACGTCATGGCGATTTCGATATCGGCGGTCATCGCCGTTTGCCCAAGCCCGCCGATCGTGGCGGTAAGGTCCACCATGTGGTCGTCGCGCAACGCGTCGCACGCCAGGGCCTGCCGGATGGGTTCGCGGCAGGTCAGCTCGATCGCATGCCGCTGCCCATAGGCGAAGCCGATGGTTTCGACGTGGGGGTAACGCGCCAGCGCCCAGGCCAGGCAGGTGGTGGAATCCTGGCCGCCGGAAAACAGCACCAAAGCGCGGTCGGTGCGGGGCATCGGGGATTAGGCGGCCGCGGCCACCAATTCCTCGCCAACGATTGTCCGCCAGGCGGAGGCATCGGCGAACAGCGCCCGCAGCAGCTTGTTGTTCAGCGCGTGCCCCGAACGATGCGCCACGAACCGCCCATGCAACGCGGACCCGGCCAAAGCCAGGTCGCCTACGGCGTCCAGCATCTTGTGGCGGGCGAACTCCCGCGGCATGCGCAGCCCGCCGGGATTCAGCACCTTGTCCTCATCGACGACGACGGCGTTATCCAGGCTGCCGCCCAAGGCCAGGCCGGCCTTCTGCAACTGCTCGACTTCCGTCGCCAACGCGAATGTGCGGGCGCTGGACAGTTCCTCCCGGAAGCTGTTCGGCGTCAGCCGCAGCGAGCAGCCCTGCCGACCGATGGCGGAAGCAGCGAAGTCGATCGTCAATTCCATCTCCAGCACCGGCGGCGCGATGCGGGAGGTGCGGGGGTAGGGGCGCAACTCGGCGAAGGCGTCGCCGTCGGTCACGCGCACGGGGCGGAGGATTTCGATCATCGCGCGCGGAACGTATTGGTCGACAATGCCCGCGCAATCCAGCAGGAACAGGAACGGAGCGGCAGACCCGTCCAGGATAGGCACTTCCGGCCCGTCGATCTCGATCAATGCGTTGTCGACACCGGAGCCGGACAACGCGGCCATCAGATGCTCGACCGTGCCGACGCGGGCTTCACCGGAACCGATCACGGTGCAAAGGCGGGTGTCGCAAACGGCGTCGAAGCGAGCGGGAATGTCGACCCCGAGATCCGTGCGCCGAAATACGATGCCATGATCCGCGGGAGCGGGGACGAGAGAAATACTGGTCTTGCGGCCGGAATGCACGCCCACGCCCACGCAACCGATCGGCGCCTTCAGCGTGCGCTGACTCCAGGTGCTCGCCTGGGAGACGGTGTAATCGTCGAACAGGATCGAGGGCAGCCCGTCCATCGAATCGCTTTCCAAGCCGGTGCGGAGCCCCATCGCCCCGCATTCCAACCTTTACTTACGACCGCCCCCGCCCGGCGGCGAGTCAATGATTATTGCCGAGTGTTTCGGTCCAATGCATTGTTTTGTCACGATTTGACGCAATGCAGGAACATACTCATGGGGTCGATTGTTGCCGCCGCAGGAAGGCGGGAACATTTTCGATATCCCCTCCAGTCCCTTCGTGATCCATCGATTCCGCTGGCGTGACCGGCGTGATGTGCGGCTCTGTGTAAAGCGTTTCGGGCCGGGGTACAGGCGCATCCTGCGCGCCCGGCGACCGGCGCCGAAACACCCCCGTCACCCGGCTGAAGATGCTTGGCCCCGCATGCGCCGGCGCATATTCCGTAAGCGCGGGGGAGGCAGAGGCGGCGGCCGGGACCGCGACCGGCGCGGCGGGCTGCGGACGGCCGGGGGCGGCGAACAGCCCGGGCTTCGGCTCCATGCGGACCGTGGCGTCGGGCTGCAATGCCGGCTGAACCGGCTGGCGCAGCTGCGCAGCAGCCTGCATGACCGGCGCTGGGCGTGCCACCTCCGGACGGGCAACAACGGGCTGCGGGGCCTCCATTGCCGGCACCTCCCGCAAAGACGACGTCTGCCGCAGTTGCGGCACAAGGCCTTGCGTCGCGGCTATCTGGGCGGCCGCGACAACACCCGCCGACATTGGAATGGGCTGCGGTTCGGGAGTCGCGCCGCCCACCGAAACCAGTCGGGGCCCCTTCGCCGCGACGCCGAGCGGCGAGTCAATTCCCGTGGCGACAACGGACACTCGGATTCGCCCGTTCAACGTTTCGTCGATCGCGGAGCCGAAGATCACATTCGCTTCTTCGTCCACTTCGTCGCGGATGCGGGTGACGGCCTGATCGACCTCGAACAGGGTCAAATCCTCGCCGCCGGTGATGTTGATCAGCAGGCCCTTGGCGCCGCCCATGCTGGTGTCTTCCAGCAGAGGATTGTTGATCGCCGCCTCGGCGGCGCGGATGGCGCGGTTTTCGCCATCGGCTTCGCCCGTGCCCATCATCGCCTTGCCCATCTCGGCCATCACGGCGCGGATGTCGGCGAAGTCGAGGTTGATCAGCCCGTGTACCATCATCAGGTCGGTGACGCCGCGCACGCCCATATAAAGGACCTGGTCGGCCATTTTGAACGCATCTTTCCAGGTGGTACGTTCGTTGGCCATCCTGAACAGGTTCTGGTTCGGGATCACGATCAGCGTATCGACGTATTGCTGTAATTCCTCAATGCCTTCATCGGCGGAACGGGCGCGGCGCACACCCTCGAAGCCAAAGGGTTTGGTCACAACGCCAACCGTCAGGATGCCGCGTTCCCGAGCCATGCGGGCGATCACGGGGGCGGCACCGGTGCCAGTGCCGCCACCCATGCCGGCGGTGATGAACACCATGTGCGCGCCATCCAGGTGGCGGTACAATTCGTCGGCCGCTTCTTCCGCCGCCGCCTTGCCGATTTCCGGCTTCGCGCCAGCCCCGAGGCCCTGCGTCAGATGCGGCCCCAACTGAATGCGCCGATCCGCTCGGCTGTGCATGAGTTGCTGCGCGTCGGTATTCGCCACGACGAATTCCACGCCCTGCAAATTGGCAGCGATCATGTTGTCGACAGCGTTGGTGCCGCCGCCTCCGACACCGATCACGGTGATGCGTGGGGTAAAGTCGGTGTGTGCCTGAGGCGGGATGATCAGATTCAACGTCATGTTTTCGCTCCCCCCGTTACGACGGGATGACTGTCAGATTGACTGGTTACGACACACGGCCCGATTCGCCAGAGAGCCCCAAGGGGATTTGACGGGCAATTCATACGCGTTCCCTCAGAAAATTGACGATGCGGCGGAGCCAGCCGGACTGCTGCTCCTCCTCCATGTCCATGTCCTGGAAGCCACGGCCCGCGCCGGCCGCCCAGGACAGCAGGCCGCCAGCGGTGGCAAAGGCGGGGCCGGTGGCCATTTCAGGCAGGCCGCGCAACTGGACCGGGCGACCCAGCCGCACTTGCCGGCCCAACATCCGAGCCGCGAGGTCGCGCACGCCGGCGAGCTGGCAGGCTCCGCCGGTCAACACGACCCGATTTCCGGCGGCGCGCGTCAGACCGGCACTGTCCAGCCGATCTTTAACGTATTCGAACGTTTCCTCGATGCGCGGTCGGATGATATTCACCACTTGGCTGCGGGGGATGCGCGCGAGCTGGTGGTCTTCCTCCCCCACGATCGGCACCATCAGCATTTCTCGCTCATCGTCGGGGCTGCTTTGCACGTTGCCGTACAGGGTCTTCATGCGTTCGGCGTGCACCAGGGTGGTGGACAGGCCGGTGGCGATATCCTTGGTGACGTGCAACCCGCCGATCGGCAGTTGCGCGGTGTGCAGCAGTTGCCCGTCCGCGAACACCGCCATCCCCGTGGTGCCGCCGCCCATGTCGATGACGGTGGTTCCGAGTTTGCGTTCGTCGTCGACGAGGATGGACAGGCCGGCGGCCATGGGGGCGGAGACCAGCTCCTCGATTTCCAGGTCGCACTGCGCGATGCAGGTTTTCAGCGTGCGCACGGCCGTGGCGGCGGCGTCGATCACGTGCAGGCGGGCGTTCAGGGTGGTGCAGAACAGGCCGCGCGGATCGTCCACCTGGTCGGTGGCATCCACCGCGAAGTGTTGCGGCATGGTGTGGATGGCATCCCGCCCGTCGGCGGCGGTGCGGTTGCGGCCTTCGTTGACGACGCCGCGAATATCCCGGTCGTCGACCTGCCGCCCGCCGACCGCCCATTGCACGTTGTACAGGCGGGATTCCGGCTGGCCGCAGGTCAGGTTCACGGTTACCGCACGCAGTCTGATATCGGCCATGTCTTCGGCCTGACCGACGCAGGTGCGGATGGCGCTTACGGCCTCCGCCAGATCGACGATGTTGCCGCCGCGCACGCCTTTGGCTTTCTGCCAGCCAAAGCCCAGTACGCGTAGCGTGCCGTCGCTTTCGGTGCGGCCGATCAGGCAGGCGATCTTGGTGGTGCCGATGTCCAGCACGCCGAACGGGCCGGCGCGATGGTGATGTTTGCGGTCCGGTTCCTCCGGCAACGATGGCGGGAGGGCCGTTGGGCGACGAGACATTTCGTTCATCGTACGGCGCTCCTCATGTCGGGCGTTTCGCGACGGTTGGCGTCACCACCGGCGGACTGGGCGGCGGCGGCGGGACGGATGTCGCGGGGCCGGTTTGGGTGACGGCGGCGTCCGGCCGCGGGCGCACCACCAGCCGGTCGGGCAGGCGCAGATCGATCGCGGTCAGTGGCCGGTCCATCAGCGCGTGGTCCTGATGCAGTTGCATCAGGCGATCCAGCGCCTCGGCCTCGTGGCCCTCGGGCAACATCACGTCGATGCCGTTTTTCAGATGCAGGTCCCAGCGGCGTTCGCCGACCCGCACCGAGGCGAGGACGCGCCCGGCGAGCGCGGGATATTTGTCCAGCGTCGTCAGCAGGCTGTTGGCGCCGGCTGGGGCGCCGGGCCCGACCACCATCGGCAGTTTGTCCTTGAACAGCGCCACATCCTGATTAGCAACAATCTGTCCCGCCCGGTCGATTAGCAGATATTTCTTCTGGTTTTGCCAGATCGCGAAGGGCCGGCGCTCCTTCAGCGCCACCACGACGGTGTCGGGCAGGCGACGTTCCACCGTTGCCTGTTCGACCCAGGTCAATGTTTCGATTCGTGTGCGAGCGGCTTCGACGGAAAAGCCAAGGATGGGATCGCCCTCGGAGACGCCAATGGCAGCCCGGAGCAGCGGTTCGGGGGTGTTGGAGCGCCCCTGGATCACGACATGTGCGACCCGCATGCCGGTAAAGTCGGTCGATCCGCCCAAACGTTCCCGAAGGCTGGCGATGGTCCCGCCGGGTGCGACGCTGCGTGCGGCGAACAATCCGGTGCCGACGATCAGAAGCACGAACGTCGTCCACGCCGCCGGCCGCGCCCATTTCTTCAGGCGCCGCAGAAACATGGTGCGCTTGGAGATACGGTCCTTGATGGACGTGCGCGGGGTGGTGCCGCGGGAGATGGGGGCACGGCTCATGGCTTCGCCCATGAAAAAATACCGTCATCCTCGGGCTTGACCCGAGGACCGCCGTTGGCACCGGCCCCGCGGGCGGTCCTCGGGTCAAGCCCGAGGATGACGGATAGTAAACGGAAAGCTGTCAAACCCGGCATGCAGCGTTCTCCACCATCCAGGCGCACAAGCTGGGGAAACTTATCCCCAAATGCGCCGCCTGCTCGGGTAGCAACGACGTGGGCGTCAGACCTGGCTGGGTATTGATCTCCAGCAGCACCAGCCGTCCTGGTTCCCCGGCCGTATCGTCGTAGCGGAAGTCGCAACGGGTCGCGCCACGGCACCCCAGCGCGCGATGCGCGGCCACCGCGACGTCCAGCGCCTGGGCGTAAATATCCGGATGGATGGCAGCCGGAATGATATGCCGCGAGCCCCTGTCGGCGTATTTCGACTCGTAATCGTAGAACACCCCGGCATCGGCCAGGATTTCGGTCACCGCCAGTGCTCGGTCGCCCATCACCGCGACGGTCAATTCGCGGCCGGGGATGTATTCTTCGACCAATGCTTCGCGGCCGAATTTCCAGGCGCGGGCCACTTCGGCACGGCGGTTGTCGCCCGCCTTGATGATCTCGACGCCGACCGAGGAACCTTCATTCACCGGTTTCACCACGTAGGGCAGCGGCAGCGGGTCCGATGCCTCCAGTTCGTCGATCCCGACCGTCCGTCCGGCCGCGACCGGCAGCCCGGCGGCGATAAACAGCGCCTTGGCGGCGGCCTTATCCATCGCGACGGCAGACGCCCGCACGCCGGAATGTGTGTAGGGAATGCCGAGCAGATCGAGCACACCCTGGATCGCTCCGTCTTCTCCGAAACGGCCGTGCAGCGCGTTGAACACCGCGTCTGGCTTGGGGGTCAGGGCGGCGATCACCGCACCGAGGTCGTCTCCAACCTCGATCGGGTTCACGTCGAACCCGGCCTCGCGCAACGCCGCGACGACCTTGGTGCCGCTGTTCAGGCTGACCTCGCGTTCGGCGGAGATGCCGCCGTACAGCACCGCGACCCGGGTCATCGCACCACCTCGAGCTGGCCTTTGGCCATGCCGGCCGGCACGCCGATGCGGCGGATTTCCCACTCCAGGCGTACCCCGGTGGCGGCCAAAACGCGACGGCGCACCTCCTCTCCCAGCCCTTCGAGGTCGGCCGCGGTGGCGGTGCCGGTGTTGATCATGAAGTTGCAGTGCTTCTCCGACATTTGTGCCCCGCCGCGCCTCAGGCCGCGGCAGCCGGCGGCGTCGATCAACTCCCACGCCTTGTGGGTGGAAAAATGCGGCTGGGGGTTGCGGAAGGTGGACCCGCCGGTGCGGGCGCGCACGGGCTGCGAGCGCTCCCGGTCCTCCCGGATTTCCGCCATGCGCGCCGCGATTACGGCCGCCGATCCCGCTCGGGCGATCAACTGCGCCCGCACCACGATGGCGCCGACCGGCAGGCTGGCGTGGCGGTAGGTCATGGACAGATCGGCCGCCGAGAGGCGCCGCTGCTCCCCACTGCGGGTCACGATGTCGGCCCATGACAGCACGCTGGCGATTTCGCCACCGTAAGCGCCGGCGTTCATCGCCACCGCCCCGCCAATGGAGCCGGGGATGCCGCACAGGAATTCCAGCCCCGCGAGTCCGGCGGCGGCGGCGTGTTCGGCGATGGTGACATCCAAAGCGGCGGCGCCCGCGGTCACCCCATCTGCGTTCGTGGCGATGCTGGAGAACCCCCGCGCCAGACGGATCGTTACGCCGGGAAGCCCGCCGTCGCGGATGATGATGTTGGAGCAGGCGCCGATCACATGCACTGGCACGGTATGCGGCAGGTTACGCAGGAATTGCGCCAGATCGTCGGCATCCGCCGGGCGCACCAGCGCCTCGGCATGGCCACCGGCACGGAACCATGTGCTGGGTGCCAGTGCCGCATCGAACTGTACCCGGCCGCGCAGTTTTGGGAGCTGGCTGGCGAGGGTGGGGATTTGGGCGGCGGTCATCATGATGGTGACCCCGCGCTGTCTCTACCCGTCATCCTCGGGCCTGACCCGAGGACCGCCTGCACCGCCGGTGTTGGGCGGGTGCGCACATGCCTATAAACTCGTTGCGTCGGGGATCCTCGGGTCAAGCCCGAGGATGACGGCATCGACGGGTGGCGGCCGTCATGACGCATCATGCCCCACCCCCGCCGCTATTCCCCTGGGGCTTGCGGCCGCTGGCCGCCTGCAATGCCGCGAGTTCGCCCGGCAGCGTCGCCGCCCACTGGGTGATGTTTCCCGCACCGAGGCACACCACGAAATCGCCCGGCTTGGCGATCGCCTGTATCATTTCCGCGAGCCGGCCGGGCGCGGGCAGCGGCACGACGCGGCGGTGGCCGCGGGCGCGCAAGCCCTCCACCAGCGCATCGCGGTCGACGCCCGGGATCGGAGCCTCCCCGGCGGCGTAAACGTCGGCGACGATCACCGTGCCGGCGTCGTTCATGCAGGTGCAGAACTCGTTGAACAGGGATTCCAGCCGCGTGTAGCGGTGCGGCTGCACCACCGCGATCACGTCCCCGGCGCCGGCCTGGCGGGCCGCCTTCAGCACGGCGGCGATCTCCACCGGGTGGTGGCCGTAATCGTCGATTACCGTGATCCCGCCAGCCTCGCCGGTCTTGGTAAAGCGCCGCTTGACGCCCTTGAATCCCAGGAACGCGGTCCGCAGGGTCTCGTTGTCCAGCTCCATTTCCACGCCGATGGCGATGGCGGCCAGCGCGTTCTGCACATTATGCGCGCCCAGCATCGGCAACCGGAATGGCCCGAGGCGGCGGTCCCGCCCGCGATGCCGGTCAGTTACCACCACATGAAAACTCGACCCCAACTTGTCCGGGATCACATGCTCGGCGCGGATATCGGCCTGTGGGGAGAACCCATAGGTAATGATCCGGTGGTCCGACAGGCGGGGGATCATCTGCTGCACCGCCGGGTGGTCGATGCACAGCACGGCGAAGCCATAAAACGGCACGTTGCCGACGAACTGGTCGTAGCCCGCGACCATGGCCTCGGCCGTGCCCCAATGATCCAGATGTTCCGGGTCCATATTGGTAACGACGGCGATCACCGCCGGCAGCCGCAGGAAACTGCCGTCGCTTTCGTCGGCCTCCACCACCATCCATTCGCCATCGCCCAGGCGGGTGTTGGTGCCGTAGGCGTTGATGATGCCGCCGTTGATCACGGTGGGATCGAGCTTCGCCGCTTCCAGCACCGCCGCCACCAGGCTGGTGGTGGTGGTCTTGCCATGCGTGCCGCCGACCGCGATGGACCATTTCAGCCGCATCAGTTCGGCCAGCATTTCCGCCCGCCGCACCACGGGGATCAGGCGGGCACGGGCTGCCTGGACCTCGGGGTTGTCGCGCTTGACGGCGGTGGAGGTGACCACCACCTGCGCCGATCCAAGGTTGGCGGCGTCATGCCCGATGGTCACGGCAATGCCCGCCGCCCGCAGCCGCAGCACGTTGGCGGATTCGGAAATGTCGCTGCCCTGCACGACGTAGCCGAGGTTGTGTAGCACCTCGGCGATGCCGGACATGCCGATACCGCCGATACCCACGAAATGAATGGTGCCGATAGAAAGTGGGAGTGCTCTCATGCCCGCACCTCCTGGTGCATGAGGGCCTCGACCAGATCGGCGAGACGGGCGGCGGCGTTGGGGCGGCCCTGTGTGCGGGCGCCAGCAGCGGCAGCGGCCAGGGCAGCGGGATTGTTCAGCAGTTCGGTCAACTTCTCGGTTAGTGCGGTTGGGGTGAACGTGGGTTGCGGCATCACCCACGCGCCGCCGGCATCAGCCAATGCGCGCGCGTTGCCGGTCTGATGGTCGTCGATCGCACCGGGCAGCGGCACCAGGATCGAGGGCCGTCCGGCGACCGCGAGTTCCGCGACGGTGGAGGCCCCAGCGCGCGCGATCACCAGATGCGCATCCCGCAGCCGGTCGGCGACATCGGAGAAAAACGGCGCGAGTTCGGCGACAATCCCGGCCTCGACATAGGCCGCGCGGACCCGATCCAGATCTTCCTGCCGGCACTGCTGCGTTACGCTCAAACGGGCGCGCAGACCGTTCGGCAACGCCAGCAACGCGGCCGGCACGACGTCGCTGAACACCCGAGCACCGAGGGAACCGCCGAGGACCAGCAGGTGAATGTTCCCGTCCGGCGCCGCGTAGCCGGCATTCGCCAATGCGGCGATCGCGGGGCGTACCGGGTTGCCGGTAACCTCGGTTCGTGCGCCGGCCGGCACACGCTGCGTGGCCGCGAAACCGAGCGCCAACCGGTCGGCACGGCCCGAGAGGAAACGGTTGGCGCGGCCCAACACCGCGTTCTGCTCTTGCAGGATGACAGCCGGCTTGTGGCGCAGAAACCGCGTCGCCAGCACGGGCGGCACGCAGGGATAGCCACCGAAGCCGACCACCGCGCCGGCGTTCAATTTCGAAAGCAGCGAGCGGGCTCGCAACACACCCGCGGCAAGGGAGAAAATGGCCTTGGCGCCTCGCACGAGCCCGCGCCCCGCGATCCCGGCGCCGGGAAGAACATGGGTCTCTCTTTTCGCGAACATCGGGCTGTTCAGTCCGCCGGAACGCGCGTCGGTGAGTAGCACGACGCGCCGCCCGCGTGCGATCAGTTCGGCGGCCAGGGCCTCCGCGGGGAAGAAATGCCCTCCGGTGCCGCCGGCAGCGATGACGATGGGTTTTCCACCGTCCACGTCGTCATGGCGGGCTCCGGCCCGCCATCCACGTCTTGCGGTAACGCGGTCAAGTGAAGCTGTGGATGACGGGCCGGAGCCTGTCCTCGAGCGGGCCTCTGGCCCGGCCCGTGGGCCCGCCATGACGAGGGGAGAGTTCACGACCCATCCTCCCGGTTCCGCCGGCGCGTCAGACCGAGCAGCATGCCCATCCCCAGCGCCACGGCCACCGCCGAAGATCCGCCATAGGAGATAAACGGCAGCGTCATGCCCTTGGTCGGGATCAGCGCCATGGTGGAGGCCATGTTGACGAAGGCCTGCAACCCGAAGCCGGCCACCAGACCGGTGCATGCCAAAACGACGAAGGGATCGTGCTCCTTCAACAGGCGCAGCAACCCGCGCAGCACGATGAAAGCGAAGATCGCCAGGATGATCAGGCACAAGATCATGCCGAATTCCTCACCGGTCACGGCGAAGACGAAGTCGGCGTGGGCGTCCGGCAGCACATCCTTCACCCTGCCCTCGCCGGGGCCACGACCGAGCAGTCCACCGTTGCCGAAGGCCTCCATGGCGGTGTCGACCTGGTAGTGGTCACCGGTGCCGTACCAGAATTTTTGCACGCGGCCGCGCACGTGGTCGGACATCAAGTAGGCGAGGACCGCGCCCCCCCCGGCCGCGCCCACGCTAAGTACCATGAACCTAATGTGTAGCCCGCCAATGTAGAGCTGGGTGAGGAACACCATTGTGATGACGGCCATCATGCCGACATCGGGCTGTTTCATCAGCAGCGCGGCGATGACCGCGAAAATGGCGCTGGCCGCGGCCATGCCGCCGAGGCGCCGCCGCCCATGACCTTGGGCGATCAGCCACGCCGTCGCCACCGCGAAGCAGGGCTTCAGGAACTCGCTGGGCTGCACGGACATGCCGGGCAGAGAAATCCAGCGCCGAGCGCCTTTGATCTCGGTACCCACCAGCATGGTCGCAAGGGTCAGCGCCAGGGCGGCGAGCCCTCCCGCGATCGCCAGCCGGCGGATGTTGCGCGGCGACAGCATGGACACGCCGATCGTCGCCAGACCGGCGAACAGCAGAAACACCACCTGCTTGAGGATGAACATGTCGCGGGACGTACCGATCCGCTCCGCCACCGCGGGGCTGGCAGCCTGCATCATGATGAAACCCAGGCTGATCAGCAGCCCGATGGCGCCGAGCGTCCAGCGGTCCACGGTCCACCACCAGCGGCCCAGCAGTGAGGGATCGGCGCGGGAGAGGGTCGGCATCATCGCGCGCCCTCCAGGTCGCGGACCAGTTCGGCGAAGCGGTCGCCGCGCTGGTCGTAGCCGGTGAACTGGTCCCAACTGGCGCAGGCGGGCGACAGCAGCACGACACCAGCGCCTTCGTCGTGGGCCGCTTTCGCTGCCAGCGTCACGGCGTTTTCGAGCGTGCCGGCCTCGGTGAACGGCGCGCCGTGTTCCCGCAGCGTCGCCGCCAGGATGGGGGTATCGCGGCCGATCAGGAAGGTATGGGCGATGCGCGGGAACAGCGGGATCAGGGGGACGATGCCGTCCTCCTTGGCCATGCCGCCGGCGATCCAGATCAGCCGGTCGTAGCAAACCAGCGCCCGCTGCGCGGCGTCGGAATTGGTGGCCTTGCTGTCGTTGATGTAGCTGATCCCATCGACGCGGCCCACGAGTTGTTGCCGGTGCGGCAGGCCGGGATAGGTGCGGAGGCCTTGGGCGATGGCGGCGCGGTCCACACCCAGGAATGCCGCCATGGCCGCGACGGCGGCGGCGTTCTGCGCGTTGTGCGAGCCGGGGAGGGTGGGGCACTCGGCCATCGTCAGGATCGGGCCGTCGGCATCACCGAGGGCACCGTCGTCGGCCCACACATCGGCTCGTGATACACCGGAGATAGTGACGATGCGTGCCGGTTGATGCGCCAACCAAGCCGCCATCTCCCGTGACCGCTCGTCGTCCACGCCGATCACGCCCAGATCCCCCGCGCGCTGGCGGTCGAATACCGCGCGCTTGGCCATGGCGTAGCCGTCCATGTCGCCATGGCGGTCCAGATGATCCACGCTGAGATTGAGCATCGCCGCCACATCGAAGCGGAGAGTCGCGAGTCGCTCCAACATGTAGGACGACATTTCCAGCACGTAGACGCCATTATCCGGCAGCAGCGGCAGCGAAAGCGCGGCTGGCCCCAGATTGGCGCCCGCGATGGCGGGAACGCCGGCACCGGTCAGCACATGCGCCAGTAGCGCCGTGGTGGTGGATTTACCGTTGGTTCCGGTAATGCCCACGAACCGGGCGCGCGATCCGGCTCGGCGCACGGCCTGGAACAGCAGTTCGGTGTCCGACAGGATGGGAATGCCAGCAGAGCGTGCCCAGACGGCGATGGGGTGCGGTTTGGGCAGCAAATGGGGGATGCCGGGCGACAGGACCACGGCGTCGAAGCGGCCGCCGGCGTCCCTCGGGTCCTGAACCGCCAAGCCAACCGCGGCGGCGCGGGCGTTGGACGAATCATCCCAGGCCACGACCGCGGCCCCCATGGCCAGCAGAGCATGGGCGGCGGGCAGGCCGTTCTTCCCCAGCCCTACCACCGCGAAGCGCTGTCCCGCGAACAAATTGTTCGGGAATGCGCTCATCGGATTTTCAGCGTCGCGAGGCCGATCAGGGCCAGGATCATGGAGATGATCCAGAACCGAATCACAATGGTCGGCTCCGCCCAGCCCTTCTTCTCGAAATGGTGGTGCAGCGGCGCCATCAAGAAGACTCGGGTACCGGTCCGCTTGTACCAGAACACCTGGATGATGACGGAAACGGTTTCCACCACGAAAAGCCCGCCGACGATCATCAGCACGATTTCATGCTTGGTCGCGACCGCCACCGCACCCAGCGCGCCGCCGATCGCCAGGCTGCCGATGTCGCCCATGAACACCGCCGCCGGCGGGGCGTTGAACCACAGGAAGCCCAGGCCGGCCCCGATCAGGGCGGCGCAAAACACCGCCAGCTCCCCCGCGCCAGCCACGGGATTCAGCTGCAAGTAATCGGCGAAGATGCGGTTGCCCACGAGGTAGGCGATCAGTGCGAACACCCCGGCGCAAATGATGGCCGGTACGATCGCCAGCCCGTCCAGCCCGTCCGTCAGATTGACCGCGTTGGAGGCCCCCATCATCACCAGCATGCCGAATACCGGGAAGAACCACCCCAGTTGCAGCGCGACCTCCTTGAACACGGGAAAGGTCACCGCCATCCCGAGCGGTCCGCGCGCCAGTTCGGTGATCCACACCGCGGCGATCAGACCGATGCCCGCCTGCACCGCCAGCTTCACCTTGCCGGGCACGCCCTTGGTGTTGCGCTTGGTAACCTTCAGATAATCGTCCCAGAACCCCAGCGCACCGTAGCCGAGGGTCACGAACAGCACCGCCCAGACGTAATAGTTGCGCAGATCGACCCAAAGTAGTGTGGAGATCGTCAGGGCGAACAGGATCAGCAGCCCACCCATGGTGGGTGTGCCCTTCTTCTCGATCAGATGCCGTTCCGGCCCGTCCTCGCGGATCGGTTGGCCCTGGCCTTGCACGGACTTGAGCCAGCGGATCACCATCGGCCCCAGCAGGAAGCTGACGATCAGCGCCGTCAGGCACGCCGCGCCCGCTCGGAAGGTAATGTAGCGGACGACGTTGAACAGGATGAAATGATCCGCGAGCGGGCGCAGCAGGTTGTAGAGCATCAGGCGGCTCCCTCGGTGATGGCGGCCAGGGAGTCGAGTGCGTCGACCACGCGCTTCATCCGGCTGCCGAGGCTACCTTTGACCAGGATCGCATCGCCAGCCATGACCGCCTGAACGACAATGGGTGCGAGTGCCGCGGAGTCCCCGGCGTGGGCACCCCGCAGATGGGCGGGCACCGCGTCGAACAGGTTCCGCATCAGCGGGCCACAAGCAAATAACAGATCGGCGGATTGGGTGACGGCTTCGGCCAGTCCGGCGTGCTCCGACGGTCCGGCGGCGCCCAGTTCCAGCATGTCGCCCAGCACGGCGATGCGCCGCGTCGCGGGTTGCAGGCGCAGTACGTCCAGCGCCGCGCGCATCGACGCGCCGTTGCCGTTGTAGCTTTCGTCCAGCAGCAGCGCGGTGCCGGCAGGCAGCGCCAGTTTACGTCGAGCGCCGCGTCCGCTCAGTGGGATGAAGCCTGCCAGCGCCCGCGCCGCTGCTTGCGGGTCGAGGCCCAGCGCGTGCGCGGCCGTCAGCGCCGCCATCGCGTTCATCGCCATGTGCCGGCCGGGTGCGTTTAGCCGGAAGCGGACCTCGTGCCCGGCGATTTCCGCCAGGATACCGGAGCCGTCGGCATCGGCTTGCATCTCCATCAACCGGCCTGTCGCACCTTGCGAGGTGCCGAAGGTCATCGCCCGTGCCTTGCCAGCCGCATCGCGCAGCCGGGGGAACAGCGGCGAGTCGAGCGGAAGCACCGCGACGCCGCCGGGCTCCAAACCCGTCATAATGGCAGCTTTCTCGTCGGCGATCGCCTCGATCGAGCCGAGGTAGCCGAGATGCGCTTTCTCCACCGTGGTGATGACGGCGACATGCGGACGGGCAAGACGCGCCAGGGGGGCGATTTCACCGGGGTGGTTCATGCCGATCTCGGCCACGCAGAACGCGGCCTCGCGCGGCATGCGCGCGAGCGTGAGCGGCAGGCCCCACTGGTTGTTGTACGACGCCTCGGCGGCATGGGTTGGCCCGAAGGCGGACAGGACCGTGCGGAGCATCTCCTTGGTGGTCGTCTTGCCAACGCTGCCGGTGACCGCGACAACTTTGGCGTTGGTGCGCATCCGGGCGAACCCCCCAAGGCGAGCCAGCGCCGCCAGCGTGTCGTCGACGCGCAGCACGCGGGAACCGCTGGGGGCGCCCCGGTGCACCATTGCCCCAGCGGCGCCTTTTGCGAGTGCCTCCGGAACGAAGGCGTGCCCGTCCCGGCCCTCGCCGATCAAGGCAACGAACAGATCGCCGGGCCGCAGCGTGCGCGTGTCGATCGAGACGCCGTTGGCGCCGAACGGGACATCGATGGCGCCGCCAGTCGCTTCCAGCAGATCCAACGTTGTCCAGAGCTGGGTCATACTACCCCCGCCAGATGCCGAATGACGGAGACATCGTCGAACGGGATCACCGTAGTGCCGATGGTCTGCCCCTGCTCGTGCCCCTTACCGGCAACCGCCAGCACATCGCCGGGCCGGAGCATGTTCAGCCCTGTCTCGATCGCATGGGCGCGGTCGCCGATTTCTATTGCCCCCGGGCAGGCGGCCAGAATGGCGGAGCGGATGCCGGCGGGATCCTCCGATCTTGGGTTGTCGTCGGTGATGATCGCCCGGTCGGCGAGGCGGGCGGCGGCGTCCCCCATCAGGGGGCGCTTGCCGCGATCCCGGTCGCCACCGGCGCCGAATACCACGACCAGCCGGCCGGCGGTGTGGGGGCGTAGCGCGGTCAGCAGCCGCTCCAGTGCGTCGGGGGTGTGGGCGTAATCGACGTAGGTAGCGGCGCCATTGGGTAAAGTGACGGCGAGTTCCATGCGACCGCGCACGCCCGTCAGCGACGGCAGCCGAGCGAACACCCGTTGCATCCCCAGCACCTCGGCCAGGGCGCCGGCCAGCATGACGTTGTCGGCCTGGAAGCGGCCGGGCAGCATGAGCGCGATGGTGTGCACGACGCCGCCGGCTTCGATCGTCAGGTCCTGGCCATCCGCACGCGGTTGGGCGCGGAGCAGCCGCCAGTGCTCGCCGGCTTCCCCCACCGTGCGCAACGTTTGGTGCCGGCGTGCGGCGATATCCCGCAACGCGGTGAGCGTGGCTGGGTCCATGTCGGCGCAGGCCACGGCGGGCGCGCCCTCGGGTAGCAGTTCCTCGAACAGGCGCAGCTTGGCCGTGCGGTAGGTGTCCAGCGTGCCGTGGTAGTCCAGATGGTCGCGGGTCAGATTGGAAAATCCGGCCGCTTTCAACCGCACGCCGTCCAGGCGAAACTGGTCCAGGCCGTGCGAGGAAGCCTCCAGCGCCACCTGCTGAATGCCCGAGCGTGCCAAACCGGCGAGGCTTTCCGCAAGGCTGATCGGATCGGGCGTGGTCAGGCCCGGCCCCGGCGCGAAGCCCGGCGCGATCAGACCCAGCGTCCCCAGGCTGGCGGCTTTCAGCCCCGCCAAGGTCCAAAGCTGGCGGAGGAACTCCACCGTGCTGGTCTTGCCGTTGGTGCCGGTGACGGCAACGACGGTATCTGGCTGCTTGCCGGCCAGCAGCGCGGCGATGCGGGCCAGGCGCTGGCGGGGCTCGCGATCCAGCAGCAGCGGGCGTTCGGGGACACCATCGGGCCAGGCGGTGCCGGTCGGCGCCAGGATCGCCACCGCGCCGCGCCGCACTGCTTCGGCGATGTAGGTGCGGCCGTCGGCACGTGCGCCCGGGATCGCGGCAAACAGGTCGCCGGGAACCACCTGCCGGCTGTCGGCGGTCACGCCGGCGATGTCGAGCTCCGCCATGGCCTCCCAGCCAACCGAAATAGCATCCCCAAACGTGTCGGACAGGCGCTGCATGATATCAGCGAGCCGCAACGGAGGATGTCGCGCTGGCGGAAACAGCTGTTCCTGGCGCGCTTACGGCTACGACAGCTGTTCGTGGCGTGCCTACGGCGACGACCGGGGCGGTCGGGACGCTTGCCCGCCGGTTAGGATCGGGCTGCACCGGCTTGCTCATGGCCGGGGGCAACATGGTAGGCTGAATGGTCAGACCGGGTTTCGGGGCGCTTCTGGACTGCACGTCCATCGCCGTCACGCCGCTGCTCCCGGGACCGCGCGCCGGCATGCCCGGCGGACGGCCGGGCTGCAGCGGGATCGCGAGCGCCTGATCGATCGTCGGTTTATCCACGACATCGGGCATCAGGCCAAGCATCGGACCGATGCGGGAGATCACCTTGCCCGCCGCCGGCGCCACCACCCAGCCCGCGGTCGCGTAGCCATAGGTCGCCTTGGTCGCGTGCGGCTCGTCCAGCATCATGTAGACTGCGTAGCGTGGCGCGTTCATCGGGAAAACGCACATAAAGGCAGCGACGTTCGCATGCTTGCGATAGCCGCCATGCGCCTGCACCTTCTCGGCCGTGCCGGTCTTGCCGCCGGGGTAGTAGCCGGGAACCTCAGCCGTCTTGCCGAAGCCGTCGGTGACCACCAGCCGCATCAGTTTACGCATCACGTCCGAGGTGGATCGCTGCATCACCCGCTCGCCCTCCGGCTGTTCGCCGGGGGGGATGGCCAGGATGGTGGGGCGCATCAGGACCCCGCCGTTGGCGATGGCGGCGGTGCCTCGCACTACGTGCAGCGGGGTGACGGAAATGCCGTGGCCGAAGCCCACGGTCATAGTCGCGATTTCCTTCCAACTCGCCGCCGGCTGTACGATGGGCAGACCGGCTTCCGGCAACTCCACCCCGGTCTTGCCGAACATGCCCATGTTCTTCAGCCAGGCGCGCTGGCGCTCCGCGCCCACCACCATCGCGATATGCGCGGCGCCGAGATTGGACGAATAGGCCAGCACCTCCGGCAGATAAAGCCAGCGGTGCTTGCCTTCGAAATCGGTGATGGTGAAACGGCTGATCTGGATCGGGTGGGAGGCGTCGAATTCGTCCCATATATGAACCAAACCCCCGTCCAGCGCCATCGACGCTGTTTGCAGCTTGAACGTGCTGCCGGGCTCGTAGCGCTCCTTGATCGCCCTGTTGCGCTTTTCGTCCTCGGTCGCGCCGCGAAAATTGTTGGCGTCATAGTCGGGCAGGCTGACCAGGGCCAGAAGTTCGCCGGTCGTGACATCCATCACGATGCCGGCGGCGCCGATTGCCTGGAACGTGCCCATCGCGGCCAGCAGTTCTTCCCGCACCACCGCTTGCACCCGCACGTCCAGCGACAGGCGCACCGGCGTCGGATCTTCCCGCAGGCGTTTGTCGAAGGCCTTTTCGACGCCGGCCACGCCCAGCTCATCCACGTCGACGCCGCCCAGCACCTGCGCGGCGGTGCGGCCCATCGGGTAGTGGCGCTGCTGGGTGGACTGGAAATCGATCCCCGGCAGGCCGAGGTCGTTGATCGCCAGCTCCTCCCTCGGGGTGATCTGGCGTTCCAGGTAGACGAATTTCTTGTCGGGGGCGGACAGGCGCTGGATCGCCCGAGCCTCATCGAGCCTCGGCAGCACTTGCTTGAGCTTATGGGCCGCGTCGACGGGATCGATGATCTGCCTGGGGTCCGCGAATACCGAAACGGTCGGCAGCGAAATGGCGATTTCCTGGCCGCGCCGGTCGGTGATCATCGCCCGCTGGCCGATGGCGGTGTAGGTGGTCGTTTTCGGCGCGGCGGCGACCATGGCGGCTACCTGCTTTTCGGCTCTGTGCGGCGCTTTGGGGTTGACGATGGTGACGATCGCCAGCCGCCCGGCCAGCACCAGGAACAGCAGCGCGAAACCGGCTGACGCGAACACCAAACGGTCGCGGGCTTTCTCCAATGTCGCTCGGCGCGCCTTGTCCGGTTCGGTGACCCTGAAGGTTTCCACCATTGGCACAGTATCGGATTGCGCCGCCCCGCGCCGGCGCGCCGGACGCCCGTACCCGCCGCCGTTCAGGGGCGGTGAGTTGGAAGGTGGCGGTGAGGCGGTGCGATCAGTCATGGCCTGATCTCAGTTACCGTTCGACCATTGGGTCGCGTTCACCGGCATCGGCCTCGGTACCGGCGCGAACGACCCGCCATGCGCCATGCCGAGCAGGGAGCCGCCTTGGACGGGCTGCGGCGCGGGCATTGGGGCCGGTTGCGGGCGCGCCTGAGCGGGCGGCGCCGGCGTCCGAACGGCTTGTGCCTGAAGCGGGGGCATCTGAATGGGGGCCACCTGAATCGGCGGCGCCTGCACGGGCATGGCGGCCTGCACCACGGGCGGGCGCGGCGGCGCGGGTTTTGGCGCGGCTGGGGCCTGGTTCGCTGCCAAAGCGACGGGCGGCGGCAGTACTGGCAGTGGTGGGATTGGCAGTTCTTCCGTGGCAACTTCCGTGTCCGCCGGGGCGTCGGTCGCTTGCGGTGCGCTGGCGACCGGTACCTCGGCGGGTTCTTCCGTCGTGTCGGTGGTGCCGGTAGCCGGGGCCATGGCGCGCGGCGCCGGCAAATGGGCGTCCAGTTCCGCCAAGGTCGTGAACTGGGTGGGCAGCATGGGTTTCAGGGACAAATACTGGTCCGCGAAGGTGCGTAGCCGTTCCGGGTTTTCCCGCAGCGTGAACTCGGCCTTCAGCCCCCGCGACTGGTCCCGCAACGCGGCGGTGTCGGCCAAGGTCTTTTCGATCTGCCGGTCGAGCAGCTGCACTTCATGCTTCGACTGGTATGTATAAAGCACGGCTCCGGCGGCGAGGGCGCAGCACATGGCGGTAAAGGGACGTATCATGCCGCGACCCTTTCCAAGCATTCGATCGCGCGCAAACGGGCACTGCGCGACCGGGGGTTCGCACCGGTCTCATCGGCGCGGGGCCTGAGCGCCTTCGCCGTCAGCAAACGAAACCGAGCGGCCGGGCGATCCGTCAGTCCGCGTGGATCGTGGCGCGACAGGCCCGGGGCGCGTCCGGCGATCTGTCCCATGAACCGTTTCACGATGCGGTCTTCCAGGCTGTGGAAGGACACCACCACCAGCCGCCCGCCGGGCGCCAGCAGCGCGGCGGCCTGCGCCAATGCCCGCTCGATTTCGCCCAGTTCATCGTTCACCTTGATCCGCAATGCCTGAAAACTGCGTGTCGCGGGGTCGATGCCGGATTTGTCTTTCGGCATTACGGCACGGATGATGCCCGCCAGGCGGGCGGTGTTTTCGATCGGGGCCTCGGTGCGGGCAGCGACGATGGCGCGCGCGATCCGCCGGGAGGCGCGTTCCTCTCCCAGTTCGAACAGCACATCCGCCAGATCTCGTTCTGGTAGCGAATTTACCAGGTCGGCGGCGGTCGTGCCTTGCTTAGCCATGCGCATGTCCAAGGGACCGTCCCCTCTAAACGAGAACCCGCGTGCGGGGTCATCGATTTGAAATGAGGAAATGCCTAGATCGAGCACGATTCCGTCAAGCAGGGATACGCCAGCGGCGGCCAGCAGCACCATCATATCGCCGAACTGGCCCTGGATCAGATGCAGCCGGTCCGGAAAGCGTTCGGCCAAGGCGGCACCGCGAGCGATGGCGTCTGGGTCGCGGTCGATGCCCCATAAGGTGCAGCCGGGCGTCTCCAGAATCGCCGCGGCATAGCCGCCGCCACCGAACGTGCCGTCCAGGTAGACGCCCCCTTGCCGCGGGGCCATTTGCTCCAGCACTTCGCGCAGCATCACCGGAATATGACCGCTCATCGCGAAACCCCCGGGGACGTGAAGCGCAGCGCGGCGGAGCGTTCGCGCGCCTCGGCCTTGCGGCGTGCGGCGGCGTCGACGTCCCAGATTTCGAAGGTATTGCCGATCCCCATGAAGGTGACGGCCGTGTCGGGCTCGAGACCGGCATGCGCCATCAATTCGGCCGGTATCACGAGGCGGCCCTCCTTGTCGGCCACCAGGCGGTGCACCTCGGAATACAGAGCCGTCGCGAGATCGTGGTGTTCTTCGCTGAATTCAGCCAATTTGGCTAATTCATGCGACATTGCATCGAAAGCCTGTTCGGTCCGGCCCTCAATGCACGCGAATTTACGGGACGGCAAAAGAAACACCGGCGATGGCGCGTCGGAGGCGGTGTTGCCGGTGGCGCTCTTGGCTTTCAGCGAGGCGCGGAACAGCGCGGGCACGGAGACGCGGCCCTTTTGGTCCAATTTTCCGTGATGGGTACCGATGAAGTCGGCCATCAAGGCGCCCGCATGAGTCGCTGTTGTCGGCAGGGTTCCGTCGGACCGTTCGACGCGCTGGGACCACCTGTCGCTTTAACCCCAACGGTCGAGCCCATGCGGAAGGGATGCCTTCCGGTATCACGGGATGGCATGGGATACGACGGGATGATATGGGTGTCAACGACTCTCTGTGGCTCTGGAGGCTGGTTTTGTGCCCACCGCGCGGGTACGAAGCCGTTGCGGATTAAGACGAGTTTGAACCTTTCTCTGGCGTAATTCCCGTTTCGTTCCTGTGGATAATCCGGTGGGTAGATCGCAAGTTTTATATACTCGTCGTCATCCGTTGCAAATGAGCCTTTTATACGGTTGGGCGCTCTCCCTTGCGGGGTCGTTTGCCAGACGGCCTGTAAGCCGGGTTCTGTCCCCATGTTTCCATGATGGACGGCCATTCGTCTGGGACGCGCCTCGCGGCGCGCCTCTCGCGACCAACCCGAACGGCGAGGCGGGAATGCCTCTGCCGCGCCCGCCCGAGGGAGGGGCAGCAGCCGTTCCTATTCGGTCTTGCTCCCGGTGGGGTTTACCCTGCCACCCCTGTTGCCAGGGGCGCGGTGCGCTCTTGCCGCACCGTTTCGCCCTTTCCCGCGGGAGCCGAACTCTTGCGCGGGCGGTTTGTTTTCTGTGGCACTGTCCCTAGGGTCGCCCCCGCCGGCGGTTAGCCGGCACCGTATTCCCGTGGAGCCCGGACTTTCCTCTGCTCTTGAAAGAACAGCGGCCGTCCAGCCGTCTGGCAAGCGCGTGACATGGGCGCCGACGCGCGATGCGTCAAGCGGGTTATCGGATTTCGGCGCCACCAATGTCCACGTGGGCGCCGCTCCCGTCGCCCTGCCGAGGGACCAAACGGACGATCAGATGCGCGGCCGAACCGCAGCCGCTGGGCACGGTCAGGCTGAAATGTTGCCAGCGGGACCGGTCTGCCTTGGTGAAGCCCGACGCTGGCAGCACGCCGAAGCGACCGATTTCGCGCTCCCCACCGTCGCACGGCAGGATCGCCACGACTTCGACCGGCCCGGAGGGGGAAGGCGTGAAGCCAGTGATCGTGACGATCGCCCGCTGCGTGCCGGTCTTTTCCGCCTCGGCCGTGGCGTGTCGCACGATCGGCACCGTCGCCGGTGTCGCCGCCGTGGCGCGCATCGGTTCCGCGCGTGCGGTCATGGGAAGGAGCGCGCCCAGTACCGTACCGAGCCCGATGGCCAAGTACGGAAACAGGGGGGCTGGGCGCATCGCTTCGACCGCTTCGACGGCGTCATACGGTCACGAAGGAGACTTCTATCCGCGCGGGCGTCGCGGTTCCGACCGGTGTCGTGTTGTGTGGGTCGCCAACGGGTAGGATCTGAACGCGGAGTTGTCCGTTCGGGACCTTGCCGGCGCCATAGACCCGCTGGATCGCGGCTGTCAGATCCAGCGCGAACGATGGCGGCTTGTGCGAGCCATGCGTACCATGATCGAACACGCCGAAGGTGCCGACATAATGCGGATCGGTGATGGGTGTCGCCGCCGTCAGGTTGTCCTTGTCGATAAAGACGCGATACATCGTGCCCGCGGACCCGGTCACCTGTACCTCCCGGATGAACCCGATGGCGCGTGTACCCGTCGCGGCCGTTTCCCGAACCGCGGCGAAATTCATCATCGCGGTGCCGGAACCGAGGGTCTTGCGCTTGCCGATTTCGGCGAGTTTCGCATCCGGGACGGTCACCTGAACATTCAACGGCTGTCCCTGCCGAGCGGTCGCGGTGTTGGCGGCCGTGGCGGTGACGATGCTGGCCGGCCGGGCCGTTCCGGCCTTGGGCATGGCGAACAGCGATGTCATCTGGTTCCGCAGCGCCACCGTATTGCCCGCGGCCGAGGCCACGGCCAACCCGCCGAGACCATAGGTGTAACCCAACGTCTCCGGGACATAGAGATCGCTGACCTTGGGCGACCAGGACGTGCCGTCCGGTTTGACGAAATTATCGGTGAACGGCATGTCGGTCCACAGCGGGTCGCTGGAATTCTGGTTATTCAGGTTCCAGACCGCCCAGATACGATCGATATTGGCGTGGTGCATGAAGAAGATTGGATCGCGCGGCGACGACGCCGTGGGCATCCAGCCACCGATATTGTTGTGCACCAGGTTATGCGGGGTCCCTTCCAGGACGCCTTGGGTACCGCCCCCGGCCGGCACCCAGGACGGGTTCAAGTCGGTTTGATCCGGGTTTCGGCTGGTGCCGAACTGCTCGTAATCGGTGGGGCTCAAAGCCTCCGCCAGCACGCCGGGTCCCACGATTTCCGCGGGCATGGGCGCTGTGGGCGGCCAGGTCCGTTTGGCGATGTAGAGCCAGTTGGTTTTGCCGTCGGGTGTTTTTGGCGAAAGGAAAACCTCCGGCATCAGGGGATTAGCGGTCCAGTCCCAGTAAGGCATGGCGAAGCCGGGATTGCTGGTCAGCTTCCGGACGATGTCCTCGTACGTTACGGTATACGCTCTGTGCCAAGGTAGGAAGTACCAGTCTCCGTGCGGGCAGAAATGATACTCGTTGGGGTTGGTGCCGTGAATCTGAGAGAGGGTAACCCAATTGTACGGCAGGCTGCCCGCTTTCGCATTCATCAGGATGCCGACCGCGTCGCGATAGCTCGCCACGATGGGATCGTTCCAGGCAAGACCCTCCAGCGACTGCCGCAACGGAGGGGTGCTGCCCTGCGCCAGGGCTTCCATGCCAGGCAGATTGCTGGCGATGATGCCGGCGCCGAACACGCCGCCCTGCAGGAACACTTTTCGTCTCGTGATGCTCATGGTCTCACTCCCGTTGCTTTACGGCAATGCTACGGCGGAAATGAAACATATGTCAAGATACAAACGATTTTCCGAGTGTGCCGGTTTTTACGATGGCAGCCGCTATCCGGTTTCGTCCGGACGCCCCATCGCCAATGCTCGGGCATAGACCAATTTGCGGGGTAAGCCGGTCGCCGCCGATACGAGTGCGGCTGCATCCTTCACGCTGTGGGTGGCCAACGCTCGGGTCAGCTGGCCGTCCAGGTCCTCCTGGTCCTCCTGTTCGGGGGGGCCGATGAGCACCGTGATCTCCCCACGAGCCGCGTGTTCCGCGTAGTGCGCCGCGAGATCGGTCAGCGTGCCGCGGCGAACTTCCTCGAAATGCTTGGTCAACTCGCGCGCGACGGCCGCGGCGCGCGGCCCGAACGCGGTCGCCATGTCCGCCAGCGTTTCCGCCAGCCGGTGCGGCGCCTCGTGCCAGATCAGGGTCGCCGTCAGCCCGGCCCGTTCCGCCGCACGCAATGTCCCGAACGCGGCGCGGCGGGCGGCGGAGCGGGGCGGCGGGAAGCCGAGGAACAGGAAGGGTTGTGGCGGCAGTCCCGACAGTACCAGCGCCATCACCGCGGCATTGGGGCCGGGCACCGCACTGATGGGGAAGCCTTCGGCGATGGCGGCGCGCACCAGCCGGTAACCAGGGTCGGACACCAGCGGCGTGCCGGCGTCCGACACCAGTGCGATACGCCGGCCCGCCCGCAACATCCCCAGCACCGGTGCGATCCGCTGGTCCTCGTTGTATTCGTGCAAAGGTTCGGTACGCACGCTGACACCGATGGCCGACAGCAGGCGGGCGGAGTGGCGGGTATCCTCGCACAGGATCAGGTCGGCGCCCGCCAGCGCCTGCCGAGCGCGCGGTGCTATATCGCCGAGGTTGCCGATTGGCGTGGAAACCAGCACAAGTCCGGCCAGCGGGGCGCCCGGCTCAGGTGCCTCGGCTTCCGGAGGATCGGCATATGTTTCGTCGGGCATTCGTGCTCCTGCTCGCCACGCTGGCCATGGCCGGTTGCGGCTATGGTTATAGCGGCGGAAATGCCGGGGGCTACCGGCCGTCTATCGGGATCGCCGGCCCGACCCCGTACCAGACGCCCGGCGCGCCCTTCCCGGAGCGCACGCGAAATCCGAACCGGGTTGCGATGCTGCTGCCGCTGACAGGCGGATACGCGGATCTCGGGCAGGCGATGCTGCGCGCGGCGCAGTTGGCACTGCCCGAGGGGGAGACGCCCGTGCTCGATGTCCGCGACACCGGCGGCACTCCCGGCGGCGCAGCCAATGCGGCGCGCGATGCAATCGCCGGCGGGGCGGGACTGATCCTCGGGCCGCTCACCTCCGCCGAAACCGCGGCCGTGGCGCCTGTCGCGCGTGATGCCGGGGTGGCCGTCCTGGCCTTTACCAATGACCCGTCGCAAGGCCAGCCCGGCGTGTGGACCCTGGGGGTTACCCCCGGGCAGCAAGTACGGCGGCTGATGATGGCGGCGCAGGCGCAGGGCAAGGGTCATGCCGCGGCGATGCTGCCGGACTCCGATCTGGGACACATCATGGGCGACGCGCTGCGGCAATCCGCCATCGCGCTGGGACTGCCCGCACCGGACATCCGTCTGCACGCTTCTGGCATGCCGGCCATCAATAGCGCTGTCCGGGACCTGTCGGATTACGGCAACCGGCGCGGCCCGATCGACGCCCAGATGCGCGCGGCCAGAGCAAGGGGCACGCCGGAGGGGCGGCGGGCGGCGCAGGGGTTGGCCAAATCCCACATCGCGCCACCGCCGTTCGATACCCTGCTGTTGGCCGAGACCGGGGAGCCGTTGACCGAAATCGCGGCGGTCCTGCCGTACTACGACATCGACCCCGGTGCGGTTCAGATTCTGGGGCCGGCGCAATGGTCGGCCCCGAGCAGCGGGTCCGGCAATTTGCCGGGCGCCTGGTATGCCGCCCCCGATCCAGCGACCCGATCGGCCATGGATCAGGAATACAGCGGCAAGTTCGGCGGCCACCCGCCGGCTATCGCGGATCTGGCGTTCGATGCAGCGTCGGTCGCTCGGGTACTGGGCGCTCAGGGCGGCTTTTCCATTGCCGCGCTCACCCAGCGGGGTGGCTTCGCGGGGGTGGATGGCTGGTTCGTCCTGCTGCCGGACGGCGAGGTACGGCGCGGTCTGGCCGTGTTCCGCATCGAGCGGGGCGGCCCCACGATGGTGGAGCCGGCACCCGCCAGCGGGGCGGGGACGTGAACGGGGGTTTAGCCGGGCGCGAGCGATTTCAATCTCCGTGCCGCGGGAGGTGGTCGGGTCAAGCCCGGCCATGACGGGGTAGCAATATCGTGCCACCGGTTATGCCCCCGCCCACGGCAGGCATCACAACTCCCGCCACGCCCCGCGCATGCTCTCCCGCAGTGGCGCGATCAGGTAGTCGAACGCGGTACGGGGCGCGACCGGCACGACGACTTCGACCGGCATGCCGGGGCTGAGGCGGGACAAGAGCGTGCCGTCCTGGCGGTCGGCCAGCAGGGCGATCTCGGCCTTGAAGTAGCTGCGCCCGGTGCGGCTGTCGGTGACCCGGTCGGCGGAGACCACGCGGATTTCGCCGCGCAGGGGGGCGTTTTCGCGGGCATTGAAGCCGACGGCGATGACGTCCGCCGCCTGGCCGATGTGGAGGTGTTCCACGTCCTCCGGCTTGATTTCGGCTTCCGCCACGATCACCGGCGCGCTGGGAACGATGTCCATCACCGGCTTGCCAGGTTCCACCACGCCGCCCTTGGTGAAGATCGCGAGGTTGACGACCTCGCCACCCAGCGGCGCCCGGATTTCCAGTCGCGCCAACGTGTCCCGGTCGGCGACCAGTCGGGGGAGGACGTCGTTGATGCGCAACTGTGCCTCCCGCAGTTCTCGCGTTGCTTCGGTCTGGGCGGTGTCCCGCAGGCGGAGTTTCTCGGCTGCCATTTCCGCCGCCTGGGCACCATAGCGCGCGACATCGGAGGTCAATTGTCCGACCTGGCCCCGCAGGCCCTCGACCGCTCGGCTGAGTTCCAGCAGCCGGTTTTTCGACGCCAGACCGACGCGTTCGAGGGTGGCGATGGCACGCTTTTCGTCCCCGGCGAAGCCTAATTGGTTGATGGCCGCATCGAGTTGCATGCGGGCACCTTCCTGCTGGTGGACGACCTGCACGATGCGCTGATCGATGACCTCCATCTGGCGGGCGAGCAGGTCGCGATGGTTGTGGAATACGATGCGTTCCCGGTTCATGACGGTCGCGGCGATCGGATCGTCGGAGGAGAGTTCGGGGGGAAATGCGATCTCCCGCGCTTCCGCCAGTTCGGCGGTGTCGCGCGCGGACAGGGCCAAGTCCCCCGACAGTTGCGACTGGTGCACGGTCAGCACCGCCCGCGCCTGGGTGTCGTCGAGGCGCACCAACAACTGGCCTTGCTCCACGACGCTGCCGTCCCGCACCAGCAGCTCCGCGACGATCCCGCCTTCCCGGTGCTGCACGGTTTTGCGGTTGCCATGCACCGCGAGGGTGCCGGATCCGATCACGGCCCCGTCGAGCGGGGTGAGGAAGGCCCAGCTTCCCAGGCCGCCAAAGAACAGCAGGATGGTAGCGACGCCGACGCGGATGGGGGTTTTCATGCTGGGTCTCCGTTGTCGATTAACCGGTCAAGCCCGGCCATGACGGGGAGGCGAGGCCACCACCGCCGGCATCTGCCGGGTCAGGAACTCGTTTGCCGTTTGCACGCCGATCATCCTGCCTTCCTCCATCGTCGCCACGTGGTCCGATACCCGCACCAACCCGACACGGTGCGTGATCATCACGACCGTACGCTTGCGGTCCTTCATCTCCCGCACGCAGTCGGTCAGCGCGGCCTCCCCCTCCAAATCCAGATTGGCGTTCGGCTCATCGAGAATCACGACGGCCGGGTCGCCCAGCAGCGCGCGCGCCAGGGCGATGCGCTGTTTCTGTCCCCCGGACAGGCTGGCCGACGAGGGGTCCAGCATCGTGCGATAGCCCATCGGCAGCCGCACGATCATTTCGTGCGCGTGCGCGGCCTTGGCGGCGGCCACGACCTGTTCGTCCGATGCGTCGCCAAACCGAGCGATGTTGTCGCGGATGGTGCCGGGGAACAGGGCGACGTCTTGGGGCAGGTAGCCGATGGCCTCGCCCAGTTGCGCCTTGTCCCAGGTCGCCAGATCGGCGCCGTCCAGCCGCACCACGCCGGCGTCCGGCAGGAGCGCACCGGCCAACAGACGCGCGACGGTGGATTTGCCGGCGGCGCTGGGGCCGACGATGGTCAGGATCGCGCCGGCCTGAATGCGGACCGAGACCCCGCGCGCGGCGGGGTGCAGCGCGCCGGAGGGTGTCCAGCTCACATTCTCCATTTCCACATCGCCGGCCGGCGCCGGTAGCCGCACGGGGGCGGGTTTCTCGCCCTCCTCGCCGGTCAGGGTGCGGATGCGGGTCAGGGCTTCTTTCGCCGCGAGAGTGGGCCGCCAGGCGCCGATGATCGCCTCGACCGGTGCCAGTGCCCGGCCCAGCAGCAACGACCCGGCGAAGATGGCACCGGCGCTGAGCTCGTCGTGGATCGCCAGCCAGGCACCGAGGCCCAGGATCGCCGACTGGAAGAACAGCCGCGCGCATTTGCCCACCGCGCCCAGGATCACGGCACGCTGGCTGGCTGTATTCTGCGCGGACAGCATGTCGCCGCGCAGCGACCGCCAGTGGTCGGACAGTGTCGCGCCCATTCCCATGGTGCGGGCGCAATCGGCGTAGCGGGTGACGGACTCGCCGAACTGGTAGGCCCGCGCGGCGACGGCGCCGGCCTGTTTCATGGGTTGGCGGGCGGCGCGCTCGCTGACGATGCTGAGCGTCACCAGCACCACCGCCGCACCTGCCGCGAACATCCCAAGCACGGGGTGCAACATGGCGATAACGGCCAAGTATAGTGGTGCCCAGGGCAGGTCGATAAAGGCCAGCGCCCCCGTCCCGGCGGCAAACTGGCGCACCGTGTCCAGATCGCGCGCCACATGCGCGGCCAATGGAGGCGGACCGCTCCCCCTGTCAGCCGTCGTCAATCGCGACAGCAGCGCTCGGCCCAACCGGTCCTCGACAACGTCGGAAACGCCGGCCAGCACCCGCCCGCGCACCGCGTCCAGCGTGGCGTAGACGACGAAACACAACGTCACCACCAGCGTGAGATACAGCAAAGTCGGCACGCTGCGGCTGTGGATGACCCGGTCGTAGACCTGCATCATGTACAACGGCGCCGCGAGGTAGGTCAGGTTCAGGAAGGCCGAGAATCCCGCGACCCACCCCAGGGGCCCGGCAACCGCGGTCAGCGTTTGCCGGATGGGCGTTTTGTGGCTCATGACGCGCCTTCCTTAGTTGAAATGCTGGACGATGATTTCGGACGGATCGAGGGACGTTGGGTGTGTTGCTCCACCCAAAGTCACCAGCACCAGCGGGCTGTGCCCGGCGATATCCAGGGATAGGGTATGGGCGGTCGCGTCGTAGACCAGGTCCGGATTGGCCGGGGACGCCGGGGCGTTGGCGGTGGTGTAGAGGTTCAGATATTCCCCTGTTGCCACCTGCACCGACCCCGACCCGGCGAAGGTCGCGCTGGCACCGGTGACCGCGCCGGTGATGACCGTCTGCTCCAGGGCGATAATCGGCGCCGACTCGCTGGTGGCGGCCGAGGCCCCCACCGTTTCGGTGACCACCACGCCGTTGCCGATCGAACCCTCCGAAGCGTTGGCGGTGAAGGACGCGGCGACCCCCGCCGTTTGCGACAAAGACGCGCCGCCGGAGGCGTATACGTTCAGCGTCGCCCCATCGACCCCGTTGCCGGCGACATGCACCGTGCCGGCATCCGAGGTGACGACCACCCCGGTCGCCAGCGCCGACAGCGCATGCCCGTTCAGCACGATGTTGTCCGATTGCAGCGCGTTGTATTCCGATGGCGTCAGGTTCAACGCATCCTGCGTCATGGTCAGGGTGTGGCCGTTCGCGTCGAAGCCGGTGTCGAAGTTGCCGATCGCGACCAGAGCGGCGGCATTGGCGTAGTCGTTTGACGCCAGATACAGATGGCTGCTGCCCAGGGCGAAATTCGGCACCGCCGCCAGGGCAGTCGCCGTGGCAACCGACACCGTTTCGTCGCCCACCAGGGTGACGCTGGCCGCGTCCGCCTCGGCGGTGTGGTTGGCACTGTTCAGCAGGTAGTCGGAGCTGTCCTGGATGCTCAGGTCGCCGTTGTTGGTGAAGCCGGGTAGCGCCACCAGCGCGGCGGCGGTCTGCGCGTCCAGGGTTTCCGCCCCGGCCAGTTGCACATGCACATGCGACACGCCGGAGAAGCCCGAGATATCGCCGCTGAGCACGCCGTCCAGCAGATTGTCGGAACTGTCGGAGATGGTCAGCGTGTACCCGTTCACGCTGAATTTGGATGCGGTCAGCAGGGTTTCCGCGTCCGCCGCCGCGACGGTGTCGTTGCCGGACAGTTGCCAGGCGCTGGCTAAAGCCTCTCCATCCGCGTTGGCGAGGTTCAGAATATTCGCCGCTGTGTCCTGGATGGTGATCGTATGCCCGCCCAGGGTGAAGTTGATGGTGTTTTCCACGGCGAACAGCGACTCCGCGTTCGCGGCGGTTGCGGTTTGATTGCAGGACAGCGTCGTCCCGGCCATCGCCGACAGGGCGGCGGTGTTGGCGCCGTTGATCAGGGTCGCCACGGTATCGGCCACAACGAGCGAGAAATCCGCGTGCACCGAGGCGTTGGTCGTCCAGCCCGCCGATCCCGTCAGGGTCTGGATGTTGGCCAGCGTGTCGGTGATCGCCTCGGAATGGCCGCCGAACGATACGTTCGCGATGGGGATGCCGCCGTTGCCGTTCGCCAGCAGGATGGCCAGGAACGCGCTGGCCTGCGCCATCGTTGGGGACCCGCTGTCGGTCACTGTGATGGAGCCGCCAAGTAGCCCGTCGCCGATGGCCAAGGTGGCGATATGGGCAAAGGTATCGGTGATATCCGGCGTCGCGATGAGCTTGGCGGCGTTGGTCAAAGCCGATACCGTTGCGACCGTTCCGGCGACGTGCACGTGATGCCCGCCCAGATGCAGCGTCGCGCCGAGGGCACCCAGGTTGTTCGCGTCGCTGACGCTGGCGGAACCGTCGGCACCCAGCGTCAGGGTGAACGCGCCGGGACTGAACCCGCTCAACCCGCCGAGGAACGCGGCGCCGGCGATGTTGACCGTCGCGCTGCCCGACAAGGCCCAGGCCGTGGGCGTGAGGCTGGGGGAGGCGGACAATTGCGTCGGGGCATGGGCCACGATGTTGGCGGCGGTGTCGCGCACCGTCACGTTTGCCCCAAAGGCGGTGGTGGCACCCAGCGTCAGCAGATCGCCGTAGACCGCGTCGGTGACGGTGGTGCTGGCGCTGACCACGATCCCGGACACCGCCGTCTTGTGCGCGTTCAGCGATGTGAAGGCGCTTTCCAGATGCGCGGCGGTGTCCTGCACGGTCAGTAGGTTGGTGGTGGCGTCAGGGTTGTTCTTGCTGAAGTTGGGGATCGAGAACAGCGCCGCGGCGGTGGCGGCCGAGACTGTGGCGGTGCCGCCGATGGTTTTCAGGTAAACCCCATCGATCGACCCGGCGCTGACCGCCGCCAGATACCCGTCGATGCTGTCGATCAGATGCGAAGCGGTATCCCAGGCCACCAGGGTATGGCCGTTCTTGTTCAGGCCGGTCAGGGACTCCAGCGACAGTGCCTGTGACGCGGTCACCACCGAGTCGGCCGATAGCGTCACCGTGTGGGCGTTCAGGAACGCCAGACCGGGCGACCCATTGGCCTGGATCGCCGCCGCCAGCTGCGCGCCGGTATCGGAAATCGTCAGGCTGCCGGCCATCAGGTTCGGGATGGTCAGCAGGCCCGATACCGCCGAGGCGTTCAGCGTCGCGTCGGTGACGGTGGCCGATCCGAACTTCGATCCGATGGCATCCAGCGCGGTCAGGTTGGACAGGATGTTGGCCGCGGAGTCGGTGACCGCGACTTCTCCTACCACCGCGTCGGCGGCGAGCGTGCTGCTCAGCGCCGCGAGTTGTGCGGCGGTTCCGGTTACCTCGACGACCCCGTTCGTGGCGATCGCATCCAGCACCGCCTGGTCGGCGGTGTAGGTCGCGGCCGTCACCGTGACGGCGATGGTATTCGCGATAGCGTCGGTCAGGTCGATGGAAAGCGCGTGCCCGTGCCCGGTCACCACCGATTGCAGGATGTTCAGGCTGGTGGAGACGTCCGCGGCGGTGTCGCTGACCGAGGCCAGGCTGGTGAAATCCAACGCAACCTGGCTCAGCCCGGCGATGGCGGCGGCCGTGCCGCCGACCACGATGTTATGTCCGCCAGTGGCGAACCCGGCGATCGCCGCGAGCGAGGACAACTGGCTCGCGCTGACGGTCACGTCTGTGTTGGGTTCGACTGTCGTTGCGACCGCCAGGCCAGCGGCGTTGCTGGCATTCAGCAGGTTGGCGACGCTGTCGCTGACGGTGATCGCCTCCGCCCCGGCGTCGAAGGCGTGCAACCCGGCGAGCAGTGTCGCGGTGGCGGCGGTGGTGGTAACGGGGACGTTCAGCGCCACGTCGGTTGCCAGCGCGATGCCGGCGGCGTTATCCGCGCTGAGCAGGTTCGTCACGGTGTCCACAACGCCCAGGGTCTGGGCGTTCGCCAGATGCCCGCCGAGGATGCCGGACAGCGTCGTTGCCTGCGCCGCCGTCAAACCGGTGGGGTCGTCCGTCATCGTCACCGCCTCGGCCGCCGACAACATGGCGGGCACGAGGTTCTCCGCCGATAGCAGATCGGCCGCGGTGCCGGTGATGGTCAGGCCGCTTTCGACCAGGGTCGCAACCCCTAGAAGGGCATTGTAGAGCGCCGCCGCGTCGTTGACGTCCAGGGAGGCATCGGTCGGGGTCACGCTGGCGATGGCGCTGCTGTTGGCCGCGATGACCGAGGATCCGCTGGTCAGGTCGGCGACGATATTCGCCTCGGAGTCCACCACGATTATGTGCGCCGGCGGAACGCCGAGGCCCATGATGGCGGCAATATCGGCAACCGGCACGCCGGTCACGACCAGCGTTTCCCCGAACATCAGCGCCAGTGCCGACCCGGCGCCGTCGTCCACACCGGTGGCTTGCACCTGTGCATCCGTCAAGGTGACGGTGCCGGCCGGGCTGACCGCGATGGCGGAGATGGAGCCGAGGTTGGCCAGGATTTCGGACGATCCGGATGCCAAGTCGGCCTGGATGTTCGCCGCCGTGTCGGTCACCGCGATGTTGTCGGGTGGGACGCCCAGCGCGGCGATCGTCCCGATATCCGCCGCCAGCACATGCGTGACGGTCAGGGTCTCCCCGGTCATAAGCGCCAGCGCCGACCCCGCGCCGTCATCCACGCCAGCCGCCTCCAGTTGTGTTTCCGTCAGCGTGATGGTGCCGGCCGGGTTGACCGCGATCCCGGAGATCAAGCCGATATTGGTCAGGATGTTCGAGGAGCCCGACGCCAGATCCGCCTGGATATGCGCCGCCGTATCGCTGACCGCGATGGAACTCGGCGCCACTCCCAGCGCGGCCACGATCCCGACATCCGCCACCAGGACTTGGGTGACCGCCAGGGTCTCTCCGGTCATTTTCGCCAGTGCCGACCCCGCGCCGTCATCCACATGCGCCGCGCGCAGCTGGGTTTCGGTCAGGGTTATGGTGCCGGAGTCGTTGACGGCGATCGTATCGATCCGCCCGATATGCGCCAGAATGTGCGATGAGCCGGACGCCAGATCGGCCTGAATGTGCGCCGCCGTGTCGCTGACTTCGATCTCCGTGGGCGGCACGCCGAGGCTCGTCAGCGTGGCGATGTCGGATACCGCGGCATCGGTGACGGTCAGCGTGCCGCCGGTCAATTTGGCGAAGACGGATCCCGCGCCATCATCGATATGCGCCGTCTCGGCCTGAGCGACCGTAAGGCCGATGGCGCCGGCATCGCTGACCACGATGCCGCCAATGTCCGACAGATTGGCCAGGATGGCGGACGCCCCGCCGGTCAGGTCGGCCTGAATATCTGCCGCCGTGTCGGATACCGTAATGCTCGACGGGGGCACGCCCAGCGCCAGGATGGTGCCGATGTCCGACACCGGCACGTCCGTGACGTGCAGGGTCAGGCCGGTCATCTTGGACAGTGCCGATCCCGCGCCGTCGTCGACGGACGCGCCCAGCACCTGATCTTCGGTCAGCGTAATGGTCCCAGCCGGGCTCATCGCGATGCTGGGGATGGCGCCGAGGTAGGACAGGATCGCCGAGGAACCCGACATCAGGTCCGCCTGGATATGCGCCGCCGTATCGGTGATCGCGAAGGTGTCGGGCACCACCGTCAACCCTCCGATGGTGCGGATATCCGCCACCAGCACATGCGTGACCGCGAGCGATCCGCCGGACGTCAGCGCCAGCACCGAGTTCGCACCGTCATCGACATGCGCGGCCCGCAGCTGGGTCTCGGTCAGGGTGATCGTGCCGGCATCGCTCACCGTGATCGCCCCGATCAGCGACAGATTGGCGGCCAGATGCGACGATCCGGAGGTCAGGTCGGCCTGGATATGCGCCGCCGTGTCGCTGATCGCGAGGCCGGTCGGCTGCACGATCAGAGCGCCAAGGTTGCCCACGTCGGACACCAGAGCCCCGGTCACCTCCAGCGTCTCACCGGTCATCTTGGAGAACACCGACCCCGCGCCGTCGTCGACATGCGCCGCTTCGGCCTGGGCAACGGTCAGGCTGATGGTGCCGGAGTCGTTGACCAGGATGGAGGAGATATGCGCTCGGTCCACGACCAGCAGCGAACTGCCGCCGGCCAGGTCGGCCTGGATGTCGGCGGCGGTGTCGGACACCGCGATGCTGGTGGGCGGCACGCCCAGAGCCAACATCGTCGCGATGTCGGCGATCGGCACGTCGGTCGCGACAACCGTCCCGCCGGATAGCAGCGACAGCGCCGATCCCGCCCCGTCGTCTACCCCCGCCGCCTGAATTTGCGCGTCGGTCAGGCTGATCGTGCCGGCGTCGCCGACCGTGATCCCCGAGATCGAGCCCAGGTTGCCCAGGATGGCGGAGCTACCGCTGATCAGGTCGGCCTGAATATCCGCCGCCGTATCGCTTACCGCGATGCTGCTCGGGGCAAAGCCCAGGCCCAGCACGGTGCCAATTGCCGCCGTCGTAACATGCGTCACGTCCAAAGTGCCGCCGGACAGGAGCGAAAACACCGACCCCGCGCCGTCATCGACATGCGCCGCAAGGACCTGCGCCTGGGTCAGGACGATGGTGCCGGCGTCGCTGACGGTAATGCCGGAGATCGCTGTCAGATGCGCCATCAGCGACGACGAACCGGAGGCCAGATCGGCCTGGATGTCCGCCGCGGTGTCGGAAATCGCCAGCGCGTAGGGGGTTGCGATCAGCCCCAGCGCGGCCTCGGCGGAGGCCAACTGCGCCAGCGTGAAGCTCAGCGACGGTGTGCCGCCGTTCGTCAGCGCGATTGAGCCGATCGAGCCGATATTCGCCAGGATGACCGAAAACCCGGACGTCAGGTCCGCGTCCACATCCGCCGCGCTGTCGCTAATTACGATGCTGGCGGGCACCACGCCCAAGCCCAACAGCGTGGCGATATCCGCGACCGCTGCACCGCTCACGTCCACGGTGCCGCCGGACATTTTCGCCAATACCGACCCGGCGCCGTCGTCTACGCCCGCGGCCTCGATCTGCCCGACGGTCAGGGTGACAGTGCCGGCGTCGCTGACGGTAATGCCGGAGATACTGCCGATATTGCCGACCAGCGCCGAGGAGCCGGACGCGAGGTCCGCCTGAATGTCCGACGCCGTGCCGCTGACCGTAATGTGGTCGGGCGCGACGCTGAGGCCCAATACGGTGCCGATATCGGCGACCGCGACGCTGGTGACGACCAGGGTTTCGCCGGTCATCAGCGACAACGCCGACCCCGCGCCATCATCGACCTCGGCGTGCAGCGCCTCGACTTCGGTCAGGGTGATGGTGCCGGCGGGGTTCACGGCGATCCCGGACAGCAGCGCGATGTCGGTCAGAATGTTGGAACCGCCGCCGAGCGCCAGATCGGCCTGAATGTGCGCGGCCGTATCGGTAACGACGAACGCGCTCGGAACCACGGTCAGGCCCGCGAGGGTCGCGATGTCCGCGACCGTGGCGCCGGTCACCATCAGCGTTTCGCCGGTCATCTTGCCCAGCGCCGACCCCGCGCCGTCGTCTACGCCCGCGGCCTCGATCTGGGCGACCGTCAGGCTGATAGTGCCGGCGTCGCTGACCACGATGCTGTCGATCGTGCTCAGGTGCGTCAGGATGGGGGCACCTCCGGCAATGAGGCCGGCCTGGATGTGGGCGGCGGTGTCGTTGACCGCGATGGCTGTGGGGGCGACAGGCAGGCTGGCGGCGGTGCCGATCTGGGCGACCGTCACGCCGGTCACGTCCAGGCTGCCGCCGGTCAATTTGGCGAACACGGACCCGGCGCCGTCATCGATGTGCGCGGCGGTGACCTGGGCCTCGGTCAGGGTGATGGTGCCGGAGTCGCCGACCGCGATGGCGGTAATCAGCGCGCGTTCGGCCACCAGTTCGGATGACCCGGAGGTCAGGTCCGCCTGGATGTTGGCGGCGGTGTCGAAAATGCTCATGCTGGCGGGCGGAACACCCAGGGCCGCGATGGTGCTGGCGTCGGCGGCGGCCACGCCCGTTACGACCAACATGCCGCCGGAGAACAGCGCCATCGCCGACCCGACGCCGTCGTCGACCCCGGCGGCGAGGACCTGCGCCTCGGTCAAAGTGACGGTGCCCGCGTCGTTCGCGACAATGCCCGTCAGGCTGGCGAGCGCCCCCAGAATGGCGGAACTACCGCTGGCCAGGTCGGCCTGGATGTGGGCGGCGGTGTCACTGACGACGATGTCGTGTGGGGAGGCGATCACGGCCAGCACACCGTTGTCGCCCGACAGTTGCGCGACCGTCACGTCCAATGTCGGGGTGCCGCCGTCGTTGAGCGCGATGGACGTCACGACAGGGGCCAGCGCCTCCAGCCCGTCCAGCGCCGCGTTCACCTGCGCGGCGGTGTCCGAGATGGTCGCGATGGCGCTCAGCGAAGCCAGCGTGGCGCCATATGCCAGGACATGCGCCACGGTCTCATTTGGCGCGGTTATGCTGGCGATGCGGCTGTCGGCCTCCATCGTGGTCAGTCCGGCGGATGCGGCAGCGATGGCGGCGGCAGTGTCGGAGACCGTCAGGGTCTGGGTGCCCAGGTGCGAGGCGATCGGCACCAGCGCGGCGGCGGTGGCGGCATCGGTCGCGATGCCGTCGGACAGGGCGATCGTGCCAAGATCGGCGCCGAGGGACGCCAGGCCGCTCGCCTGCGCGGCGATGTTGGCCCCGGTATCGCTGACATCGACCACAGTGCCGCCAACGAGATCCGAAAGCAGCGGCAGCAGGCCCGTGGCGACCGCGACGGCGACCGGGCTGACATCGGTCAGCGTGATGGTGCCGAGGTGGGCGCCGAGCGCGAGCAGGTTGGTGCTGTCGGCCACTATGGAAGAGGCCGTGTCGGACACCGCGATCGCCGAACCGGCCAGCACGGAGACCAGAGCATGCAGCCCAGCGGCGGCATCGGCGGACACCGCGCTGGTGTCGGTCGGGGTGACCGATACCAGGTGCACGCCGAGTGCCACCAGCCCGGCGACGTTGACGTCGATGTTGGCGATGCTGTCGGCCACCGCGGCTTCGATCCCCAGCGACGTCAGGGTGGCGCCATTCGCGACGACCTCGGCGGCGGTGTCGGCCACGGTGAGCACGAACCCGCCATTGCCGTAGTGCCCGCCAAGGCCGGCGAGAACCGTGGCGTCCGCCCCATCGATCGTGCCGCCAGCGGTCAGCACGTAGTACGGCGTGACGCTGCCCCAATCGTGCGACGTCGCGGCGACCAGGTTCACGGCGGTGTCGGCGACAGTAATGACGGCGGCCAAAGCCACGCCGTCGGCGTAGGACGCATTGGACAGGTTGGCGAAGGTATCGGTTACGTTCAGATGGCTGCTGCCCGCGAAGGTCAGCTTCCCGGCGTTGGCGAGGCCGACCAGCGCCTCGGCCTGGGCGGCGGTAACGGCGCCGGTGGAGATGACGCGGGCCGCGCTGGCCACTGCCAGAATCTCCGCCGCGTGTGCCCCGATGGCTTCGGCGCTGTCGGCCACCACCAGCGAAGCGGTGCCGCGGGTGAAGTGGGCGATGCCGGCGAGCGTATCGATGGCCGTCGTGTCGATCACGGAATCCCCCGCCAGCACGACTGACGCGGCGTTGGTCTCCAGGTTGTTGGCGGCGTTCGCGACGATGTTGGCAATGCTGTCGGTGACGTCGTAGCTGGTGGCGACGGATTGCCAGCCGGATGCGCCGAGGTGCGCGATAGTGTCGCTCACCACGATGGTGGCGCCGGTGTTGGAGAATCCGCTCAGCGCCGACAATCCTTGGGCCTGCGCCACGGTCAGGGTGACGGAGGATCCGGGTGCCAGTTGCTCCCCGGTGGCGATGGCCTGCGCCGCGCCGGACAGGGCGCTCAGGGCCGCGACCGTGTCGACGATGGTCAGGGTTATGCCTGAACCCCGCGAGAAGTTCGGTAGCGCGGCCAGGGTTTCAGCGGCGGCGGCCGTGACGTTGGCGCCGGCGTTCAGGACCTCGGATGCGGCGAGATTGGTCTCCAGCGTGTTTAGGGTCGCGAGGTTGGGCGCCGTGTCGGCGACGGTCAGCCTGTAGCCGTTGACCGAAAACTTTATACCAAACTCGGTCAGGCCAAGCAGCGTGGCAACGGAGACGGTTTCGGTCGCTGCCAACGCCAGGGTGGTGGCATCGGCGTCGATGTCGCTGGACAGGCCGAGCAGGGCGGCGGCGGAGTCCTGGATGGTGAGATGGTGGCCGCCGGTGGTGAACAGCATGTTGCCGAACAGGGTCGTGGCCTGGGCCGCGGTGGCGGTGGCGTTGCCCGACAGGGTCAGGGCGTCCGCCAGTGCGATGCCGGATGCGTTCGCGCTGTTCAGCAGCGCCGCCGGGGTGTCGGCGACGGTCAGGGAATTGTCGCCGATAGCGACACCCAGCGTGGCCAGCGTGTTGGCCTGGGCGGCGCTCAGGCTGGCGTCGCCGATCATCTGGATCGACGTCGGTGTTGCCCCGGCGGCAGGGGTGTAGGCGGCCAGATGGCGGCCGGAGTCCATCACCGTCAGCGCGTTCCCGTTCAGGCTGAAATGCGGGAATTCCGGCAGTGCCGCCAGGGCGTTCATTTGCGCCACGGTCGCGGTGGCGTCCTCGGACAGGCCGATGGACGTCGCCAGAAGAATGGCGTTGTTGTGCGGCAGGCTGACGGAACCCAGCTGCAAGAGGTGGGTCAGGGTGTCCGCGATCGCGATCGGCGCGGTGCCGTTCGTCTGGAAGTTGGCGAGACCGATCAGCGCCTCGGCCTGCCAGGCCGTGACGATGGAATCGGACGCGATCGTCACGGACGATGCGGCGGCCAAACCGGCGGCATTGGCCGGAGCCAGCAGGTTGCCGACGGTGTCGGACACCGCGAGGCCGGTGCCGGCACTGAAGTGCGGCAGGGAGACCAGGGCCTCGGCGGCGCCGGCCGAAACGGTCCAGGGGCCGCCAACCGCGGTCAGGGTGACGCCGTTGGCCAGACCCAGGTCCGGCGGCGGTGCCGCCAGCAGGGCGGTCGGGGTGTCGGATATCGTCAGGTTGTGCCCGCCGAGGCTCAGGCCCGGCAGGGCGGCCAAGGCGTGCAAGGATGCCGCCGACACCGTCGCATCGGCGGACAAGGTCGCACTGCTCGCACCGCGCGCTGCCAGCAGGGCGGAACCGGGCGAGGCGGCGGCGAACACTGCCTCCAACAGGATGAGGTTGGCGGCAGTGTCCTGGATCGTGATCGGGCCCGCCAGCATCAGGTTGGGGATCGCGGCCAGCGTCTGGAGTTGCGCAGCGGTTAGCACGAAGCCGGCGGCGTTCAGGTTGGTGTACGGCACCACCTGCTCATTCGCCACCAGCGCCGCGACACCGGACGACAGGGTCAACAAGGCGGCGGGCGTGTCGGCGATGGTCAGCGGGTTGCCGTCGGCGGCAAAGGCGGGCAGCGCGGCCAACGCGTTGGCCATCGCGACGCTGACGGTCGCGGGCGCGGCGATCCCAACGCTGCTGGCGATGGCGAGGCCGGCGACAACCCCGGATGCAACCAGGTTGGCCGGCGTGTCGAGCACGGTCAGCGTGTGCCCGCCCAGTCCGAAATTCGGCAGATGCGCCAGTGTGTTGGCGGTGCTCGCGGACACGGTTGCGTTGACCGATAGGACCGGCACGGTATGGGTCAGCAGCGAACCGGACGGTGCGCCGGAAAACGCGGATGCCAAAGCCGCCAGCGCCGGTGCGGTGTCGGACAGGGTGATGGGGTTGACGAACCCGCTCATGGACAAATTGGGCATCGCCTGCAACGCCGCGAGTTGCGCGGCCGAAAGCGTATAGTCGGCCGCGTTGCCGAGGGTGCGCGCGACAATGGTCTCGGTCGTGGCCAGAGCCAGTTCGGTCGGAGTCATGGCAGCGAGATGCGCCGGGGTGTCGGCGATCGTCACCGCCTGACTGCTGGCGGAGAAGCCGTGCATCCCGAGCAGGGTGTTGGCGCCGGCGACGGTGACCGTGGCGGCTTGGGACAGGGTTACCGCGCTGGCGACGGATTCCGCCGCCGCGGCGCTGCCGGCCAGCAGGTTGGCGGCATTATCCGACAATGTCAGATGGTGGGTGCCGACCGCGAAACCGGTGAAGCCAAGCAGCGCCTGCGCGCCGACGACCGACAACGTCGCGTCGGCCGACAGCTGCACTTGCGCGCCCCAGCCGCTCAGCGTCGTGGCCGAACCGGTCAGCGTGGCGAGGTGCGCCGCGGTGTCGGCGATGGTCAGGCCCATGCCATTGACCGAGAACGCCGAACCCAGCGCCAGCAGGCTGGCGGCCTGCGCCGCGGTGACGATGGACGGGACGGACAAAGTCACCGCGCCGGCCAGCGCGATGCCGGCGGCGTTGGCTGCATTGGCGATATTGGCGGCATCGTCGCTGACGGTCACGACATGGCCGCCCAGGCTGAAATTGCCCGCCCCGACAGCCGAACGAATGCCCGCCAACGCGGCGGCACCGGCCGCGGTCACGGTCTCGGAGTCGGTCGCTGTCACGGATGTGGCGTACGTGCCGACCAACGCGGACGCGCCTGCCAAGGCCGAGATCGTGTCGGACACCATCAGTGTCGCGCCCGACGCCAGCGAGAAGTTTGGCAGGATCGACATCGCGGTCAACTGCGCCACGCTGGCGGTCGTGTTGCCGACCAGCTGCGCACTGGCGGTGACGAGCTGGCTCAGCAGCACCAGATTGCCCGTTGGGGTTCCGCTGGACTGACTGCCGAAGTGCAACGTGGGGTCGAGCAACTGCGCCTCGGTGCCGGCGAACATGCCCGAGGCCACGGTGATGGACGAAAAGCCTCGTCCGAAAATCTGGCCGGCATAAGCCGATAGCGCCGCCCCGGTGTCGGACACCGACAGGCCGGCGGTGGATATGATCAGGCTCGCGGCCACGGCCGCCGTCAGCACCGAACCGGGCAACGGCCCGCCATCGGTGGCGGTCACCGTGACGGGGCCATCGGATTCCAGCGCGACGAGCGCCGCACTGGCGTCGGTGAGGTGCGCGGTGGTGTCGGAAATCAGCAGCGTGGCGGCGCTGCCAGAAGCTACCAGCGACAGGCTATCCGCGAGGGCCAGCAGCGCCTCCGCCTGCGCTGCCGTGTATGTGGTCCCATCCAGCAATGCGATGACGCCGGTCGTGCCGGCCGGCATGCTCGGCGCCGCCAGCAGGTGAGCGACGGTGTCCCGCACGACGACCGCGCTCGCCACCGTTGCTTCGTCCGAGGTCAGGCCGGCGAGATTGGCCAGCGTATCCGTCACGGTCAGGGTATGGCCGTTGCTGCTGAAATTCGGCAGCGCCGTCAGCGCGGCGATCTGTGCCAGATTGACGGTTGCGTTCTGGCTCAGATTGGTCAGGACCACGGGCGCGGTAGCCGCCGGCGCCAAAGCGATCAAATTCGCGGCGGTGTCTACAAGCTCCACCCCGCCGCCCGCCGCGATGCCGAAATGCGGTAGCGCCGCACCGTCGGCGATGAGCTGGGCGGCGCTCAGTATCTGGAAATCCGTCATCGCGGTCGTCAGGCCGGGGACGGATTGGGCCAGCGTGGTCAGGGCGTTGGCATGGGCCAACAACGTCGCGAGGCTGTCGGCCACTGTGACCGTCACGCCCGACACCGCCGCGTAGCCGGCCAGGGCGCTCGCCACGGATGGGTTGGTCATGGCCGAGACCGTATCGGCGATCGACAGCGTCGCACCGGCGGCGACCGAGAGATGCGGCAAGGCAAACAAGGTGGGCGCCGTGGCAAGATTGACCGCGGAATTGGCCGTCACGCTGTACGCTTTTATCGCTGGCCGGTTCTCACCGGCCGTCAGGGCAAGCAGATTGGGGGCGGAATCAGCCAGTGTGATGCTCTGCCCGGGCGTGACCGAGAACGACGGCTCGGCTTCGAGCGTAATGAGCTGCGCCAGGGTGATGCCGGCGCTGGTGGACAGCAGCACACTGGCGGCGTTGGTTGCGAGCGGGGTGCCGGCAATGGCGAGCAGATTGGCCGCGGTATCGTCCACCGCGTAGTTGGCTCCCAGGGCGACGCCGGCGGCGTAGCCGGGATCGGTCAGCATGGCGACCGTATCGCGTATCACCAGCTTGTGGCCGTTTGGGCTGAACTTACTCCCAAGGCTCGCCAACTGCGTGGCAAGGGAGGCCCAGGCGGCGCCGTTGCCGTTCATCGTGAACTGGCTGACGCGCGCGACCAGTGCCGCGTTGGACAGCGCCGCGCCGATATTGGCGGGGGTATCGGCGATGATGATGCCGGTAGCGTTGGACGCGAGAGCCTGCGCGATCGTCATAGTTGCCATGGTGCGGTTTTCCTTGCCTGGCCAAATTTTCCCGGATGTCGCGCCCGCTTCGCTTTGCATGGGGTCGCCGTTCGCCGGACAGGAGGAAGTGTGGCAGCCAAAGGTTTACGAAAGGTTTACGCGCGGGCCTGGAAAAGCAGTTTTTTTGGTTTTTTTCGCGAACAAATGGGGAAGGGGTTAATAAGGTGTTAACGGCGCCCGTTTCGAGCCGGCCAAGCTGTCGCGGTGCGATGGCGGGTATGACGGCGCTCGCCCCCGGGCTATAGTGGCGTCATGCCCGCGGTGCGTTCGCTGATTCGTATTGCCGTCAACGTCGCCCTGGATGCGCTCCTGGCGGCGATTGCGGTTCCGGTGGCGCGGTGGATCGCGGATCCAGCCGGCAACGCCCTGACTCCGCTTTGGCTGCTGCCGGCCGGCGCGGTGGCGTTGCTGATCGCCGGCGTGCCCTTCCGGCTGTCGCGGCAATACTGGCGTTTCGCGGGGATCGAGGACCTTTTGACGGTCGCCGCCAGCAGCGCGGTGGGTGCGGCCCTGTTCGCGTTAAGCGCGATGGCGGGCGGCGCGACGTCCTCCAACCCGGCGTTTCCCGTGGTGCACGCATTTACCTTGCTGGTGCTGCTGGGTGCGCCGCGGGTGTTCTATCGCCGGCTGCGGCTGAGGGGCGCCAGCCAGCCGCCGCACGCCGACGCCGCCTCTATTCTATTGGTAGGCGAGGGCGAGGACGCCGACCTGTTCCTACGCGCCATGGCACAGGACCGCCGCCAGGCCTTTCAGGTAGAAGGCATTCTGGCTCCCACCGCCCGTCTGACCGGGCGGCGCATTCAGGGTTACCCGATTCTGGGCTCCGTCGCCGACGCCGGAGCGGTATTGGAGGGGCTGCGGGAAGAGTCGCGGCTGCCGGACATGCTGGTCATCGCCTCGCCCGATCCATCCGGGGCATTCCTGACGACCATCCTGGCGCAGGCCGACCGGTTCGGCTTGCAGGTGCGGCGCGCGCCCCGGCCCACGGCGCTGGATGCGCATACTGGGCCGGAGCATACGCGGCCGCTGGAACTGAAACCCGTCGCGATCGAGGATCTTCTCAATCGCGCACAGGTGCCGTTGGATCGCGACGGCATGGCGCGGCTGATCCAGGGGCGGCGTGTGGTGGTGACCGGCGCTGGCGGCACCATCGGCAGCGAGCTGGCGCGCCAAGTCGCTGCGTTCGGTCCGGCGAACCTCGTGCTGATCGACAACGGCGAGTTCGCGCTGTGGCAGATCGACCTGGAGTTGGCGGAAACCCACCCCGGCGTTCCCCGCCGCACCCTGATCGCCGATATCCGCGACGAAGCCCGCATCCGCGCCGTCTTCGAAGAGGTGCGGCCGGAGCTGCTGTTTCACGCCGCCGCCCTGAAACACGTCCCGATGGTCGAGGCCAACCCGCTGGAGGGTCTGCTGACCAACGCCGCCGGCACCCGTCATGTCGCCGACGCCGCGCGGGCGGTGGGGACCCTGGCGATGGTGCTGATCTCCACCGACAAGGCGGTGAACCCGACCAGTGTGATGGGTGCGTCGAAGCGGCTGGCCGAAATGTACTGCCAGGCGCTGGATATCCAGGCGCGGGCCTCGGGGAGCGGTATGCGCTGCATCACCGTGCGGTTCGGGAACGTGCTGGGCTCCACCGGATCGGTGGTGCCGTTGTTCCAGCGCCAGTTGGCGCGCGGCGGGCCTCTGACCGTAACGCATCCCGACATGCAGCGGTACTTTATGACCGTGCGGGAGGCCGTCGGACTGGTCCTGCAAGCCAGCGTGCTGCGGGTGGGCGACGCCGATCTGCCGCTGTCGCGCGATGGTGGCATTTTCGTCCTCGACATGGGCGATCCGGTGAAGATCGTCGATTTGGCTCGGCAGATGATACGCCTCGCCGGGCTGCGGCCCGAGGAAGACGTGGAAATCCGTTTCACCGGGTTGCGGCCTGGGGAGAAGCTGTATGAGGAGCTGTTCCACGGCAAGGAACCGCCGGTGCCGACAGGGCATCCGGGGCTGCTGATGGCCTCCCCCCGTACCGCCGACCCCGCCATCGTCGGGCGGGCGCTGGATGAAATCGCGGCAGCCTGCCGCGGAGGCCAGCCCCGGCTGGCGCTGTCGCTGCTGGGCCGGTTGATCCCCGAATTCGAACACAACGCCGACGGTGCCTCCGGCGAGGCTCGGGCGTGATGCAAACGGCAATAAATTGTGTCATCCCAGGGATGAGCCTGGGGGTGGTATAGTTTGGCAGCCGCTGCCCCCCCCACGAGGCCTTATGACCGATACACCACGCGCACCGATCCCCTTTCTCGACCTAAAGGCGCAGCAGGCGCGCATCGCGGTGGACCTGCGGCGGCGGCTGGATGCCGTGCTGGCGCACTGCCAGTTCGTGATGGGACCGGAGGTCGCCGAACTCGAAGCCGCATTGGCGAAGTTCTGCGGCGCGAAGCACTGCGTCGGCGTCAGCTCCGGCACCGACGCGCTGCAAATCGCGCTGATGGCCGAGGGCGTCGGGCGCGGCGACGCCGTGTTCCTGCCGGCCTTCACCTATACCGCGACGGCCGAGGTGCCGCTGGTCCTCGGTGCCACGCCGGTCTTCGTCGACGTCGATCCGCGCACCTTTCAGATCGACCCAACGCACCTGGAGCAGCGTATCGCCGAGGTTCGCGCTGCCGGGAAGCTGAAACCCCGCGCGCTGATCGGTGTCGACCTGTTTGGCCAGCCCGCCGATTGGCCCGCACTGTCGGCGATCGCCAAGCGGGAGGGGTTGTTCACGCTGGACGACCTCGCGCAAAGCTTCGGCGGGTCGCTGCACGGCAAGATGTTGGGCACGCAGGCGGATGCGACGGCGACGAGCTTCTTTCCCTCCAAGCCGCTGGGCGCCTACGGCGACGGCGGGGCGCTGTTCACCGAAAGCGATGAACGCGCGGCTTTGTTCCGCAGCCTCCGTACGCATGGTGAAGGGCCGACACGATATGAGGTGTTGCGCACCGGCATGAACGGGCGGCTGGACTCGATGCAGGCGGCGGTGCTGCTTTCCAAGATGACCGTGTTCCCCGAGGAGCTCGCCGCTCGGGAAAAGATCGCTCGCTATTATGACTCCCGGCTGGGTAATGCCGTTGCGACCCCGGTGCGGGTGCCGGATAGCACCAGCGCCTGGGCCATCTACGCGATCCTGCTGAAGGACGGCGCCGATCGAGACGCGGTGCAGGCGAAGCTGCGCGCCGATGGCGTGCCGACGGCGATCTATTACCCGCGCCCATTGCATCTCCAGCCGGCGTATCGGGATGCACATGACGGCGCGGCGCTGCCGGTATCGGAGGACCTCGCGACCCGTATCCTGGCGCTGCCGATCCATCCTGACCTGGACGATATCGCGGTGGAGCGCATTTGCGATGCGGTACTGGCGGCGGTGGGGTAGTCGGGGCGTGACCCAAGGCTTAAGGCACCCGATGATAAATCCGAAATGATCGTCGGCGTTTATTCGCGTTCCTCGGCGGTTCCATTTTCTTGACTTATCCCAGCCGCGGTAGCCGAATGGTGTTCTCACCCGCATTCAGGGAGGAACCCGCCATGAAGGCGACAATGAAAGACCGGGTCATCGCCGAGAGCGACGACATCGTCGAAACCGGCGGCTACCACTACTTCCCACCCACAGCCGTGCGGCTGGAATGGCTGGAGAAAGTGCCCAAGACCGACCACGACAAGGAATGCCCGCACGGGGTGCAGTTCTACGACGTTGTGGTGGATGGCACGCGCGCCCCTCGGGCTGCCTGGTGCTACGAGGCGCCGCTGCCGAAAATGGCCGCGGTCGGCGGGCGGTTCGGCTTCTGGGAGGACGTGGCGGTCTCCTGATCCTTGGGTTAGGCTGCGTGCAACCAAGCACCCAGGAAACGCAGAATGCCCGGCCCCCTCGTCGATACCCACGCCCACATCTATCTGGCGGATCACCCCGTCATCCCCGGTGCGACGCACCACCCAGAGCGGTCGTTTACCGACGGGGACTTCGTGCGCACGCTGGATGAAAATGAGGTGCTGTTCGGCGTAATCGCCGCCGCCAGCTTTATGGGCAGTTTCAACGATTATTCGCTCCAGGCACTGCGCGCTCATCGGCGGTTGCGCGCCACCGCCATCCTGGAACCCGACGTGACGCTCCCCGAGCTGCGGTCGATGGATGAGGCTGGGATCGTGGGGATCCGGTTTTCGCTGCGGAATTACGCGGGCACGCCCAATCTGACCACGCCGGAATATCAGCGCTTGCTGCGCCGCGTCGCCGATCTGGACTGGCACGTGCATATCTTCGCCGAGGGCGATCGCATCGCTGCCTTGACGCCCGTGCTGCTGAACGCCGGGGTGAAGCTGGTGATCGATCATTACGGTAACCCCGATCCGGCCTTGGGCGAGAACTCCCCCGGATTCCAGGCGGCATTGCGCGCGCTCGGGAGTGGGCGCGGATGGGTGAAAGTCTCCGGCCCCTATCGCTCGCCCGGCTGCGACCACCCCGCTCTGGCGGCGAGGCTGCTGCGGGAGGCCGGCCCCGAACGCCTGCTGTTCGGCAGCGACTGGCCCTTTGTGGGCCATGAGGAGACGGTGACCTATCGCGACACGGTGAGTTGGTTCGAGAAAGCCATCCCCAACGCCGCGACGCGCGAGGAAATCGGCCGCACCGCCGCCCGTTTGTATCGGTTCGCGTGATGCGCCGCCTTCTGATCGCGGCATTCCTGTCGGCAGCGCTGATCGCGCCGGCACGGGCGGAAACCGGACAGCTGCGTCTGGGCGTGCAGCGCGGCATGACCTATCTGCCGTTCATCGTCATGCAGCACGAACATTTGGTCGAGCTGCAGGCGGCGAAGGCCGGCATGCCGGGGTTGAAAGTTGAGTTCAACGTCTTCTCCGGCGGCCCGGCCATGACCGATGGGTTGCTTTCGGACTCGATCGATGTGGCGGCGACGGGCATTCCGTCGTTCGTGGCGCTTTGGGCCAAGGGGAAGGGCAAACTGGCGATTAAGGGACTGTCGTCCTACGGTACGTTGCCGATCGCTCTGGTCACCCGGAACCCCAATGTAAAAACGCTGGCCGATTTCACCGACAAGGACCGCATTGCCACACCGGGGGTGAAGACCTCTACCCAGTCAATTTTCTTGCGCATGGCGGCGGAGAAAATGTATGGCCTGGCCCAGGTCGACCATTTCGACTCAATTACCGTCGGCCGTGGCCACCCCGATGCGATGGCCGCGCTGCTTGGTAATACCGAAATAAACAGTCATTTCGCCATTCCGCCTTACCTGCAGGCCGAACTGCGGCATCCTGGGGTACATATCGTCACCACGTCTGACGAGATCGCCGGCGGAGCTGTCTCCAACGGCACGATCTTCCTGACCGTTCGCTTCGCCGAGGCCAATCCCAAAGTCGTCGCGGTTCTTTATGACGCGCTGAAGGCCTCGGTCGCACTGATCAACGCCGACACGAAGCGGGCCGCCGCCGATTATCTGGCGGTGTCCGAGGAACGCTCAACGCCGGAAGAAATCGAGGCTTTGCTTAAGATTCCCGGCACGGTCTACGACGTCGCGCCGCATGGTATCGTCACGATGGCAAAATTCCTGCACCGCACCGGCATGGTCGCGGCGGAACCGAAGGACTGGAAGGAAATGTACCTGCCGCTGGTGTGGGACGAACCGGGAAGCTGATTACCCCGCCCGCCGTCCGGCTACCGGAATCTTAGGCGGCTTCGCGGGGCGGTCGGGACCCCATAGCCGGCTGTAGTAGCTATCGGCGAGTTGCAGGGCCGCCACCGGATTGTGCCCGAGCACCCGGTCCTTCGCGACCAGCACCGTGCACGGCCCCTTGGCATATTTGAAGAACAGGCTGTCGTGGCCGATACAGAGCCCCATGACGACGTTGAACTCGCAGCCGTGCTCGTTCAGCATTTCCGCCTGGGCAACGGGGTTGCACATGGCTTCGAAATTGCCGGGGTGGATCTTTTCGTTCTCCTGAACCCCCAGTTCTTCCTTCGGGATGCTGCCGTTCTTGCAGGCAACCGAGGCGACCTCGAACCCGTGGCTTTCCAGGATGCCCGACAGGACATAGGCGTGGTCGACGAAGCTAGATCCAGTGGAGCGTACCATTCAATGTTGGCATTCCATCGTTGATCCACATCAATATGTGCAGGATTCAAGTTGGGGAGGTTCGGTAATTGGTTCGGTGC
>CAIYDT010000092.1 GCA_903924985.1 uncultured Acetobacteraceae bacterium
CCGTCCTGACCCGCCCAACCTCGGTGCAGCGGCGGGCGTTCGAGTTGCTGGACCTCGCAGTGTAGCCAGGAACGCAAGGTATGGTCTGAGAATTCTTGTTGCCTGTCAGTGGTTTATGTATTTTTGAAGAGGGAAGTTCGGCTTAGGACAGCGGCGCGGCAGGCTTGCGGAGGATGAACGAAACTTTCAGTCCGAGGTCGACCGCTGCGCCCGTCGCATGCCCTGACATACGGCGATCACGCGCCGCCCGAGCGAGATACCAGGGGCCTCAATGAGGTGATACGTTAAAGTCGAAAAGATTATAGTGGCCGCGACCACCGCCAGCCATCCTAAGGCAAACGCGCCGATGGCAGCATAGTCACGCGCATCGCGGCCCGCGAACCGCGCCAGTGGCTCGGCGACAAGCTCGATAACTGAGAAATGTGTGAGGTAAGCGCTGAAGCTGATCTTGCCAACGAAGGCAATCCATCGGTTGACGAGCAACTCTAGCCGGGCAAAAGCGAAGGCGATAATGATCAACGCAAAGCCAAACGAAGCTTGCATGAGGGCTGGGGGGCGGAAAATATTGAATGTTAGGGTTTTGGGTAAGCCCAGAAACGCAGTACTCGCGAAGATCATGAGTCCGACGACGACGAGGACAAGCGTGCCCGCTGTCAGGTATTGGCGCGTGGAACCTATCCGTTGGCTCTCAAGCGTCTTCAGGACGAAGAATAGCAGGATGCCGAGTGCGAACACGGGCGCCTGGTTCGGTGGCCAGAAAAACATAAAATTGCTAATCGCCTCTGGTTCATACCGCTTCAACATTATGTCTTGGCCCACGGTATTCACCACGGCAGTGCCGAGACAGACGGCCGCGAACAACAGAAAGGCACGTCGCTGTGAGGTCACCAGAGTCGCGACGAAAGGGAAGACCAAATAGAATGAGAATTCGGCACTAATGCTCCAACCGCCCGGGACGACCAACCACGCCCCAAGAGCTTCCACCGTCAGCGCCGGATGCCAATCATTCAGGAATCCAAGCCAAGCGGCGAGTTGGCGCAGATCCACACCCGCCGCCGGCGGAGTGATGACGTAATAGAATAGGGCCGCGGCGTAATAAGCCGGTGCTATACGGAAAAAGCGGCGCAAGAAAAATGCCAGGGCATCGGCGCGACCGTGGCGAATGACCTCCGTGCTCCATGACATCATCAAAGTAATCGCGCTAGCCAGGAAGAACAGCTGCACACCGTACCACCCAAGAGTCGCCAGCCGATGCACCGGGTATGGCAAAGTGGGATAGGTGTATGTCAGATGCGCCGTAATGACGAGCAGAACCGCGTAGCCACGCAAGCAGTCGATATACGCCAGGCGTTTGACGTCATCCCGTATGGCCGACGATCGTGTTTCGGCACGCGAGCCATGGTCGGGTGTCATGATGCCGGTCCGTTGTTTGCCATCTGGTGACATATTTGCACTGGCCGGTCGATAAAGAATGCTACTTGCCCCGGTGGCGCTGGACCCAATCAGTTGCCACCACTCTCTGGGCCGAGTCATAGAGCTTGAATGGTTCGCCGGTTCACATCCACGCAATGGTTCATGCCATTCTGACCAAACCAGTACGGCGGGTTGACCTTTCGATTGCGACAGATTTTCGCCCAGAAAGTGTCCAGGGGCAGGCGATACGGGACTAAAGCTTCAGCTTAAGTGCGTTCCCGATTTCCCCGATGATCCCACGCCGGAACGCCAGCACGCAGATCATGAAGATCGCGCCCTGCGTCACGGTCACCCAGGCGCCGAACTGTGCCAGGTAGTTCTCCATCGACGTCATCACAACCGCGCCCAATGCCGGCCCGAACACCGTGCCCAACCCGCCCAACAGCGTCGTCAGTACGATCTCGCCGGAGGTAGAGGAATGCACGTCGGTCAGCGTCGCGATGCCGAACACCAGCGCCTTGGTGCCGCCGGCGACGCCGCTCAGTGCGGTCGACAACACGAAGGCGATCAGCTTGTAGTCGTCGGTGCGGTAGCCTAGCGAGGTCGCGCGAGGCTCGTTCTCCCTTATGCCCTTCAGCACCTGCCCGAAGGGGGAGTGGATGATGCGGTGGATCAGCAGGAACCCGCCGACGAACACGGCGGCGACCACCCAGTACATCGTCATGTCGTTGGACAGGTCGATGAAACCGAACAGGTGCCCGCGCGGCACTTGCTGGATACCGTCCTCGCCGCCGGTGAACGGCGCCTCCAGGCAGAAGAAGTAGACCATCTGCGCCAGCGCCAGGGTGATCATGGCGAAGTAGATGCCGGAGCGGCGGATCGCGAGGTAGCCCAGACACAAGCCCAGCGTCCCGCCGGTCAACCCGCCCAGGATGATCGCGATCGAGGCATCCACATGCCAGAACTTCATGGTCCAGGCGGCGACGTAGCTACCCATGCCGAAGAACGCGGCGTGGCCGAACGACAGCAGCCCGACATAGCCGATCATCAGGTTGAAGGCGCAGGCGAACAGCGCCGCGGTCAGCACCCTCATGAGGAAGACGGGGTACAGCACGAAGGGGCAAACGATAATCAGAGCCAGCATCGCCAGGAAAGCAATGAGCTGCGGGCGGGAAAAACCGAACATATCAGGCAGCCTTTCCGAACAGGCCGCGCGGTCTTGTCAGCAGCACGATCACCATCACCACGAACACCACCGTGGCGGACGCCTGCGGGTAGAATACTTTTGTCAAACCCTCGACCACGCCCAGACCGAAGCCGGTGACGATCGAGCCCAGGATCGACCCCATGCCGCCGATCACCACGACGGCGAACACGGTGTTGATGAAGTTGCTGCCCATGTTGGGGTTCACCGAATAAATCGGCGCCGCGAGAACGCCGGCAAACGCGGCAAGTGCGATGCCGCCGCCGTAGGTCAGGGTGATCAGCCGCGGCACGTTCACGCCGAAGGCTTGCACCAGCGGCGCGTTTTCAGTGGCAGCCCGCAGTGTTGCTCCCAAGGAGGTCTTCTCGATGATCGCCCAGGTGGCCAGACACACCACCGCCGCGGAAAGCACCACCCAGCCCCGGTAGTTCGGCATGAACATGAAGCCGAGGTCGGTGGCGCCCTGCAGCATGTTTGGGATGCGGTAGGGCATACCCGAACTGCCGTAGCCGTTGCGGAACAAGCCCTCGATCACCAGCGACAGGCCGAAGGTCAGCAGCAGGCCGTACAAGTGGTCCAGCTTGTACAGCCGGCTGATGATGGTCTTCTCCAGGAAGATCCCGAAGATTCCCACCAGGATCGGCGCCAGGATAAGCGCCGGGAAGTAGCCGATGCCGAAGTAGTTCAGCAGCATCCACGACACGAAGGCGCCCATCATGAACAGCGCCCCATGGGCGAAGTTGATGATGTTGAGCATGCCGAAGATGACCGCGAGGCCCAGCGACAGCATCGCGTAGAAGGCGCCGTTGATCAGGCCGAGCAGAAGCTGGCCGAACAACAGCGGGCCGGGAATGCCAAATATCATGATCATGTTAGTTTCCCGGCCACGCCGCGTCCTCTGGTTGTCAGGCTTTGATGAATGGGCAATGGCCAGCCGCGAGCGGACGGTAAACGTCCTCACCCGAGGTCGCCACGACCTGCTTGAAGTAGTCCCACGGACCCTTGCTCTCGGACGGCTTTTTGACTTCGAACAGGAAGGCGGGGGTCAGATTGCGGCCGTCCTCGCGGATTTTGGTCTTGCCGAAGCAATCGTCGTCCACCGGCATGGCCTTCATGCGGTTGACCGTGGCGACGCCGTCCTTCTTGGCCTCGGCGATGCCCATGTCATGCACGGTTTTCAGGTAGTGCAGCGTGGCCGAGTAGCAGCCGGCGTGCACCATGTTCGGCCAGTTCTTCGGCGTTTTCGCGCGCACACGATCCGTGAAGGCTCGGGTCCGCTCGTTGAGATCCCAGTAGAAGCTCTCCGTAAGGTTCAGCCCGGCCGCGACGTCCAGACCCAATGCGTGCACGTCGGTGATGAACATCAGCATCGCCGCGACTTTCATGGTCTTGTTGATGCCGAACTCATTGATCTGCTTGATCGAGTTGACCGTGTCGCCGCCCGCGTTGCACAGGCCGATGACCTTCGCCTTGCTGGCTTGCGCCTGCACCAGGAAGGACGAGAAATCGGTCGTGTCAGGGAATGGGTACAGCGACGATCCCTTCACGCTGCCGCCCGCTTTCTTCACCAGGTCGGTGGTGTCGGACTGCAACTGCTTGCCGAATGCGTAGTCGGCGGTCAGGAAGTACCAGGAATCCCCCCCGGCCTTCACCATTGCCCCGCCGGTCGAATTCGCCAGCATGAACGTGTCGTAGGTCCAGTGGATGAAATTGGGCGAACACTGTTCACCGGTCAGCGCGGACGACGCGGCCCCGGAGTTGAGGTAGACCTTGTTCTTCTCCCGCACCACGGACTGAACCGCGAGCGCGACCGACGACGTCGGCACGTCCAGCAGCATGTCCACGCCGTCGCGATCGAACCACTGGCGCACCAGGGACACCGCAAGGTCGGGCTTGTTCTGGTGATCGGCCGTCACGACCTCGACGTTCATGCCCTTGGAGGAGACGCCGAAGTCTTCCAGGGCCTGCTTGGCGCAGATGACCGAGGTCAGGCCGCCCGTGTTGGTGTACGGGCCGGACTGGTCGTTCAGGACGCCGATCTTGATGGTCGGGGTTTGCGCTCGGGCGCGGGCGAGCGGCAACACGCCAGCCGTCGCCGTCGCGGAGGCTAGCAAGGTACGGCGGGAAAGGGTCATGGGTTCGGTTCCTATGCGTTCGCGGTGGAAGTTGCTTAGACTCCGAGGTAGTCGTGCAGCTTGTCCATGTTGGCTTCGAGCTGCTTATTGGGGATCATATCGATGATCTTGCCGTGTTCCATGACATAATGACGGTCGGCTACGGTGGCCGCGAAACGGAAGTTCTGTTCGACCAGCAGAACGGTGAACCCGCGGTTCTTGATCTCACGGATGGTGCGGCCGATCTGCTGCACGATGACGGGCGCGAGGCCTTCGGTCGGTTCGTCCAGCAGCAGCATCTTGGCGCCGGTGCGCAGGATGCGGGCGATCGCCAGCATCTGCTGCTCGCCGCCCGAAAGGCGGGTGCCATGCGCGGTCTTGGCGCGTTCCTTCAGGTTTGGGAACAACGTGTAGATCTCATCCACCGAAAGCCCGCCGGGGGCGACGATCGGGGGTAACATCAGGTTTTCGGTCACCGAGAGGGACCCGAAGATGCCACGTTCTTCCGGGCAGAAGGCGATGCCGGCCCTGGCGATGTGGTTGGGCATCATGCCGATGGTTTCGACGCCGTTGAACACGATGTGCCCCTCGCGCCTCGGAACCAGGCCCATGATGGACTTCATGGTGGTGGTCTTGCCGGCGCCGTTGCGGCCCAGCAGGGTGACGACCTCGCCTTCCTGTACGTTGAAATCGACGCCGTGCAGGATGTGGCTTTCGCCGTACCAGGCGTTCAGGTCTGAAATATCAAGCATCGGCGCTTCCCAAATAGGCGGCGATCACCTCGGGGTTCTTGGACACCGTGGCATAGTCGCCCTCAGCCAGAATCCTGCCGCGGGTTAGCACGGTGATGGTGTCGCACAGGCCTTCGACGACCGACAGATTGTGCTCCACCATCAGGATTGTGCGGCCCGTCCGGATACGCTTGATCAGCTGGACGATGGTATCCACGTCGCCGTGGCCCATGCCGGCAGTGGGTTCGTCCAGCAGCATCATCTCGGGGTCGAGCGCCAGCGTGGTGGCGATTTCCAGCGCCCGCTTCTGCCCATACGGCAGGTCCGCCACGATGGCATTGCCCAGTTCGGGCAGTCCTACGTCATGCAGCAGTTCGTGCGCACGGTCGTTGTAGACCTCGAGGGCTTCTTCCGAACGCCAGAAATCGAAGCTGGCGCCGCGTTTGCGCTGCAAAGCCAGGCGCACGTGTTCCAGCGCGGTCAACTGCGGAAACACGGCCGAGATCTGGAAGCTGCGGACCAAACCAAGACGTGCCACCATCGCCGATTTCATGCCGGTGATATCATGCCCCTTGAACATGATGGTGCCGCGCGTCGGCGTCAGGAAGTTCGTCAGCAGGTTGAAGCAGGTTGTTTTTCCGGCGCCGTTCGGCCCGATCAGCGCATGGATCGTGCCGGTGCGAACGCGTAAAGACACGTCGTCAACCGCGACGAAGCCGCTGAACTCTCGGGTCAGGCCCGTTGTCTCCAGGATGGTATCGGTCACCCCCGGGCTACTCCCTCAATCATGGACGATCACTGTGGCGGCGGCGTTTTGCACATCGCTGTCATGCACGCAAGCCGGTTCGTGGTTGTATGGGCGATCCGCGGACCCCAGGTGTTACACTTCTTTGCCGCCATGCCGGTTGCACCGCCAACCGCGCCCCGTGCTACAGGGCGGCAGGAGAGATCATTTGCCTGTTTCCCAAGGTTTTCGGCGGAATGCCAAGCTCATGTGCTGCGCCGTGGCGGGCTTTTTGGCGGGGTGCGACCTGGGACCCGCCTACCATCCGGACGGTGGGACAGTACCGCCCGGTTTTCGGGCGGGCACCGTGGCCGATGCCGCGATCTGGCCGGACGAAACCTGGTGGCGGGGCTTCGCCTCCCCGGAACTGACGGCGCTGATTGAGGCGGCGCAGGCGCATAACCTGGATATCGCGGCCGCCATGGCTCGGATTCGGCAGGCTGACGCGCAGGTGCGCATCGCGGGTGCCGCGCTGCTGCCTAATTTGAACGGTACTGCCGGTGCCAGTTGGCAGCACGACGGGGCGGGTACCAGCGGTGGCAGCACCCCTTCGCGCGGCCGCAGTGTCGATCTGCACAGCTACAATGTCGGCCTGAATGCGGCATACGAGCTGGACTTCTGGGGCAAGAACGCCGCGACCCGGCAGGCCGCGGTCTCCAGCGCCATGTTCAGCCGGTTCGACCAGCAGACCGTGGCGCTGACGGTGGTGACGAACGTCGCGACCACCTGGTTTACCGCTTTGGCGCTGGCGGATCGTTTGCGTATCGCCGAACGCAACCTGGCGGACGCCGAACAGATACTGGCCGTGATTCGCGGCCGGCGGGAGGCTGGTACCGCCAGCGACCTCGATGTCGCGCAGCAGGAAACCTTCGTCGCCACCAGCCGAGCGGCGGTGCCGAATTTGCGGAGCCAGTTGGAGCAGGAGGTGATCGGCCTCGGCATTCTGACCGGCCGCCCGCCGGAGGGCGTGACGGTTACGCCCGGCACGTTGGGGAAGGTCGCATTGCCGCCAGTCGCACCCGGCTTGCCGTCGGAGCTACTGACCCGCCGCCCCGACGTGGCATCGGCTGAGGCCACTCTTCAGGCTCGCAATTTCAACATCAAGACGGCTCGTGCCGCGTTCTTCCCATCCATCCAGTTGACCGGGGCTGACGGATTCCAGGCGGCATCGCTGGGGACGCTCATTGGTCCTGGCGGGGCACTGATGTCCCTCGCGGCCGGTTTGACCGCGCCGATTTTCGATGGCGGCACATTGCGTGGGCAACTGGAGCTGGCGAAGGGCCAGTATGACGAGCAACTGGCGATCTACCAGAAAGCGGTGCTGCAGGCCTTCACCGACGTGGATAATGGCCTGACGGCCTGGCGCTATGCGACGGAGCAGGAGGCGCTGGAACAGGCGGCGGTCGATCAGGCGCGACGGGCCGCGACAATCGCGCGGGCGCAGATGGTCGCTGGAACGGTGGACATCACCACTGTTCTGACCACCGAAGTCACGCTGCTGAATAATGAAGACGCGCTGGCGCAGGTGAAACTCGCGCGGGCGCAGGCGCTGCTGAGCCTGTATAAGGCGTTAGGCGGCGGCTGGCAGAGGGCGGGCAACGACGAACATCCCGGGCTGTCGCCAAGCATGTTGGGCGGTGCCGTGGCGCTGCCGGTGGGGGGGAACCTCCAATGATCGAACGGTTTCTGGCCTCGGTTGGCCGGCATGTCCCACGGACAGATTGAAGGCGTGCCATGGATTCTCTGACTCCGAACCCGATGGACCTGATATCCCGCCCACCAGCCCCACGTGGATCGCGCCGCTGGCGCTGGGTGATGCCGCTGCTGTGTGTTTTGGTGGTGGCGGCAATTGTGGGCGTGGTCAAATTCTGGCCGGCGACACCGGACGCCGCGACCCGCAACCGTACTGCCGGACTGGCGGTGCCGGTTCTCGTCGCGAAAGCCGATCGTCGCGACATGCCGATCATGCTCGACGGCCTCGGCACGGTGCAGGCATTCAACAGCGTGACGGTAAAAGCCATGGTGGACGGACCGCTGGTCGCCGTGCAGTTCGACGAAGGCCAGATCGTGCATAAGGGCGACGTGCTGGCCCGCATCGAGCCGCGTGCGTTTCGGGCGGCACTGGATCTGGCGGTGGCAAAGAAGGCGCAGGATGAGGCGCTGCTGGCCAACGCGAAGGTCGATCTGGTGCGTTACCAGAAGCTGGTCAGCAACAACTTCACCTCGGCGCAGCAGTCCGACACGCAGAAAGCCCTTGTGGCGCAATATGAGGCGCTGGTTCGGCAGGATCAGGCGCAGATCGACACTGCGCAAAGCAATCTGGATTACACGACTGTTACCTCCCCCTTGGACGGCCGCACCGGCGTGCGGCTGGTCGATCAAGGCAACATCGTTCATGCCAGCGATGCCACCGGGCTGGTGGTGATCACTCAGTTGCAGCCGATTTTCGTGGTGTTCACGCTGCCGCAGCAGACCTTGCCGGCCGTGGTCAAGGCCATGGCCGCCGGACAGGCGACGGTGGTGGCGACCCCGCAAGGGGGCAGCCGTTCGGCGGTGTTGGATACGGGCAAGCTGACGGTGCTGGACAATCAGGTCGATCCGACCACCGGCACGATCAAGCTGAAAGCCAGCTTCCCGAACAAGGACAGCCGCCTGTGGCCGGGTGGCTTCGTCGGGGTGCGGCTCCAGGTCGATACCGCGAATAATGCGGTGGTGGTACCGCCCGCCGCGGTGCAGCGCGGCCCGCGTGGGGCTTTTGTCTATGTGGTGGGCGACGACGACACGGTGACCCGTCAGGCCATCAGGACGGGCTACGAGGATGAGCAGGCCGCCATCGTGACGGATGGGTTGACGGATGGGTTGAAGGGTGGGGAGCAGGTTGTGACCGACGGCGCCTCGCGGCTGTCTGACGGCTCCAAAGTGGTGGTCGCGAAGGCCGCGGCCGATGCGCCGCCCGCCGGGCGGGAACGTCCGGCCGCGCCGGGTGCCCAGCGGCCGAGGCGGTCGCCAGGATGAACATCTCCGCCCCCTTCATCGCGCGTCCGATCGCCACCTGGCTGTTGGCGATCGCGATCCTGTTGACGGGGGCACTGGGCTACAACGCATTGCCGGTGTCCGCGCTGCCGGAGGTGGATTTTCCCACCATCCAGATCACCACCCAACTGCCTGGCGCGGCGCCGGAGACCATCGAAACCCTGATCACCGCGTCGCTCGAGCGGCAGTTCGGGCAGATCCCCGGCCTGGTCACCATGACGTCCCAAAGCGCGGAGAGTACCAGCCAGATCACGTTGCAGTTCAACCTGTCCCGGTCGATGGATTCGGCGGCGCAGGACGTGCAGGCGGCGATCAACGCGGCGGCTGGCACGCTGCCGACCACGCTGCCATACCCGCCGGTCTACGCGAAGGTGAACCCAGCCGATGCGCCGATCCTGACGCTGGCGCTGACATCCGACTCCGTGCCGGTCGACGTTGTGAGCGACGCAGCCGACACGCTGCTGCAGCCAAAGCTTTCCGAGATCGAAGGAGTCGGCCGTGTCACGGTGCAGGGCGGTATGCGCCCGGCCGTACGGGTGCGCGTCGATCCCGCGCGTCTGGCTGCCTATGGGCTGGCGATGGAGGATATTCGTGCCGCCGTCGCCGCCGCGAACGTCAACGGCGCCAAAGGCGGTTTCGACGGGCCCCGGCTTAGCTTCGCGCTCGGTGCCAACGATCAGTTGGTCGATCCCGCGTCCTACCACGATCTGGTAATCGCCTGGCGCAACGGCGCGCCAGTGAAGCTGTCTGCCGTCGGGGACGTGATCGCGGGGGTGGAGAACAACCGCGTCTCCGCGAAGTACGACGGCACGCAGGCGGTGGTGCTGGACATCCAGCGCCAACCTGGCGCCAATATCGTGCAGACGGTGGATTTGGTTAAGCAAGCGCTGCCGCGGCTGCAACGGTCTATCCCGTCAGGCGTCAAGCTGACCATCGTGACAGACCGAACCGAGACCATTCGCGCATCGGTGCTGGACGTGCAGTTCACCCTGGGGCTTTCGGTCATCTTGGTGGTGGGGGTGATTTTCGTCTTCCTGCGCTCCCCGCGCGCGACGTTCATCCCGGCGGTGGCGTTGCCGCTATCGCTGATCGGCACCTTCGGGATCATGCAGCTGCTGGGCTTCGGCCTGGACAATTTATCTCTCATGGCGCTGACCATCGCCAGCGGCTTCGTGGTCGACGACGCCATCGTCATGATCGAAAACGTGGTCCGCTACATCGAGCAAGGCGTTAAACCGTTGGAGGCTGCCTACCGGGGTGCCGCCCAGATCGGCTTCACCATCGTGTCGCTGACCGTGTCCTTGATCGCGGTGTTCATTCCTTTGTTGTTCATGACGGGCGTGGTCGGACGGTTGTTCAAGGAATTCTCGGTCACGCTCTCGGTCGCGGTGATCGTGTCCGCCGTGATCTCCCTGACGCTGACGCCCATGATGTGCGGCCGCCTGTTGCGTCCCGCGGCGGAGGAAAATCCCGGCCGGATCGCCCGTTGGAGCGAGGCTGGGTTCGATAGACTTCTCACGGGGTATCGTCACTCGTTAGGCTGGGCGTTCCGGAACCAGACGTTCGTGCTGTTGATCGGCGTCGCTACGCTGGCCGGTACCATCGGGCTGTATGTCGTCGTGCCGAAGGGCTTCCTGCCGCGCCAGGATACCGGGGTGCTTTTGGCCGTGACCGAGGGCGCCGAAAGCGTCTCCATCCCGCATTTAATCGATCTGCAAACGCAAATGGCGGAGATCGTGCGGCAGGATCGGGCGGTGACCGGGGTGGTGTCGTTCGTCGGTGCCGGCACGATTAACGCGACACCGAATACCGGACGTCTGACCATCGCGCTCCGCCCCGTGAAGGACCGGGACCCCGCCGATGTCGTGATCGCGCGGGTGGAGAAAGCCATCGCCGAGGTGCCTGGCCTGACGGCTTTCTTCCAGCCGGTGCAGGATATTCAGATCGGTGCGCGGATCAGCCGGACGCAGTTCCAGTACACGCTGATGGATACCGACGCGGTGGAACTGGCCACCTGGGCGCCGCGGCTGTTGAAGAAGCTGTCCACGGTGCCGGAGTTGCGCAATGTCGCGACCGACCAGCAGGACAACGGGTTCCGCACCTTCATTAACGTCGATCGGGACGCGGCCATGCGGCTGGGCGTGTCGATGCAAGTCATCCAGGACACGCTGTACGATGCCTTTGGGCAGCGGCAGATCTCCACCATTTTCGGTCAGGCCAACCAGTATCGTGTGGTGCTGGAGGCCGACCCTGCCTGGCAGGAAGATCCCGCCATGCTGCGCCTGCTGCGGGTGCCGGGGGCCGGTGGCGCGCAGGTGCCTTTGGCGACCATCGCGCGGTTCGAGAAAACAACCGCGCCGCTCGTGATGACGCACCAGGAGCAGTTCCCCTCCACGACGCTGAGTTTCGATCTCGCGCCGGGTTTCTCCCTGGGGCACGCCGTAAGCGCCGTCGCGCAGGCGGAGAAGGACATCGGCATGCCGGAGACCATTACCGGCGGCTACGCCGGCGATGCGGCGGAATTTCAGCGCTCCCTCGCCGCCGAACCGTGGCTCATCCTGGCAGCCTTGGTGGTGATATACATCGTGCTGGGAGTGCTGTACGAAAGTTGGATCCACCCGGTCACCATCCTGTCGACGCTGCCCTCGGCCGGTATCGGGGCGCTTGTGGCACTGATGATCTGCGGTACTGACCTTTCGCTCGTGGCACTGGTCGGTATCGTGCTGCTGATGGGAATCGTAAAAAAGAACGCCATCATGATGGTGGATTTCGCCCTGGAGGCCGAACGGGTGCACGGCAAGACACCCGAGGACGCGATGTGGGAGGCGTGCCTCCTGCGGTTCCGCCCGATCATGATGACCACCATGGCCGCGCTGCTTGGTGCCCTGCCGCTGGTGATTGGCCATGGCGCGGGATCGGAGCTGCGCAGCCCATTGGGCATTACCATCATTGGCGGGTTGCTGCTGTCGCAATTCCTGACGCTATACACCACACCAATTGTTTATTTGACGTTCGAGCGTCTGCGATCGCAGTTCGGCGGATCGCAGACACCGGAACCGGTAGTAGCGGAATGAAACCGAACGTTTGGAGGGATTAGAGATGCGGTTAGGGATCTTGATAGCGGCCATGTACCTTCTGGTCCTCGGCGTGGGGCTCGGACTGGATAAGGGCTGGTTTCAGCTGCCTGTTCCACCCGCGCCGGTGTTCGATGAGGCGAAATTCACCGCTGGCATCAGGGAAATCGGCGTGGTGGCGTTCTTCAATGCGTTGGTGCCGGTGGAGGGAAAATTGGTCACCGACATCCGAGTACGCGGCACAACCTACAGTCCCGCGACAAGAAGCCTGACCGTCTGGCTGTCGGCGATGGTACGCGGCACAAACTTTATTTTTACAGCGGATTGCCGTGTCGCGGAGGCCGGCGGCTGGTTTTGCTTCCGCCCGGTGGACATCGGCGGCTTCATACGCGTGAGCCACGAGAAGCCCGCGCCGTGAGGGCCCAGCTCCGCGTATGAATTTCTCCGCACCCTTCATCGCTCGGCCTGTCGCGACCATTCTGTTGTCGATTGGGCTGTTTTTGTCGGGCGCGGTCGCTTACCGCTTTCTGCCAGTCGCGGCGCTGCCGTCGATCGACGTTCCTTATATCGTCGTGATCGCCGCGCGCCCTGGTGCCGATCCCGAGACGATGGCGAACTCCGTCGCCGCACCGCTGGAACGGCGGCTGGGGGAGATCGCGGGTGTGACGGAAATCACCTCGACATCCTCGATCGGCAATACCTCGGTCGTGCTGCAATTCGATATTTCGAGGGATATCAACGGGGCGGCGCACGACGTTCAGGCCGCGATCAACGCCGCGACCACCGATCTCCCGTCCGATCTGCCGATTCGCCCGTACTATCGCAAGTTCAATCCGGCGGACGCGCCGATCCTGACGATCGCGCTTTCGTCGTCGACGGCGACCACCGCTCAGATTTACGATGCCGCGGATACCATCCTGGCGCAGCGCCTGTCTCAAGTGGAAGGGGTTGCTCAGGTCACGGTGAACGGGGCGGAGAAACCGGCGGTGCGGGTCGCGCTCGATCCCGAACGGCTGGCGGCCACGGGTCTGGCGGGACAGGACGTTTATACCGTTATTCGCAACGCCAACACGATCGGGGCGCTGGGAGGCTTCCAAGGTGCCGACCGGACCGAAACCCTTGGCCTGAACAACCAGATTTCACAGGCCGCCGAGTATAAGCCGTTGATCGTAAAGTCTGGCAAAGGCGCGATCCTGCGGTTGTCGGATGTGGCGAACGTGACCGACAGCGTCGCCAACACGCGGCTCGCGGCCTGGAACGGCAAGCAGCCGGCCATTCTGCTGACCATCACCAAGGAGTCTGGTTCTAACGTTATCGAAACGGTGGATCGTATCCATGGGTTGTTACCGCAACTGATGCGCTGGCTGCCGAGCGACATTGCGGTCACGGTGATTAGCGATCGCACGACAACGATCAGGGCCAGTGTCGCCGACGTGCAATGGACGCTGCTGATCACCGTTATCTTGGTGCTGTTGGTGGTGCTGTTGTTCATGCGCCGACTGGTCCCGACGGTCGCCGCGGCGGTAACGGTGCCCTTGTCGCTCAGCGGCACGCTCGCGGCAATGTGGGCCATGGGCTACGCGATCGACAATTTCTCCCTGATGGCGCTGACGATCTCGGTCGGTTTCGTGGTGGACGATGCCATCGTGATGATCGAAAACATCGTGCGTCATATGGAGCAAGGGGAGCCGCCGTTGCGCGCGGCGCTGAATGGGGCGCGCCAAATCGGCTTTACGGTGATGTCCATCAGCCTGTCGCTGGTCGCGGTGTTCATTCCGTTGATTTTCATGGGCGGCATCGCTGGACGGCTCTTCCACGAATTCGCCATGACCATGACCATGGCGATCGGCATTTCGGCGGTCGTGTCGCTATCGCTGACGCCGATGATTTGCGGCCGCTACATGCACCGGCCGACCGCGGATATCGTACATGGCCGGTTCTGGCGTGGCATCGACGCGATGCTGAATGGGACGCAGCGCTTTTACGCCCGGACCCTCGGCTGGGCACTTGCCCATCCGGTATTTATGTTGCTGGTGGTGGTTCTGACCGTGGTCACGACGGGCAAGCTTTATACCGTGGTGCCGGGCGGCTTCATGCCGTTGCAGGATACCGGCATGCTGATCGGTTCGACCTTGGCCGACCCGGACATATCGTTCCGCACGATGGAGGACCGGCAGAAGGCGGTGGTCGATGCTTTGCTGGCCGATCCGGCTGTCGCCAGCGTGGCGTCCACTGTCGGTGTATCCGCCGGTTGGAGTTCGCTCAATCGCGGCTCCGTCACTGTCAACCTGACGCCCTTGAAACAGCGCGGCCTTTCGTCCGAAGACGTGATCGCGCGGTTGCGTCCGAAACTGACAAAGATGGATGGGATCCAGACCTTCCTGTTTTCGGCCCAGGATTTGCGTGGTGGCGGGCGCGGCGGCGGGTCGCAATTCCAGTACGCCATGATCTCCCAGGATTTGGCTTTGCTGCGTGTCTGGGCACAAAAGCTCGAAGACAAGCTGAAAGAATCGCCGGATTTGGCTGACGTGACCTCGGACCAGGATCGCGCCGGGCCGCAGGTCAATGTCGTCATCGACCGCGAAGCCGCGGCTCGGCTCGGGGTCAGCACAGTCGCGATCGACAACGCGTTGAATAACGCGTATGCGCAACGGCAGGTATCCACCATCTACGCGCAGCGCAACCAATCCAAAGTCGTGCTGGAGATCGATCCGGCGTTGCAGACCGATCCGTCGTTGCTGAGCCGCCTGTATGTCGGATCCGCCACCGGGCAGCAGATTCCCCTGTCGGCTGTCGCGCGGTTCGAGCGTGGAACGGCGGCCTTGGCGGTACGGCATCAAGGACAATTTCCGGCGGCGACGTTGAGTTTTAACCTCGCTCCAGGTGTTGCCCAGGGAGTGGCGCAGGATGCGGTTGAAAAGGCGGCACGGGACTTGCGCATGCCGGAGAACGTTCGAACCGAATTCGCCGGCAATGCACGGTGGCAGCAGCAATCGGTGGCGTCGAACGTGCTGCTGATCGCGGCTGCGCTGATCTCCATCTACGTCGTGCTGGGGGTGCTGTACGAAAGCCTTCTGCACCCCCTGACCATTATCTCCACATTGCCGTCGGCCGGCCTCGGGGCACTGCTGGCATTGCTGATGACCGGAACCGATCTGTCCGTTATGGCGATGATCGGGATCATCCTGCTGATGGGCATCGTGAAGAAGAACGCCATCATGATGATCGACTTCGCCCTGGAGGCCGAACGCCAGCACGGCATGACACCGTTCGAGGCAATTCATGCTGCCTGTCTGGCGCGTTTCCGGCCCATCATGATGACCACGCTGGCGGCGCTGTTCGGCGCGTTGCCGCTGGCGCTGGCATTCGGGACCGGATCGGAACTGCGCCGGCCATTGGGTTATGCGATCGTTGGCGGGCTGATCGTATCGCAGATGCTGACGCTATACACGACGCCGGTGGTCTATCTGGCACTGGAACGGCTGGCGGCTCGTTTGGGGAGCAGGCGGGATGCGATCGTGGTGCCCCCGATCGACCGGATCATGAAACCGGCGGAGTAAGCCGAACCGGAGCTTCCAGATTGAGCGCCGTATTGACCAACGCCAGATGAGAAAATGCCTGCGGGAAATTGCCCAGCATGTGGCCGGCGACGGGATCGTATTCTTCGGATAACAGCCCGACATCGTTGGTCAGGCCGACCAGACGGGCAAACAATGTCTCGGCCTCGGGCCGGCGGCCTTGCCGGATCAGTGCATCGGCGTACCAGAAACTGCAGGCCAGAAACACGCCTTCGCCCGGCGGCAATCCGTCCGGGTCCCGATAACGGAGAAGCAACCCGTCCACCATCAGCTCTCGCTCGATCGCCGCGATCGTGCCAGCGATACGCGGGTCGTTGGCCGGCAGGAAACCGACCATCGGCAGCAGAAGCAGGCTCGCGTCCAGGGCATCGCCGCCGTACGTCTGGGTGAAGGTGTGTCTGGCGACGTTGAAGCCATGCCGGCACACATCCTCATGGATGACGGCGCGCAATGTCCGCCAGCGCTCAATCGGTGCCGGCAGGCCGAATGCCGCGGCGCCGCGCAGTGCGCGATCCACCGCCACCCAGGCCATGACCTTGGAGAAGGTGAACTGCCGCCGTCCGCCGCGCACCTCCCAGATGCCCTCATCCGGCAGGTGCCAGATGGTTTCCAGGTGTTCCACCAGGCCGATCAGCATGGGCCAGCTCTCGTCTGGCGGCACCAATCCAGCGTGGGCTTCCTGGAACAGCGCCTCCAGCAATTCCCCGTAAATATCGAGTTGCACCTGATCGGCCGCGGCATTGCCGACCCGGACTGGTTTGCTGCCGCGGTAGCCAGGCAGCCAGGGGACCGTCCGCTCCGTGACCCAGCGCTCCCCGCCCAATCCATAAATCGTGCGAAGTTGGGCTGGCGCACCGGCAACCGTGCGGCGGAGCCAGGCACCCCAGGCGCGCGCTTCGTCCCGGTAGCCCGCCCGCATCAATGCCCGCAGTGTCAGGCTGGCGTCGCGCGGCCAGCAATAGCGGTAATCCCAGTTCCGTTCGCCGCCGAGGTGCTCCGGCAGCGACGTGGTGGGGGCCGCGACGATCCCACCGGTCTCGGTATGGCTGAGCGCTTTCAGCGTCAGTAACGATCGTTGCACGGCGTTCCGCCAGTGTCCCCGATAGGTGCAGCGATCGGACCATTCCCGCCAAAACGCCTCGGTCTCCGCCAGCGCTGACGCCGCGTCGGGCAGGACCGGCCTGGTCAGGTGGGATGCTGCGTGGGTCAGCACAAAGCATACACGTTCGCCGGCGTTAAGGGTGAAGGCGCCGATGGTGGTTAGCTTCCGGCCGAGCAGTGGGATATCCGACCGCAACACGACCTGATCGGGGCCGGCGACCGCGTGCAAGCCATGGCCGTCTGACAGCCGCGTGACCCAGGGAATGGCGGAGCCGTATTCGAACCGTAATACAAGCTCAAGACCCATGCGGACGGAACCGCCGCGCCCTTCGGCGATACGCACGACCGAGGCACCGCCGGGTACCATGAAATCGATCAGGGCGACCTGGCCGGTGTCGGTCTCGAATGTCGTTTCCAGCACCATGGTGCCGGGCCGGTAGCGCCGGGTAATCGTTACCGCGGGAGAGTCGGGACCGATCCACCAGCGCCCATGTTCGGGCGATCCTAGCAGGGCGGCGAAGCAGGCCGGACTATCGAAGCGTGGCCAGCACAGCCAGTCGATGGAGCCGGATTTGCCAACCAGCGCCGCCGTCCGGCAGTCGCCCAGCAGCGCGTAGTCCTCGATCGGTGCGGGGGTTTGGGGATTTCCCACTAAGCAAACCTCTCGGGGTTTGCGCTCAAACAAAAACCTAAGCTGGTTTGCGCCCGCACGAGGTTTGCGTTCCTACTCTGTGTCCTGACCCGCGCAAGCCTGCTTAGGTCCCAGCCGCGTCGCTGGGCTTAATTGACGTTACCGCGCACCCGCTCACCGCTGTTACCGATGCAGTAGCAACCGGCGCCCGGCGCCATCGGCCGATCCAGCGGGCAGACATAGGCACCGGCAACGCAGGACTGGCCGTAGGCCGGTGGGGCGGGCGCCGGCGTGTAAACCACCGGAGGTGGTGGGGCATAATAATATGGCGGCGGATAGTAGACCGGTGGCGGGTAATACACTGGCGGTCCATAGTACGGGAACGGAATGCCGACACCGACGAACACCCTGGCCTGTGCCGGGGCAGTCGAGACGAACAGGCCAAAAGCCACGACGCCGAGTGCGACCAGGCCAGTCAGGCGGCGGACGGCGGAGGAGAGATTAGAAATCATCGCTGCATCCTTCCACAGCTATGTAACGCAGTGAAGTCCGTCAGGGCATGTTTGCCGCCTGGATCGCGGCCTGAAGCATCCGCAGGCAGGTCATGCGATCGCCCGCGGCCAAAGCCCGCAGCCCCTGAGAAATCAGCTTTACTGCCGGCTGGTCGCTCTGAACGCCTGTTTGACCGAGTGGAACGGAGCGGTCAAGCAGACGAGTTTGTGCCATTTCCATGGATTCTTGTGCTTCTCCGGTGCGGCCAGCGGCCAAAGCACTTTCCGCGGCACGCAGGAAGTCGGTTGGGCTGGCATCTTCGCTCAATGCGGGCGCTGGCAGCGCCGGAGCGATCACCGGCGGGGGTTCCGCACCGAACGGTAACGATTGTGCGAGCGCGGGCGTGGCCAGCAGGACAAACAGCATAGAAGCGCGGAAAGGTAGGGAAATCATTGGTTCGAAGCTCCTGATCCAACACTTATTAGCGGAAAGATGGTGATTCGGTGGCTTGGGGGCAAGACTACGCTGCGTCGTGGAAGATAATCCCCAGCGTATGACGGCTGCCGGACAGGATACGGCTAACACCGTGCCGCATCGTCACCCTGTGGTAGCCACGGGTACCGCGCACCGGGCGTTCCCGCACGGGGAAGATCACGGCGTCGCCCTGCCGCGGACGCACGACTTCGCCCCGGGATTGGGCGCGCGGTCGCTGCTCCACAAGCATGAACTCACCGCCGGTGAAGTCCACGCCCGGGTCGCTCAGCAGGGTCACAATCTGCAAGGGGAACACCAGATCCCCATAGAGATCCTGATGCAGGCAGTTGAACCCGTCCTTGCCGTAGCGCAGCAGCAGTGGGGTGGGGCGGGTTTGGCCGGCGGCGTGGCAACGGTCCAGGTAGGCGTCCAGCGTGTCGGGGAAGCTTTCTTCCAGCCCAAGATTCCGACGCCACTGATTGGCGACGGCGGCGAGCGGCGGGTAGAGCCGGGCCCGCAATCCGGCCACGATGGCCGGCAGCGGATAGGCGAAGTACTTGTATTCGCCGCGGCCGTAGCCGTGGCGCTCCATCACGGTGCGTTTTCTGAAGGGGGAGTCCTGGTCGTACAGCCCCTCCAACGACCGGCAGGTGGCCGGATCGAGCAATGGGCGCACCGCATAGCCATGCTCTTCGAGATCGGCTGCGAGGCTTTCAGGTTCGAAACTGCTCATGCCCGGATACTGGCACAGATCCGGGCGCGAGGCATGCCGGGTGTTGCGGTGGCTATTCCGCGGCCTCGGCCATCTCGGGGGCGACGAAGGGCTTGGCCAGTTCCTCGGCCAGCGCGGCACGTACCGCTTCGAGCACCGGGTCCCATGCGCCTGGCTTGTCCTGACGGAACAGTCGGGCGGAGGGGTACCAAGGGGTGTCCGACCGGTCCAGCATCCAGCGCCAGTCAGCCGCCTTGGGGATCATGATCCACACCGGCTTACCCAACGCACCAGACAGGTGCCCCATGGAGGTGTCGACGGTGATAATCAGATCCAGGTTCTCGATGACCGCCGCGGTTTCGCCGAAATTGGTCAGCTCCTCCGACAGGTCGGTCATGTGGGCAAATTTGGAGATATGCTGGACATCCTGTGCCGGCATGGGCTTTTGCAGCGACAGGAAGGCGGCGGGGCCCAGGTCCGCCAACGGCAGCAGGTGGGACAGTGGTATCGAACGGCGCTTGTCGTTCGGATGGGTGGGGCGCCCGGTCCAGGCCAGCCCGATGCGGCGAACGCCCGCGGGTAGCTGCATGGCCAAGCGCTCCCGCCACGCCGCGATGCGGGCCGGTTCTGCTTTGAGGTACGGGATCGGTGCCGGGATGGTGTCCGGCATGGTGTGAAACAGGTACGGCAGGCTGGACAGGCGGCAATGCGCGGCATGGCCGGGCACGTCGGTCCAGCGGTGGCAGAACTGGGTTACGCCGGGGATGTCGCGCAACAGCGGCGCCATCTCCTCGCTGCAGCCCAGCACGATTTCCTGCACCCGTTCGGCGGCCATGCCGATGTAGCGGGCGAACTGGATGGTGTCGCCGTAGCCCTGATCGCCGACCAGCAGCAGGCGGCCGTTGGGGATGCGCATGCCGTTCCACGGCGCCGAGGTCATGGCCGGCATCGTCAGCTTGCCGGCCTCGGTTTCGTTGCGCCACTCGTATTCCATCCAACCGGCTTCGAAATCGCCCATCGCCAGCAGGTTCTGCGCCATCGCGAGATGGCCGTCGGCGTGTTTGTGATCCAGGCCGAGCGCGCGCAGCAGGCAGGCGGCGGCTTTTTCTCGGTCGTCGGCGTCGGTGAAGATCAGCGAGAGGTTCACCAAGTGGTCGGCATTATTCGGATCGAGCCGCACCGACTCCTGCCCGCTGACCAGCGCTTCTTCGATTCTGTTGGTCGCTCGGCACATGGAGCTGAGGTGGGCGTACCAACTGGCATTGCCCGGCCGCAGCTCGACCGCGCGTTTCAGCAGGACGATGCCGCGTTCCTGGTCGTTCTGCATGGCGCAGACGATGCCCAGCAGCGCCAAGCCGGCGGGATGTTCGGGAAACGTCGCGAGGACGTCGTTGCAGATGCCCGCGGCCTCATTCAGCCGCTTGGCCTGTGCCGCCGCTTGGGCTCGGGTTAGCGCCTGTTCGGCGGTCTCACCGCCGGGCAGGGTTGGTTCCGGTGCGGCGGCGGGCACCGCTTCCTGTGGTCCAGTTGATTCACTCATGTGGACAAATTGCCTGTGGGAGCTGGCCGGGACAAGGGGGATGATCAAGCGGTTCGCAGGCGCTCGATTTCTGCCAGCTCGTCCCCGCTCAGGTGCCAGTTCCCCGCCGTGACGTTCTGTTCGAGCTGGTCAGGACGCGCCGCGCCGGCGATCACGCTGGAAACCGGCGTCTGTGCCAGCAACCAGGAGAACGCGAGTTCCAGCATGGTGCGGCCGTGCGCGGCGGCGAAATCGCCCAGTTTCTCAGCGATCGACCAGTTGCGGTCGGTGAGGAACCGGTTGGCGAGGCGTTCGTCTTTCGCCAGCCGCGTGCCGGCGGGCATCGGGGCGTTGCGGCGGTATTTGCCGGTCAGCAGCCCGCTGGCGAGCGGGGCGTAAGGCAGCAGGCCGAGGCCGTATTTCCGCATCGCCGGCAGCAGTTGGGCCTCCGGCGTTCGGTTGATCAGCGAATACTCGTCCTGGCAGGACACGAACGCGTTCAGGCTGCTCGCCCGCGCGGTCCACTGCGCCTCCACCACTTGCCACGCGGGAAAATTGGAGCAGCCGATGTAGCGCACCTTGCCCTGCCGGATCAGATCGTCCAGCGCGCGTAAGGTTTCCTCGATCGGGGTCAGCGGGTCTGGCGAGTGAACCTGATACAGGTCGATCCAGTCGGTGCGCAGCCGGCGCAGGCTGTCTTCGACCGCTTGCATGATGTAGCGGCGGGCGGCACCGGCCTTCACGCCGACATCGTCCATCGGATTGGCGAACTTGGTGGCCAGCACGATGCGCTTGCGGTCGCTGCCGAGGATCTGGCCCATCAGATCCTCCGATCCGCCGCGGTTGCCGTAGGTGTCGGCGGTGTCGAACAGCGTGATCCCCAGGTCCAGCGCCTTGTGGATGACCGCTTTGGTTTCCTCCGGGCCGCTGCGGCCGCCGAAGTTGTTGCAGCCGAGGCCGATCGCGGACACACGAAGGCCTGAGAGGCCGAGGTTGCGGATTTCCATGGGGCGTTTTCCGAACTGAGAAGCCAGAGTCTACCGCGTCGCGATCTCGGTCACCAGCTTGCGGGTCATGGCGTCCCCGAATGTCCTGAAGTCATGCACCTCCAGCACGAAGCTGCCGGGGCCGCCGGTGACGTTCTCCTCATAGTAATGCGGCAAGCCGCCGGGCGGCTGTACGTGCGCCAGGGTCCAGGATATGGGATGGTCGTTGATGATGGCGAGGCCGTTGATGGTGATGCCGGCACGCACGGCGTCGTCCCGCGCGGCCGTCACCTCCCGTCCGGCGTTGTTGGTGCCGTCGCCGCAGACGTCGATGACCCGGCGGGTGGCATTGAGGCCGCTTTCGGCCAGATCCTGTACCGCCAAATCGATGCCGCTGCCGATCGCTGTGCGGCCGTGGAAGGATCGAGGCGCGGCGGACAACCGGTCAGCGAACGCCTTGGCGGCGGTCATGTCACCGATCAAGGTCCAGTCGATGACGGTTTGGGTTTCGCCGTCGCCCCCGAATTCCACGTAAGCCACGGCGATGGTGCCCAGCAGCCCACCTTTGATGGCTCTGATCACCGCGGGGCTGGTGAAGGCGGCGGCATAACCCTGCTTTTCCAAGGCGAATTCGCTATCGTCGATACTGCGAGAGACGTCGGTGACCAGCACCAGCGCGAGGTCGACGTCTTCTGCCACGGCCGGAACGGCCGTCAGCAGCAGGATGGTGAGCCACAGCATACGGACCATCTGACGAGTGCCCTTCCCGGGGAGGGGCGCTATTTTGATCCTTTCGGGCGGTGCGCCGTCAAAGGAATTATTGGCTGACCCAGATGATGCGGTGCAGCCAGGCGATTTCGTTCAGGTCGAACGAGAAGTCCGGGTGCAACGGGTTGAGACTTTTCAGTTCCACCCGCCGAGCGGAGCGACGGGCAAGCTGCTTGGCCATGACCTCCCCGGCGTGGGTGCGGGCGACGACGCGGTCGCCGCGGCGGATCGGTGAGGAAGGGGAAACGATCACCATGTCGCCATCCCGGTACACCGGCTCCATGGATGAGCCGCTGATTTCCAGTGCGTAGGCATTGGGGTCGCCGATATCGGGCAGGCTGACTTCGTCCCAGGAACCGCCCACGGGGAACCCGCCATCGTCGAAATAGCCTTCGGCCCCTGCCTGCGCCATGCCGATCAGCGGGATGCGTTTGGACACAGTGCGGGAACTGCCGCCGCTGGCCAAAGCGCGGGCACCGGACACCAGGGCGGTGAACGCCTCCAGAGATGCGCCCGTGGCATTCAGCACTTTCGCGACGCTTTCGGTACTGGGCCAGCGTGCCCGTCCATCCGGCATGCGGCGTTTGGAGACGTTGAACGTCGTGGAGTCCAGTCCCGCCTTCTTCGCCAGCCCCGAGGCGGACAGCCCATATTCAGCGGCGAGCGTGTCGAGCGCCCGCCAGACATCTTCGTGTTTCATCGATTCGCTTCCATGGAAAGCAGGTGGCTGGGGGCATTATGATAGGAATGTGGGCCGAATGAAATGGGAAAGTTTCCTGAGCTTGTCCCTTAGGGCTTGCCATCGTATGCAACCTATGGTTTAATGTTCTGACTTCGTTCCCGCATCGCTTGTCTCGCCCAGGAGTTGCCAAATGGCACAAGCCGTCCAGACCCGTCTTTCCCCGCAGGCCGGCGCTCGCCCCCGGCCGGTCTCGATCGAACCCAGCGCCAGGGTGCAGCCTTTCCGCACCGCGGAGGAGGCCTGGATATGGACCATGGCGGCGCTGGTCGCACGGCGGGACGGGGCGCGCTACACGGCGAACAAAGGCAAGGTCGGCCGCCCCTGCGACCCGGACGACGTGGTGAAAAGCCTCGATGCCCTATACCGGCAGCGCCGGATCGATCTGCTGCACGCCCGCATCCTGCGCATTTGGGGGGAGCGCGGTTCCGCCCCCGACCCCACGCACGCGATGGAAAAGGCCGACTGGAAGTTGTGGAAGGAAGCGCTGGACCGGCTGGAATGGCTGCTTCGGGTGAAGGGTATTGTCGCCTGATTTCGATTTATTAGGCACAAATTCGTATTCGTAGGAAAAATATCGTTGACAAGCCTGCTGGAATCCCGTTAGAAGCCCCCTGTCGACGGGGCAGGTGCGTCCAGTGACCGCCTAACCCCGCATCGTCGCCGCAATCGTCAGGACCGTACCCAGCAGGGGCGGTCCTTTTTTGTGTCTGGAAGGAATCAATCCATGGCTTTCGCTTCTCGCCATCTGTCCGTCCTCGCCTACGCCAACGGCTTCACGCTGTGGCATTGCAAGGCACCAAAGGACGCCATCGATGAGGTGGTCTCCAGCAATTATTTCCGGGAGGCTGCCGATATGCTGACGACCGGCGACCTGGTGATGGTGACTGCCTCGAACGGGGCTCGGATCGTCTCGGTCGCGATGGCCGATATCGAGACGGTGATCATCGCGCCGCTTGTTTAACCCTGGGCCCGGTCGGCGCGAACCGATGAAACATTCGATTGTGCACGCGATCCAGGCGGTGTCGGGAGAGTGCCGGTGACGCTTCCGCACCGGCCCGACCGGATCGTTATCTATTATATCCCGATTATGATTCGGATCGGTACATGAGGAGAGCGTAACGTGGACTCCAGCGTCATGTTGGGCATCGCGGGCGTCACGCTCTCGTTTTTGTCCATTCTCATCGCCGCGCTCACCGCCAAGCACTCCGTCCGGCGCGACACCATCCACGATCTGGTGAAACGGATCGAATCGCTGGAAGCCGACCTGGCGGAATGCGAAAAGAAGCACCGGCTGGCGGAGGAAAAGAATGTCATGCTCATGGAACGCCTCGTCGGATTGCGCGGGGCGTATGGCGATTGACCGGCGCGTGTCGCTCTTGAACCCTTCCCCCACCCAGGGGTAGCGTTGCCCCAAAGCGGGTAGATCGCCCGGATCGAGGGGAAACCGAATACCATGGCAATCATCGACGCGCAGGTTCACGCCTACGAACGCGACCACCCCGGCCGCCCCTGGGTCGGCACGCTCACCGGCCCGAAATCGGTCAACGGCGACGGCATGGTGGGCGCGATGGACGCCGTGGGGGTCGATGGTGCGCTGCTGGTCTCCCCGTTCAGCATGTACCGCTACGACGCCAGCTACGCGATCGAGGTGCGGAAGGCGCATCCTGGCCGCTTCGGGCTGATCAAGCCGGTGGACCCGACCGATCCAGGGGTGGCCGAGACGATCGACGACTGGAAGGCCATTGCCGGCACCGTCGGCGTGCGGATCATGATGCGCGATCCCATGTCCAAAGACCCGGCCGATCCCGGCCTCAACCGCGTCATGGCCGCGGCCGCCAAACACGGATTTCCCGTGAACATCCTGGCCTGGGGCCGGATGGAGCAGGCCGAGCAGCTCGCCGCCCGCAACCCAAACACGCAGATCGTGATCGACCACCTTGGTCTGCAACAGCCGCATAAGCCGCCCGCGCCGCTGGATTGCTGGGATGCGCTGCCGCGGGTACTGGCGCTGGCGGCAAGGCCCAACATCGCGATCAAGATCACCGGCGCCTGCACGCTGTCGCACGAAGCTTTCCCATACAAGGACATCTGGGATCCGCTGGCCCGCATTTTCGATGCCTTCGGCCTGAACCGGTGCCTGTGGGGTACCGATTGGACGCGCGCGATCGACGTGCTGACCTACGGGCAGGGCGTGGAGGCCTTCAAAGTGACCGATCGGTTGTCCGCCAGCGACAAGGCGATGCTCATGGGAGGCGCGCTGGAGCTTGTGTACCGCTGGTCGCCGACGAAATCCGACTGAACCGGCCTTCCAAGCGCGTGCCGGGGCAGGCATAAGCAACCGCATATGACGCCCCGCATCGCCTCCGCTCTCCTGCCGCTGCTGCGCCTGATCGACCCGGAGACCGCGCACAACCTGTCTCTCCATGCGCTGCGCTGGGGGCTGGCTGGGTGCGCGCGCCGGTCGGACGATCCCGTGCTGGCAGTCGACGTCCTGGGACATCGTTTCTCCAACCCCATCGGGCTGGCCGCCGGGTTCGACAAGGATGCGGTCGCCGCGGCCGCATTGATGCGGCTGGGTTTCGGGTTCGTCGAAACCGGCACCGTGACCCCCAGGCCGCAAGCAGGCAATGCGAAGCCCCGGCTATACCGGTTGGAGCCGGATCGTGCGGTGATCAACCGCATGGGGTTCAACAATGGCGGCCTGGACGCCTACAGGCGTAACCTGGAGGGCCTTGCCAACCGCACCGCCATCCTTGGCGCCAATGTCGGGATCAACAAGGATGGCGCCGATCCGGAACGCGACTATCCCGCGCTGATCGCCGCGGTCGGGCCGCTGGCGGATTACGTGACGATCAACATCTCCTCCCCCAACACGCCCGGTCTGCGCGACCTGCAAAGCGAGGACCGCCTGCGGTCCATTCTGCGTGCCGTTGCCGAAGTGCCGAACAAGCCGCCGATCCTGGTGAAGGTGGCGCCGGACCTGTCGGATGAAGGTCTGGAAGCGGTGGTCGAGACCTGCGTGGCCGAGGGCGTGCAGGGCCTGATCGTTGGCAATACGACGCTGTCCCGCCCGTTCGGGTTGAAATCTCCCTTGATGCGCAAGGATGGCGGCCTGTCCGGGGCGCCGTTGTTGCCCCTCTCTACGCGCATGCTGGCACGAGCGTTCTTGTATGCGCGCGGACGGCTGGTGCTGGTCGGGGCAGGGGGGGTGTTCGACGGGAAGGACGCGCTGCTGAAAATCCGGGCGGGCGCATCGCTGGTGCAGCTTTACACCGGTTTCGCCTACCAGGGGCCCGCGCTCATCCCCCGCCTGAAGCAGGAGCTGGCGGCGGCGCTGAAAAAGGCTGGATACAACAGGGTTCAGGATGCGGTCGGCAGCGACGCGCGGCAATTGGCGGAGCTTCAATAGATGGAACATCTCGCGGGCTTTGCCCCACTGGCCGAACGCTACGATGGGTTCGTGCTGGACCTCTGGGGGGTCATTCACGACGGGGTGAATGCCTTCCCGCACGCGGTCGACACCCTGCGGCACATACGGGAAACCGGTAAGCGCGCGCTGTTGCTGTCCAACGTGCCGCGCCCCAACGACGCGGTGCGCACGATGATGCGCCGCATGGGGATCGAGGACGGGCTCTACACCGATATCCTGACCAGCGGCGAGGCGGTACGCCGCTGCCTGATCGCTCCGCCCGACCTTTGGTGGACGCAGCTCGGCCAGCGCATGTACCACCTCGGACCGGAGCGCGATCGCCCGGTGTACGAGGGCCTGCCGATCACCGTGGTGGACAGCCCAGAGGAGGCCGATTTCGTCCTGAACACCGGCCCGGACGACCACCGCAATCCCAGCGACATGGGCGAATTCGAAGCCGACCTCCAGGCATGCGCCCAGCATCGCCTGAAGATGATCTGCGCCAACCCCGATCTGGTGGTCATCCGCGGTGGCGTGCGCGTTTTGTGCGCTGGATCGCTGGCCGCTCGGTATCGCGAACTGGGCGGCGACGTGCGCAGTCTCGGTAAGCCGGAGCCCGCGGTCTATCAGCCGGTCCTACAGCAGATGGGTCTGCCGCCGGACCGCGTGTTGGCCGTAGGGGATTCGCTGCGAACCGACATCGCCGGGGCGGCGGGGGTTGGAATCGCATCGTGCTGGGTGCTCGACGGCATTCACGGCGCGGCGCTATCGGACGGGGCCGGCGGGTTCGATCCGGCGAAGACCGACGCCGTCGCGGACGAGGCGGGGCTGGCGCCGGTAGCCAGTTTGCCACGATTCGTGTGGTGATCCGGTCAGTGCGACAGGAACACCGGCACCGTCATTTCCTCGATCAGCGTCCGGGTCACACCCCCGAATACCATTTCACGCGCGCGGGAGTGGCCGTAGCCGCCGGCGACGATCAGGTCGACACCGAGGTCGGCGGCATAGGATAGCAACGCTTCCCCATCCGGGATGTCGTTCGCGACGGTGTGCGCGGCTTCGGCCTTTACGCCGTGGCGCGCCAGGTGTAGCGCGATGTCGGCCGCCGGTACGTCCCCGTGCCCAGCGATCCCTTGCCGCGGGTTAACCGCCAGGATGGTCACTTTCTTCGATTTTTCCAGCAACGGCAACGCGTCGTTGACCGCGCGGGCGGCTTCCCGGCTGGCGTTCCAGGCCACCAGCACATGCTCGCCGATGACCGTGAAATCGCCCGCGAAGGGTACTACCAGAACCGGGCGGCCGCTGGACATCAGAGGGGTTACGAGCGTCGCATCGCGGTTGGTGTCGTCGCGTGAATCATAGGGGTTGGGTTGTCCGACCACGGTCAGGTCGGCGTAGCGCGCATGCAGCGCCACCGTCGCTGGGACATGCCCCTCCACGAAGCGCCACTCGCCTTCAACATCTTCCTTGCGGATGTGGTCGCGGAATGCGGCTTCGATTCCGGTGGAGGAAGCCGCGGCATCGGCCCGCATCCGCTGTACGACCTGCTCCGGACCGCCGCCCGCGAATGGCAGGGTTGCGCCATAAAAATATTCGGTATTCGGGATGTCCGCTACGTAGAGGCCAGTCAGGTGCGCGCCATACCGGCGGGCCAGGCCGACGGCCACGCGCACGCGCGCTTCGCTACGGCTACCGTTGTCCACATGGACCAGAATGTCTTTCAGCGCCACGGCAGGAACCCTCCAGATGATGTTTTAACGCGGATAACAAAAAAAACCGCCCGCTTGCATTGACCTGGATCAGGTCAAGACGGTTACGTCGGCATCTACTTCGGTGCGCTTGCGCAGGGTCGTCAGCAGCGTGCGCAGGTCCTGGATGCTGAACGGTTTGCGCAACAGTCCGTCCAGGGGATTGGCCTCGGAATCGCCCTCTTCCACTTCCGCGTAGCCAGTCACCAGAGCGATGGCGGCGTCGATACCGCGCTGGCGCAGCGCGGTCGCCACACGCAGGCCATTCATACCGGGCATCGCGTAGTCCATCAGGATGATGTCTGGCGCGCGCGGCAAGGTGTCGATCAGCGCCAGAGCTTCGGCCCCGCCCGGTGCCTGTACCACGCCGCAGCCGAGGTCGCGCAACATCTCCACCGCGACCTGGCGGACCGCTGCGTCGTCGTCTACGACCATAACCAGCAGCTTCTTCAGATCCAGCGGCGGGCTGTCCGCGAGGCGTCGCGGTTGCTCTGGTTCCACCTCGCCAAGCGCGCGCGGCAGTAGCAATGCGACTTCCGTGCCTTTGCCCTCGGTACTGCCCAGCAGCACGGTGCCGCCGGATTGGCGGGCCATGCCGTAGACCTGACTGAGGCCGAGGCCAGATCCGCCCGGCCCCTTGGTCGTGAAGAACGGGTCGAACGCCTGGCGGCGGACTTCCGGGGTCATGCCGTGACCGGTATCGGCGATACTCACCCTGACGTAGGCGCCCGGCGTGGGGTCGTCGGCACTGCCGCCCTCGAACACCAGATTCGTGGTGGCGATCGTCAGCTGCCCCCCATCCGGCATGGCATCGCGGGCGTTCAGGCACAGATTGAGCAGCGCGGCTTCCACCTGGCTGGGATCGACCATCGCGGGCCACAACTCCGGCGTGAGGTCGGTGACTACGCGAACCCGGCGACCCAGCGTGCTGGTGGCCAGCGACACCAGTTCATTGACCAGCCGGTTCAGGTCGGTGGCACGCGTCGTCAGCCGCTGGCGGCGGGAGAACGCCAGCAGGCGGGACGTCAGTTGCGCCCCGCGCTGCACCGCGCCGGTCGCGCGTTCGATCAGCGCCCCCAGCCGGTCGGAATCGGCGGACGGCAATGTCGCTGCCGCCTGGACGACGCGGTGCTGCATCAGCTCCAGATTACCCAGCACGGTGGCCAGCATGTTGTTGAAGTCATGCGCGATGCCACCCGCGAGCTGGCCGACCGCTTGCAGCTTTTGGGCTTGGTGCAACGCGGCTTCCGTCTTCTCGCGTTCGGCGACTTCGACCTGCAGACGGTTGTTGATCTCCGACAACGCACGGGTGCGTTCCGCCACCAGGGATTCCAGCAGTTCGGCCTGTAGCCGGCGTTCGAGATCGCGCGCCTGCAGGCTGGAGGCCATGGCGTTGAACGATTGGGCGAGGGCATCGAACTCCGACCCGCGGCCGGTCATGCTGGCGCGCACGTTCAAGTCGCCGTCCCGCCAGCGCTGGGCGGTCAGCAGCAGCACCTGGGTCGGCTGGTAAATGAAGCGGTGGCCGGCCTGCCAGGCGAGGATCAGTGCTATCAGAGCAAAGCCGCCGGTCAGCAGCACGTCCCAGGCGATGAACCTTGCGAAGCTGGCGAGCGGAGAAGGCACCCCGATGGTGGCGATCGCGGTGAGGCCGGCGGATAACGCCGGTGCGGGGACCGTGGCACTCAGCCATTCCTGACCTTGTTGGTCTACGACCGTCGTTTGCCCGATAGCCGATGGATGCGCCAACGGCCGCAACTGCTCAGGCAACGGTGTGCCGATGCCGATACCCGTGCCAGCGTCCACACTAGCTTCCACGCCGATAACGGTGCCGTCACGGTCGGTGATGAACAGAGTCGCTCTGCTTGGCACCTCCAACCTTTTTGGACGCATTTCGGCCAAATGCTCGCCCAACCACACCAGATCCAAACCAGCGATCACAAGATGGCCATCCTCGGGCGCCGGCGAGGGGCTGGCGATGGGGAGGAAAGCGTGCGCCAGCCCCTGGATCGACCCAATCCGGCCGATCGCGCCAGCGCCGTTGTCCGTCAGGTCCGATAACCACGCCGGCTGCCTCGCCCAGATCGCGTCCAAATCCGGGCGAGAGCCGCATATCAGCTTGCCGCTTCGGTCGACCACGGCGATGAACGCCAGAGATGGCACATCGCGGTGCAAGCTACTGAGTTGCTCGCCGCAGTCGGGATCGGGTACGATAATGGACGAAAGACGAGCGGCGATCCACGAGAGACGCCGCACACCGTCGACGACCTCCGACATGTCGTTCATCGCCAGTTCGGCCTGCGAGAATATCGAATCGCTCAACCGTGCCTGCCGGTCCGCATGGTGGCGGACCAGGGTATAAAACTGCGCCACCAAAATCGGCACCATACAGCCGAGTATCAGCAGCAGAAGGCGGGTGGAAAGTTTCATCGTGCCAATTTTGGGACCCCGCCCGGTCGCAGTATCCTTCCAGGCTGGCACACACCGTAGCAACCTCATTCAGGGTTGGCTACGCGCCTGGCGCCCCGGTTCAGGCCGATTCCAGCGTGTGGAATCAGTCGGCGGAGGCGAAGGTGATGCGCGTTCCATCTGGCAGCGCGACAGTGTTCGATCGTGGCACGACGGCGGGCGCCTGCACGCCACCGCCGGTCATCGCGGCCCCCTCCGGCGGTGCGGCGGATGGGCCGGCGAGGCTGTCGGATTTTTGCCCGTCGCGGAACAGCGCCTCGAGGTCGATGCGGGGGATATTGGCGCCGGATGCGATGCTGACGGCACGCGGACGACGGCGCTGAGACACTGGTTTTTCGCGCATGGTCAACCTCCGGAACGGCGGATGCGCCCGCCGTTCCGGGGATTATGACTGGCAATGGTAAATGAAAGGTTAACGCCCGGGCTGAAATCGTGGTCAATTTTCAGGGGGCTGGGCGCGTTCCATGCGGTGCACTCCGCGCCGGTCGTCGGAGGGATTGCCGGCTGGGGCGCCCAATACGCCGGACGCGTTGTCGCGCCAGGCGTGCAACGCCCATCGGACGGAGGGGAAGGCGATCTGGTCCCAGGGGATTCGGTCCCACTCGAACAGTCCGACCTCCAGGCTCTCGGGGCCAGCGGCGTGGTGCGGCGCGTCCGGGTGGGCGAAACAAGCCCGAAATATCACTTGCACCTGGCCGATGCGCGCAATGCTGAACACGCCGAGGATGCCCTCGATGGCGATATCCGCTTCGGCTTCCTCCTGGGCTTCCCGCACTGCGCCTTCTTCGAGGGTTTCGCCTAGTTCCATGTAGCCCGCCGGCAGTGTCCAATAGCCGCGGCGTGGTTCGATGGCACGCCGGCACAGCAGCACGGACGAGCCGGACACCACGACGGCGCCCACCACGACCTTGGGGTTCTCGTAGGCGATGTGGCCGCAATCCGCGCACACATCGCGCTCGCGGTTATCGCCTTGCGGGATGCGGCGGATGAACCCTGACATGCCGCTACCCTGACGGTTCGGGCCGGCTGGATCAACCCTGGCGTCAGCTCAGGCGGACAAATCCACCAGCGAGCCGCGTGGCAGAATGCGCGGCGGCGGTGCAATCCCGCCGGTCGGCGCGGCCGATGTCGCTGGCGGCTTCGATGCCGTGGTTTCCGTCCGCGGTGCCCCAGGGGTTCGAGCATACTGCCGCGTTCCGGGCGTCGCGCCGGGGCGGGCAGGCGGCGCGGCCGATGGATTGACCGAGAACGCCGACAGGGAGGAGGTCGATAACATGCGCGGCATGGTGAACCGCATTCGTTAAAATAAGGTTAACGAAAACCCTTAAGCCACTTCTTTCTGTGAAATTTCGCGCAATGCGGTGCTTCCCCGAGCCAATGCGGCCTCGATTTCGGCGAAGACGGTGCCGAACGCGGCGGTGTCGCCGGCTTTCGCGGCGGCCATGATCGCGCGGGATTTGGCCTCCAGCGCTGCCAGGCCGTAGCTCGCGGCGACCCCGGCGATGGCGTGGGCCTGGGATTCGATTTCGAACGCGACACCCGACGCCAGGGCGCGGCGGAACGGCGGCATCCGTTCTTCCAGGTCGTTCAGGCACGCGGTCACAAGGGTGTTGAGCACGTCCGCCGGCAGATTGGTCCGCAGTTCGTTGACACGCTCCAGCGCCAGGATCGACCCTATGTCGTCCTCGCTACGGGCGGGTTTCGACGTCGTGATTCCGCCCGCCGGATGGCCGCGCCAAGCATGCCGGACCAGGGCGGCTTGCAGTTCGGGCAGCGACACCGGTTTGCCCAGTACGCCGTTCATCCCGGCCGACAGGAACAGTACCTCGTCCTCCGGCGCGGTGTTGGCGGTCAGGGCGAGGATCGGGACCTTTCCGGCAACGCCCAGCAGCTCCCGGATATGCCGGGTGGCTTCCTGGCCGCTCATGCCCGGCATAAAAATGTCCATGAAGACAATGTCATAGGGCTTGCGCTGCACCGCCTTGATAGCTTCCGCGCCGCTGGCGGCGATGTCGACCGAGTGCCCAACCCGCCGCAGCAGCGTGGCGGCGATCACCTGATTGGCGCGCACATCGTCCACCACCAATATGCGGGTACGGGGTGGCATGCGGCGCGGCAGATCGGCGGTGGGGACTTCGGGTGCCTGCGACGGCGCGGCGGCGGGCAGCGGGGCGACGATGACCTTGTCCGGCAGCGTCAACCAGAAGGCGTTGCCTTCCGCCCCGGCCTCGGACCATGGCTCGCAGCCGATTTCGCCGCCCATGAGAGTTATCAGATGGTGGCAGATCGACAGACCCAGGCCGGTGCCGAGGGGCTGATCCCCCTCGGGCCGGTCGAGCTGGCTGAACGGTTGGAACAGAAGTTTCCGATCGGCCGCGGCGATGACCGGGCCCTGATCGCGCACCACGATGCGCAGGCCGCCGGCGGTGGGGCGCGTGGTGTAATCGCGCTCCACCGACAACACGACGTCGCCGGCGCGGGCGAATTTGACTGCATTGGACAGCAAGTTGAGCAGCACCTGGCGCAACCGTCCGCCATCCAGCGACACGAGTGCGGGCACATCGTCCGCTATCGACAGCCGCAGGACCATGCCGCGGGATTCGGCCTGGGCGCGGAAAATCTCCACCGCCCCTTCCAGCATCGTCCGCAACTCCAACTGGCTCGTGCGCAAGGTGAGCTGCCCGGCCTCCAGCCGCGACATCTCCAGGATGTCGTTGATCAGGCTGGACAAAGCATCGCCGGACTGGCTGGCCATGTTGACCAGCCCGCGCTGCGACGGCGTCAGGACGCTATCGTCGAGCAGCCGCAAGGTGTTGAGCAGGGCGTTCAGCGGCGTGCGGATTTCGTGGCTGACGATCGCCACGAAACGGGTCTTGGCGGCATTGGCGGCTTCGGCGGCGGCCCGAGCCTGCCGCAGGGCGGCCTCGGCGCGCTTGTGTTCGGTGATGTCGGAATACAGCGTGACGAAGCCGCCGCCGGGCAGGCCCCGGCGGCGCAACTCAATGGTGCGGCCATCCGGCCGTGTGCGTTCGGTGGTGCCGAATTGCAGGTTGCGCATCACGACCATGCGGCGGGCGACCTCCGCTTCCGTATTCACAGCGCCGAACAGGCCGGAATTGGCCTGGGCGCGCAGGATGTCTTCCATCGGCAGGCCGACCCTCGGCAGATCCGGGGGAATGCCGGCGAGGTCTGGAAACCGGGCATTCCACTCCACCAGGCAGAATTGCGCATCCATCATGTAGACGCCGTCGGTCATGCCGCCGAGGGTCGCCGCCAAATGTTCGGCTTTCGCCTCCGCCTCGGCTTTGGCGACCTGCAACTGCGCGTTGGTGGAGGCCAGTATGGCGTGGTCGTCGGCCTGGGCCTGGCGACGGGTGCGTGCATGTGTGCCGCTGCGCAGCAACAGGGCGCCCATCACCAGCAGCAACACGACAATCGCCCCGGCGAACCGGGCGGCCTGCCATTGCCATAGGGTGGCGGGCAGCATCGCTTCATCGCGATCCATCGCGACGACCAGCAATAGGTCGCGATCGGGCAGGCGGCGGAAGGCGTGGAAACGTTCGACTGAATCGGTCGCCGAATTGCCGGACCAAAGCCCGGCGGTTTGAGACTTCATCGCGGCAACCATCGGCGTGGCGGAAATATCGGTGTTCGGGTCGGCTTCGGCCGGGCTCAGGTTGGCGCGAATTCGCCCATCCCCCAGGCCGATCAACGCCACCAGCCCGTTGTTGCCGACGAATGCCTGGTGAAAAACTTCCAGCAGCGTGGAGACCCGGTAATCGGCGGCGATCGCCCCCGCGAAGGAGCCATCGGGATGATGCAGCCAGGTCGCGACATTGAGGTGCCACTGCCGCATGATCGGGTCGAAGGCGGTGCCGCCGATAAAGACGGCGCCGGCCGGGGTGTCATGCTTGCGGGCATAAACGAAGAAATCCCGGGTGGCGACGTTCTGGCCCACCGCCTCCGACACCGAGGCCTGACGGACGATGCCGTTTTCGTCGACCAGGATCATATCGCGGCTCAGGCCGCTGAGCACGGCGGCATCTGCTCGGCGCTGTTCCAGATTGAACCGGTCCGGCTCGCCCTCCCACGCGTGGGCCAGGACACGCAGGGTCTGGTCGACCGCGAGGAACTGCCGGTTGATCTCCTCGCTCAGCGCCAAAGTCTGGTTGGTCAAGAGCGTATTGACCCGGACTTCGGTTTCCGCGTGCTGGCCGCGGATGGACCGGTAGGTCGCGGCACAGGTCAAGGCGATCAGCCCCAGGATCAACAGGACGCCAAGGGCACTGCCGAGCGCGTGCTTGTCCGGTGCCATTGAGCGGCGGCGGCGGCTCAGAGGGACGATGACGCTGGGTGGGCGGCTCATGAGTTGCGGGGATCCATTTGCATGGTTCGCGATCCTGACCATGTTTGGGCAGGTTTAGCAGGCGCGGGGTTGCCAGGGAAATGCAACCCCGGCGGGAGCGGCTGGTATTGTCGCACGCATTCAGGTTCTGAGCAGTACGACGGGAAAGCGGACATTGAACCGACGCCGGAGCCTTACTGCCCGGCGTTACCAATGATCGGTATAAGATCGCTTGCGTGGAAATTCGCAGAAAGGGTTGGGACAGACATGGCGCCACATCCACAACGACTAACGGTCACAAGCCGAGCGTGGCCGCTCGTGCGGCCGTTGATAACCGCGCATGGGGTTGAGACCTCGGTCGACGTCGTTCTCGCCGAACTTTTCGACGGCGACTCACGCGGCCGCGGCGAAGGCGTGCCGCTTCGGCGGTTCGGCGAGAGCATCGACAGCGTGGTCGCCGCGCTCGATGCGATGAAAGGCGCGGTGTTCTCGGGGCTCAACCGCGACACGCTGCAACAGGCGATGCCGCCGGGCGCGGCGCGGAACGCGCTCGACTGCGCATTCTGGGACATCGACGCCAAGCGCACTTATCGCAGCGTCGCGGAGATGGCCGGGCTCGGGGCGGTGGCGCCGCTGGTGACGGTCTGCACGATCGCCTTCGATACGCCGGACAAGATGGCTGAGATGGCGGCCGCCCATCGCACCCGGCCGCTGCTGCGTTTGGAATTGGGGGGTGACGGCGATGTGGAGCGGGTGCGGGCGGTGCGGGAGGCGGCGCCGGCGGCGCGCCTGATCGTCGATGCGCGGGAGAGTTGGACTGAGGCCCAGCTTGGCGACTTCATGCCGGCCCTGGTCGATTGCAGGGTGGGGTTGATCGAGCAGCCGCTGCCGGCCGACGCCGATGACGCGCTGGCGGGGTTGGGGCTGCCGATCCCGCTCTGTGCCGATGAAGCGTGCCGGACGGTTGCGGATCTCGACCGGCTGGAGGGGAAATACGCGGCGGTCAATATCAAGCTCGACAAGGTGGGGGGGCTGACCGAGGCGCTCGCGCTGGCGGCGGAGGCGAAGCGGCGGGGCTTGCGGATCATGGTCGGTGGTGGGGTCAGCACGTCGCTGGGGGTGGCGCCGGCGCTGCTTGTGGCGCAGGGGGCCGAGATCGTCGATCTGGATGGGCCGTTGCGCTTGGCGTTCGATCGTGGGGCGGGGCTGCGGTATGAGGGGAGCACGATTTGTCCGGCTGATCCGAAGCTGTGGGGCGGGCCTGGGTGATGGTGGGGCGGGGGTTGGTGGGTCGGCCTCCGGGGTCTTGCGCCGAGCGACAATAGCCTTGGCGGCGGGCAACGGGATGCCGTAAGATAGTCGGTATGACCAGAATCGTACGAACCCCCGCGGCTGCCCCTCGCTCGTTGTCCACTTGGCGGCTGCAAGACGCCAAGGCTCGCTTCAGCGAGTTGGTGCGCCGCGCCCATGGCGAGGGACCGCAGCACGTCACCGTCCACGGCCGCGATACGGTTGTCGTTGTTTCCGTGGAAGAATTCCATCGCCTTCAGGGCGATCGCTCCGGCGCGGACCTCATCGCCGCCATGCAGGCGTCGCCTTATCGCGATATCGACATCGCCCCCGCGCGCGCGTCCATGCCTGTTCGCGAGGTTGCTTGGCGACGGGTTGGCTGCTCGATACGAACATTCTGTCGGAGTTGCGCCGCCCCAGACCCGAACCGAGAGTTTTGGCTTTCGTCGCGGGACAGCCCCTCGATCTTTTGTTCGTCAGCACCGTCACGCTTGCCGAACTCAGGTTTGGGATCGAACTGATTTCGGACGCCGGGAGGCGAGCCGAACTGAATGACTGGCTTGCCCGCAAGGTGCGCCCGATGTTCGACCGTCGCGTGTTGCCGGTCAGCGAGGACGTGATGTTCAAGTGGCGGCTGCTTGTCGAAGAAGGACGCAAGGCCGGACATACTTTCTCGCAGCCCGATCTGATTATCGCCGCGACGGCTCTGCACCATGGGCTTACGCTGGTGACCCGCGACGTTGGCGATTTCGGGAAGACGCGTGTTTCGTTGTTTAATCCATGGGTCGATGGGTAGCGTTTTCGGGTGGCGTGCCGCGCTTTTGCATGTGCGAAAGTCTTGCATTCCTGGCTTGATATGCGCGGCGTTCCAACCGAGACGGGCTGTGCCGTCACCGATGTGAGGAGAGCACGATAGATCCGAGCGAGCCGGGGCTTTGGGGTGGGCAGGCAGCATCGGCGGTGTTTGTGTGCTATAAGAGGGTCATGGATCGGCAGGATATCATCGCCCGGTTGCGGGAGAACGAGGCGGCCCTACGGGCGCGCGGTGTCGCGCACGCGGCGCTGTTCGGCTCCCGCGCCCGCGGCGACGCGCGGCCTGACAGCGATACCGACATCATGATCGAGATCGATCCCGAGGCGCCGGTCGGGGTGTGGGAATACGCCGGATTGAAGGAATATATCGCCAGCCTGTTCGATGGGCCGGTCGATGTCGTCGATCGCGAGGGGTTGAAGCCCTATATCCGGCCGGCTGCCATGTCGGACGCCATCTATGCCTTCTGATCCCGAAGCGACACGCCGCTGGCTGACCGACATCCGACACCATATCGCGATGGCCGATGGCTTCGTTGCCGGCTTAGGCTATGACGCCTTCAAGGATGACAATCTGCGGCTTTATGCAGTGACCAGATGCCTTGAGATTATCTCCGAGGCATCGCGCCGGTTGCCGGACCAGTTGAAAGCGCGACATCCGTCGATCGCGTGGCGAGACATGGCGGCAGCGGGTAATATCTATCGGCACGAGTACGAAGATGTGGCTGCTCGGCGTGTGTGGCGCACGCTTACCATCAGCCTGACGCCGTTGCGTGCTGTCGTCGAGGCAGAACTGGCTGCGTTGGGTGCGGTGTGAAATACGGCTATGCGCGTGTCTCGACGGACGGGCTTTAGTCGTCTCTCCGCGAATGGACGTCGCGTTGTCCACGGTCGGCGCCGCACCTCACCGTCGATGCCAATGAGCGCTGGACCGAGGCCCAGCTTGGTGCGTTCATGCCGGCCCTGATCGATTGCAGGGAGCAGCTGTTGCCGGCCGGCGCCGATCCCGCTCTGCGCCGACGAATCCTGCCGGACGGTTGCCGATCTCGACCGTCTCCGTGGGAAATACAGGGCCATCACGATCAAGCTCGACAAGGTGGGTGGGCTGACCGAGGCGCTCGCGCTGGCGGCGGAAGCGAAGCGGCGGGGCTTGCGGATCATGGTCGGTGGTGGGGTCAGCACGTCGTTGGGGATCGCGCCGGCGCTGCTTGTGGCGCAGGGGGCCCAGATCGTCGATCTCGATGGGCCGTTGCGGCTGGCGTTCGATCGTGGGGCGGGCTGCGGTATGAGGGGAGCACGATCTGTCCGGCGGATCCGAAGCTTTGGGGCGGGCCTGGGTGATGGTGGGGCATAAACTCGTACCGACTGACGCCTTTGGGCGCATGCAAAGTTCGGACCTTGAACGCTTGGCCGATCTCGATGCAGCGCTCGTTCATGGTGCTCATCATAGGCAGTTCGTTGTCACGCCAATCGACGCATGTGCAGCGGCGGCAGGCCGTAAGCGTCTTTGCAGGTCGGGTCCAGATCGAGGTATTCCTGCCAACGGCTCAGGCACAAGGCGTCAATATGGATCGCCATAATAAACGGGAGGGTCTACCATGCGGCGCCGCGACTTACTGAAGGCAGCACCTGCGCTGATGGCGCCGACGCTGATGGCACCAGCGTTGGCACGCGCCGAGTCCCGTGCGCTGCGGTACATTCCGAACGCGGGGCTTTCGACGATCGATCCGATCTGGACGACCGCCCTGGTCGCTGGCATCCACGGCTACATGGTGTTCGACACGCTGTACGGCCTCGACGCCATGGGCCAATCGCAGCCGCAGATGTGCGCCGGACACGAGGTATCGGCCGATGGGCTGACCTGGACCTTCACCCTGCGCGACGGACTGATGTTCCATGACGGCGAACGCGTCCTGGCGAAGGACTGCGCGATGTCGGTGCGGCGCTGGGGGTCCCGCGATTCGTTCGGGCAGGCCTTGATGGCGGCGACGAACGAGATCGAAGCGCTCGACGACCGTCGCTTCCGCATCCGGCTGAAAAAGCCGTTCAGCCAGATGCTGTACGGGCTCGGAGCGCGGGGCTGTTTCATGATGCCGGAGCGGATGGCGAAAATCCCCGGCACCGAGCAAATCAAGGAGGCGGTTGGGTCGGGCCCGTTCCGGTTCCTGCCCGACGCCTGGGTGTCGGGCGTCAGCGCCGCCTATGCCCGGTTCGACGGGTATGTGCCGCGTCAGGAGCAGCCGAGTTTCCTGGCGGGCGGCAAGGCGGTGAATGTCCAACGGGTCGAATGGGTCGTGCAGCCGGACGCGGCGACCGCGGCGGCGGCCCTGCAAAAAGGCGAGGTCGACTGGCTCGAAGTGCCCTTGATCGATCTTTGCCCGATGCTGCGCAAATCGCCGGGCGTGACGGTCGCGGTGAACGATCCGTTCGGTTGGCCGTTGGTCCTCGCGCTTAACCATGTGCAACCGCCGTTCAACAACCCGAAGCTGCGGCGGGCGCTGCTGCCGGCGATCGAGCAGACGCAGTTCCTGGCGTCGGTGATCGGGGACCAGACCGAGCTCGGCCGAGCGCCGACCGGATATTTTGTCGAGGGTCAGCCGATGGCGAGCCATGCCGGGATGGAGGTCTTGTCCGGACCGCGCGACGAGGAACTGGCGAAGCGGCTGATCCGGGAATCCGGTTATGCCGGCGAAAAGATCGTGATGCTGGCGGCGACCGATCGGCTCGTTTACAACCAGATGATGCAGGTGGCGCGCGACTTGTTCGTCCGGCTTGGGTTGAATGTGGATTTCCAGCCGATGGACTGGGGTTCGGTGGTCACGCGGCGCACCAGCCGCGAACCGGTTGGCAACGGCGGCTGGAGTTGCTTCATCACGCAGATCGAGGGCGTGGCGGCTTGCACGCCGGGCGGCAGTTTCGAGCTGCGGGGCAGCGGCGCCAAAGCCTGGTTCGGCTGGCCGGAGGACGAAGAATTGGAACGCCTGCGCACCGCCTGGTTCGACGCCCCGGACCTGCCGGCGCAGAAGGCGGTTGCCGCGCAGGTGCAGATGCGGGCGCTGGAGACGTTGCCGTGCATTCCTCTGGGGCAGTTGTTCCAGCCGACGGCGTTCCGGTCGGATATTAAGGACATCGTGAAGGCGGCGTTTCCGCTGTTCTGGGGGGTGCGGCGGGCGTAGGGGCGCCCCCATTCCCGATTGACCACACCCGATCCAGCCGACACCATGTTTCTGCATTGCGCCGAGGCGGCGCGGGCGGATTTCATCATCACCGGCAACCGGCGGGATTTTCCGGACTCTTCGTGAATGCCGGAGAGCGGATCGAACAGATCACCCTGGAGATATGAGGCGTGGCGGCGGATGGCCAGAGCGTCGCGGCTGGACCGCTTGGCACGCCGTTGATTTCTCTCGACTGATTTATAGCCTACGCCTATAATGCCTCCGTGAAGACAGTTCGCTACCACCCGGATGCGCTCAGAAGCCTCAAGCGACATGGCAACGTGGCGGCCCGTCTGCGCAAGGCGCTGGACGAATACGCGGCGGAGACGGGCGCTCATGCGAACAACGTTGCCCGGCTGGTCGGATCGCCCGCCTTCCGTCTCCGGGTCGGGGATTTTCGGGCGATCTTTGAGGAGACCGAGACGGATATCTTCGTCACGGCCATCGCGCCACGCGGCAGTGTCTATGACTGAAAGGGCATATCCATGAGCGACACCGATACCGTCACCCTCACCCGTGCCGCGTATGAGGACCTGATCGACGCGCGTGACCATGGTCGGGCGATGCGCGAAATCGCGACTGGGGCTGTCGAGACCCTGACCGGCGCGGAGGTGGACGCCTATCTCGCCGCCCCGAGCAATCTGGCTTTTTGGCGCCACCATAGAGGCATGACGCAGGCGGCGCTGGCGGCCGAGATCGGCATCGCGCAGCCCTCTCTGGCGCAGGCCGAGACCGGGCGCCGGGGGTTGAGCGTCACGACTTATGCCAAGCTGGCCAAGGTATTGCGGGTCAGGATCGAAGACCTGCTGGACGACGTGTGAATGGCCCATGGTGCCGGGATTGTTTGGGTGCGCGGGGGCGTCACGTTCTGCCTGAGGCGCCCGTCCGGACGGTGTGGTTTGTGCTGGACCACGAACGCGAATAACCATTCTCCAATTGGAAGGACTTAGCTGAGAAGCAGGTCGATCTTCACGCGGATGCTCCAAGGAGAGTTGATTGTACTGAGGCAGGTGTGGGCCAGACGCGTTTCAACGGCAGGCTCCATTGCCTTGACGGTCATCGCCGTCCCGAGCTGTACCCTTTGCCGCGCGCTCGACATTCTCGAGGCTGTAGACATGTTGCTGGTGACGCAGCTTGGCCACTTGGCGAGTTCGCCCGCGAGCTGTTGAACACACTCGCCACGATCACCGAGCGCAAGGCGGGCTTGCTGGCCGGCAGCGGTTCTTGTTGCGCCAATAAGATAATAACCGTCCGAAGCTTTCCCATGTCCTTGCCGCGTTTTTCGGCGCGGCGCACGTCGCGCTTGAACCGGCCCGACCAAACCGGTCGCAGCACACTAAATGCCCAATTTCTCGAACATCGCCTCAACCGATTCGGCCCGCTCGCCCTTGCCCTCATCCAATTCCCGCATCGCCCGCTGCGTTGCGGCGTTTGGGACCCTTAGGTCAAAAGGCAGCCGCTGTTCGTCGGCGATGCGAAGCATAAGAAGGCGGATCGCGTCGGACACTGACAACCCCATGGCATCAAGCGCCGCCGTGGCGCGCGCCTTGGTGTCAGCGTCGATCCGCGCCCTTACGATGGTGTCGGCGATCATGGCGGAACATCCCTTGAATGTGGCTCGAACGTAGCCACAAATCACGCAAGCTTCAAGGTGCGGCACCCCTCTTGACAAAACTAACGCAAAAAGTTAATAAATCTACCATGCACCAAACGGCGCAAACCTCCGAAACACCCCCAAACCCCGATCCCCAACAGGATCGGCCAGCGCTCCCCTGTATCGCCTTCCTCCTCAACGTCGTCCGCACCCTCCTCGGCTACGGCCGCCAACTCGACGAAAACCTGCCCGCCCAAGCCGAGCACCCGCGATTCCCCGTCCTCGCCGCCGCCTTCGGCACCCACGACGTCCGTCGCATTCTCGCCCATATCCAGCGCGGCATCCTCCGCGCGATGATGCTGGAACGTTATTTGCTCGCCCGCGCCGCCCAAGGCCGCGATATCGAGCCTGAGCAGCCCCCCAGCCCCGCCGAACCCGCGGAAGTCGGGGCGCTCGAACTCAAACTCCGCACCCCATCCCAGCCTGGCGCGACAGCGCGCCGCCGTCCCGACGCCGATCCGGACGATCCGCTGCACTTCGCCATTCCCACCTTGAAGGAACTCGAATCCCAGGTCCGCCGCCGTTCCGTCGGCCGCACCATCGCCGACATCTGCATGGACCTCGGCGTCACCCCCGCCTTCTGCGACGGCGCGTTCTGGAATGAAGTTTACGAGGCCCTGTTGCATTTCGGCGCGAACCTCGAACAGTTCTACGGTGTGCAGAGCCACCGGCGCGAGGCCTTCCAGTTGGAACGCGACAAACGCCCGGAAACCTGGGACTGCGACTGGCGGGACCGGCCAAAAGAAGCGATCCGCCAACTATTGGGTTCAGTGCTCGGCGAACGCCCTCCAGGACTCTTGCTGGCGTCCGCGTAACAGGCTTGGGTATTTTGTTACGATATAGAAACTAAAACCCGCTGTCCCCTCACATCGCCGTCATACCGCCATCCACGAACAGCAGCGCCCCGGTCACATAGGACGCATCGTCGGAGGCCAAGAACAAAATCGCGGCGGCGACCTCCTCGGGCCTGCCTGGGCGCTTCATCATGGTGCCTTGCGCGGCCTTGGCGTTGTATTGCTCCACCGTTTCCCCGGCCGCCGCGATCCGCCGCGCATGGAACGGCGTGAAGATCGGGCCAGGGCCGACGGCGTTCACCCGAATCCCCTCCGCCGAGTGGTCGGCGGCGAGCCCCCGCGTCAGGCCCGCGATCGCGGCCTTGGTGGTGTCGTACTGCAGGTTGCCGCCACCCGCGACGACGGATCGGACGGAGGCCGTGTTAACGATGGCGCCGCCGCCGCCCTGGCGCATCAGCGGAACCGCCGCCTTGGCACAGTTGACGTAGCTCATCAGGTTGACGCTGAGGATCTCGTTCCAGCTCGCCGCGCTCGCCTCATCGACCTTCTCGTATTTGCGGATGCCGGCATTGTTGATCAAGATGTCGAGGCGCCCGAACGTCTGCGCGGCCCCGTTGACGAAGCCGAGGCATGCGGCCTCGGTCCCAACGTCGGCCTGCGTGAAGGCGACCTTGGCGCCGGCGGCCTCAAGCTCGGCCGCCACGCGCCGGCCGCGCTCCCCGTCCCGATCGCAGAATGCCACGCTCGCGCCCTCGGCGACGAAACGCCTGACCGTCGCCTCGCCGATCCCCGATGCCCCACCCGTCACCGCCGCGACCTTGCCGTTGAGCCTTCCCATGTTCCCCCCCTTCATTGCATTGCGAAACAGCGCATCCACGATACGCCGTATCCATCCGGCGGCACCGCCTTGTTGGCGCGGCCTTGGCGTCCGACCTGGGCCGAAAGCCGAGACCTTACGCTATCCCACCATCCGCGCCAGCCCCGAGGTGCCGGGCGCCACGGCACCTCGGGGCTGGCGCGGACGCGGCCAAGAAGAAACCGCCCCGATTTCCCAGGACGGGTCCTCCGACCTCCGCGTCAGAGCGCGGCGAGCGCGTCGTTCAGCGTCTTACTCGGCCGCATCGCCGCCGATGTCTTGGCCGTATCGGGCCGGTAGTAACCGCCGGTGTCCACCGGCTTGCCCTGCGCGGCGAGCAGTTCGGCGTTGATCTTGGCCTCGTTGGCCGCGAGCGCGTCGGCCAGCGGTTTGAAGCGCGCTGCCAGCCCCGTGCTGTTGCCCCGCGCCGCCAGCGCCTGTGCCCAGTAAAGCGCCAAATAGAAATGGCTGCCGCGATTGTCGATTTCGCCGACCCTGCGCGCGGGCGAGCGGTTGAATTCGAGGATCCTGCCGTTGGCCGTGTCGAGCGTCTCGGCGAGGACCTGCACCTCGGCGTTCTTGGTGGTCTGCGCCAGATGTTCGAGCGACGCGCCCAGGGCAAGAAACTCGCCGAGCGAGTCCCAGCGCAAATAGCCCTCGTGTTGGAACTGCTCCACATGCTTGGGCGCCGAGCCACCGGCCCCGGTCTCGAACATGCCGCCACCCGCCAGCAGCGGCACGATCGACAGCATCTTGGCGGAGGTGCCAAGCTCCATGATCGGGAACAGATCGGTCAGGTAGTCGCGCAGCACATTGCCGGTGACGGAGATGGTGTCCAGTCCCTGGCGGATACGATCGAGCGAGAACTTGATCGCCTCCACCGGCGCCATGATGCGGATGTCGAGACCGGTTGTGTCCTGATCCTTCAGATATTTCTCGACCTTGGCGATCAACTGGGCGTCATGCGCGCGGTTGGCGTCGAGCCAGAACACCGCCGGGGTGTTGGTGAGGCGCGCGCGGCGCACCCCAAGCTTGACCCAATCCTGGATCGGCACGTCCTTGACCTGGCACATGCGGAAGATGTCGCCGGCCTCGACCGGCTGCGACAGCAGAACTGTGCCGTCATCGGCGACCACGCGCACGGTTCCGCCCGTGGGCACTTCGAAGGTCTTGTCGTGGGAGCCGTATTCCTCGGCTTGCTGCGCCATCAACCCCACGTTCGGCACCGAGCCCATGGTTTTGGGATCGAATGCACCGTGCGCCTTACAGTCCTCGATGGTTGCCTGAAACAGCGTTGCGTAGCAGCGATCCGGGATCGCCGCGATCACGTCGTGCAGCTTGCCGTCGGCGCCCCACATGCGCCCGGATTCCCGGATCATCGCCGGCATCGAAGCGTCGACGATCACATCGCTCGGCACGTGCAGGTTGGTGATCCCCCGGTCGGAATTGACCATGGCGAGGCCGGGGCGTGCCGCGTAGGTGGCCGCGATGTCGGCCTTGATCGCGTCCCGTTCGGCTGCCGGCAAGGTCTCGATCCTCGTCAGCATGTCGGCCAGGCCGTTGTCGGGATCGACGCCGAGGCGCGCCAGCGTGGCGGCGTGCTTGTCGAACACATCGGCGAAGAACACGGAAACGGCATGACCGAAAATGATGGGATCGGAGATCTTCATCATGGTCGTCTTCACATGCAGCGAGAACAGCACGCCGTCTTTCTTCGCGGCGTCGATCTGCTCGGCGAAGAAGGCGCGCAACGCCTTACGGTTCATCACCGCCGCGTCGATGATCTCGCTGGCCAGAAGCGGCGTCTTCGCCTTCAGCACCGTGACCGCGCCATCGCTGCCAACCAGCTCGATCCGGGCGTTGGTCGGCGCCGCGACGGTGGTCGCGACTTCCGAACCGTAAAAATCGCCGGCCGACATGTACGCCACATGCGATTTGGAGTCAGCGCTCCAGGCGCCCATCTTGTGCGGATTGTTGCGGGCGAACTGCTTCACGGCGCCGGCGGCGCGGCGGTCGGAATTGCCCTCCCGCAGCACCGGGTTCACAGCGCTGCCGAGCACGCGGCCGTAGCGGGTCCGGATCTCCTTATCCGCTGGCGTCGCGTCGCTGTCCGGATAGTCCGGCACGTCGTAGCCCTTGCTTTGCAGCTCCTTGATCGCGGCCTTCAGCTGCGGGATCGAGGCGGAGATGTTGGGCAGCTTGATGATGTTCGCCTCGGGCCGCATCGCGAGTTGTCCGAGTTCGGCGAGTTCGTCGGCGACCCGTTGCGCTGGCGTTAGTTTCCCGGGGAAATTGGCGAGGATGCGGCCGGTCAGCGAAATGTCCTTCAGCTTCATCTTCACGCCGGCCGTGCCGACGAAGGCTTCGACGATCGGCAGGAGCGAATAGGTCGCGAGCGCCGGAGCTTCGTCGACCTTTGTCCAAACGATTTCGAGATCTGACATGTTTGCACCTCTGCGCGCCGGGCTGGTTTCGGCTGAGTTGAACGACCCAATAATCCGGCGCCTTGTCGCATCGGCGTGCGGGAAGAGCAAGCTGGGGCGGCCCCTCGCCCGCATCCTCTCCCGGAGACGAGAAAGAGCCGTGAACCGACATTGTCAGATGCCTGGCCAGTCCGGTCACCCCAGGGCGACCGATAATCATCGCTGAGCGCGCCCGACAAGATCGACAGCACGACGGCCTGCCCGACATACTCATGACCCGCGACGGGCCACCTGTTTGGGCATCGAACACCGCGACAAGACCGACGACCAGGTTACGGTCGATGCCGCCCACGCCATTGCGCGATACGGCGTCGGCGTGAAGCGCGCGACGATCACCCTGGACGTGACAGGCTGCGCCGAGACGCTGGAGCGGGTCTGCATTGAGACCGTGGAAGCCGGGCATATGACCCGCGATCTGTCGGTCCTGATCGCCCCCGATGCGCCCTGGATGAACACCCAGGCGTTCCTGGCGAAGCTGGACGGGAACCGGCAAAAAGCGATAACATAATCGCCTGACTTAATCGTCGCGTGCCGGGTGGCGGACAACCGCCGCCGACAGGCGGC
>CAIYDT010000093.1 GCA_903924985.1 uncultured Acetobacteraceae bacterium
CCCGAACGGGGCTGCTGGCGGCCAGCGTCTGGAAACCGGAACTCGCGCCTAAAACGTATCCGTTATCGTTGCGCGTCGCCTTACCCGCGCCCAACGCCGTAATAGGCGAACCCTGCCCGCCGCATGTCCACGGGATCGTACACATTCCGCAGATCCACCAGCACATTGCCGTTCATCGCCTCCCGCAGCCTGGCCGGCGACAATGCCCGGAACTCATTCCATTCCGTGATCAACAATAGCGCATCCGCTCCGGCCACCGCGTCCATCGTGTCCTTGCAGTAGACAACCGATCCCGGCAGCAAGGGCCGAGCCTGCTCCATCCCCTCGGGGTCGTAGGCGCGGATCGCCGCCCCGTCCCCCACCAACCGCGACACGATGGACAGCGACGGGGCATCCCGCATGTCGTCTGTCTCCGGCTTGAACGTCAAACCGAGCACCGCGATGGTTTTGCCGCGCACCGAACCGCCGCAGGCAGCGATCACCCGCATGGCCATGCTGGATTTGCGGGCGTCGTTGACCGCGACGGTGGCCTCCACCAGACGGGAGGGCGCGCCGTAATCCTGCGCCGTGCGCACCAATGCAAGCGTGTCCTTGGGGAAGCACGACCCGCCGTAGCCGGGGCCGGGATGCAGGAACTTGCGGCCGATGCGCCCGTCCAGACCGATGCCGCGCGCCACGTCGTGGATGTCGGCGCCGACCTTCTCGCACAGATCGGCCATTTCGTTGATGAAGGTGACTTTCATCGCCAGGAAGGCGTTGGCGGCGTATTTGGTCAGCTCCGCCGTTTCGATGCCGGTGAACACGATCGGGGCCTCGATCAGGTACAAGGGCCGGTACAGCCGCCGCAGCACTTCCCGCGCCCGTTCGGATTCGGCGCCGATCACGACCCGGTCGGGGCGCATGAAGTCGCCGATGGCGTTGCCTTCGCGCAGGAATTCGGGGTTGGAGGCGACGTCGAAGTCCAGGTCGGGCCGAGCGGCGCGCATGATTTCGGCGATATGGCGGCCAGTGCCGACGGGAACGGTGGATTTGGTCACGATGACCGCGTAGCCGGTCAGCGCCTTCGCCACCTGCTCGGCCGCCGCGTAAACATAGGTCAGGTCCGCGTGCCCGTCGCCGCGGCGGGTGGGCGTGCCGACGGCGATGAACACCGCCTCGGTCCCCTCCAACGCGGTTTTCAGGTCGCCGGTGAAGGTCAGGCGCCCGGCGCGGACGTTTTCCTCCACCAGCTTTTCCAGGCCGGGCTCGTAGATGGGCATGCGGCCGGCGTGCAGCGCGGCCAGCTTGGCGGCGTCGGTCTCCATGACCGTCACCTCGGTGCCGAATTCCGCGAAGCAGGCGCCGGAGACGAGCCCGACATAGCCACCGCCAATCATTGTAACGCGCACCGTATGGTTTCCTTCGTGCGGGCGCGCGACGAATTCAGCGTGCCGATCCGAGTGGGATTCAGCACAACCCAGCGGCTTATTCCAGGGTGCGATGGTACCATCCATGGTTAGCTCCTCCCATAACGGCCGGCTTCGTCCAGCGCGGCTTGTTCCCGGCGGTCGGCCGCCAACTGTCGGTCGGCGTCGCGGCGGGCCAGTAATTCGTCCATGGCCCGAGCGGCGGTGCGGCTGGCGGTCAGCACGGCTCGGGCTTCCGTCGATCGGGTTTCGGCCGCGGCCAGCGCGGCGGCGGCGGCGGCTCGATCCACGGCGATCCGACGGAGCCACCCGGAAAAGTCCTCGACCGACTGGTCGTCGCCGGATGGGTCGCTGGCGGCGTCGGTTTCCGCCGCGATGGCGGCGTCCAGCAGGCGCATGGCCTCCGCCGCGCGCGCCTCGGCCGTCAGGCAGTCGGCCAGAGCGCTCTTGGCCTCATCCACCGCCAGATTTCGCAGGCGTGCGACGACGGGCAGGGGGTCAGGCATGCGGGGGCTCCATCGCGGCCTTCAGCAGGGCGAAGGCGTCGGATAACGATGTCCATTGGGAGCGGTCCTGCCGCAGCACCGCCTCGATCCCCGGCATCAGGGCCAGGGCCTCATCGGCGGCGGCGTCGGTGCCGGGGCGGTAGGCGCCGAGGCGCACCAGGTCGGCGATGTCGGCATGCACCGCCATGATGCCGCGCGCGCGTCGCACCAGCGCGGCTTCCTCGGGCGACAGACAACCGGCGGCGGAGCGGGACAAGGATCGCAGCACGTCCACCGGGGGGTAGCGCCCGGCCTCCGCGATGCGCCGGTCCAGGATGACGTGCCCGTCCAGAATGCCGCGCACCGCGTCGGACACGGGTTCGTTGGTGTCGTCGCCCTCCACCAGCACGGTGAACAAAGCGGTGATATGTCCGACCCCGGTGCCCGGCCCCGCGCGTTCCAGCAGGCGCGGCAGTTCGGAGAACACGCTGGGCGGGTAGCCGCGCGTCGCGGGAGGCTCCCCCGCCGCCAGCCCGATTTCGCGGAGGGCCAGGCAGTAGCGGGTCAGGCTGTCCATGAGAAGGAGCACGCTCTTACCCTGGTCCCGAAAATGTTCGGCCACCGTCATTGCCGCCTCCGCCGCCTGTCGGCGTAGCAGGGGCGAAGCATCCGATGTGGCGACGACCACCACGGACCGCGCCAGGCCTTCCGGCCCCAACTCGTCCTCCAGGAATTCCCGCACCTCCCGCCCGCGTTCCCCCACCAGGGCAAGGACGGCAACATCGCAGCCGGCGCCGCGAGCGAGCATGGCCAGAAGGGTGGACTTGCCGATGCCCGAGCCCGCGAACAGGCCGAGGCGCTGCCCCTGCCGGCAGGTGGCGAAGCAATCCAGCGCGCGCACCCCCAAATCCAGCCGGGGTCCCAGTCGGGCGCGGGTGGTGGCGTCGGGCGGGTTGGCGCGCAGCTTCCTTGGGTGTTGCCCGTCCGGTAACCCGCCCCGCCCATCCATCGGCCGCCCCAGCGGGTCGATCACCCGCCCCAGCCACCCATCGGACACCGCGAACAGGCTACCCCGTCGCTCCGCCAATCGTACTCTATGTCCTGGCCCGATGCCGTCCAGCGGGGCGAGGGGCATCGAGGAAGCCAAGCCGCGGCGGAAACCCACGACCTCCGCCCGCACGGGGTGGGCGTCGCGTCCGAACAGGTCCAGCCGATCGCCCACGGCGAGCAGCCCGGCGAACCCGTCTACCTCAATGGCGAGGCCGGCGATGGCGGCGACGCGGCCCTCGGTCCCGAAGGCCCCGATCTGCCTCAGCGCCCCGGCGCAGGCCCGCGCTCGGGCTGCGAGAGGTGTATTCTTCATTAACCATATCCCTAATTAGATACGCAGGTTCTAATTGTGTTCCTTAATATCGGAGCAATCCGAGCTCATTAGTGAGAATTACACGTAATAGATGAAAACTATATGGAAAAATACACGCAATGGTGGTATCACGCTCCGATGAACGGATCGAGGGCCTCATGCGCGTCCTGCTTGTTGAAGACGACCTGACCGCCGCCCGCACCATCGTCCTGATGCTGCGAGCCGCCGGCGCCGTGGTGGATCACTCGGCTGCCGGGGAGGAGGCGGTCGAGCTGACCCGGCACTACGAGTACGACATCATCCTGCTGGATCTGATGCTGCCGGATATCGAGGGGTTCGAGGTTGTGCGCCGCCTGCGCATCGCCCGCAACGACACCCCTATTCTTATATTGTCCGGCCTGAACCGCTCCCCAGCCAAGGTGAAGGCGCTGGGGCTGGGGGCGGACGATTTCATCACCAAGCCGTTCGACAATGCGGAATTGCTGGCCCGCATGCAGGCGGTGGCGCGCCGCAGCAAGGGCTTCAGCCAGCCGGTGCTGCGGGTCGGGCCGATCGAGCTGAACCTGGACAGCCGGGAGGTCTACGTCGATGGGCGGGAGGTGCACCTGACCGGCAAGGAGTACTCCATCCTGGAGCTGATGGTCCTGCGCAAAGGCATGGTGCTGACCAAGGAGGCGTTCCTCAACCACCTCTATGGCGGGCTGGATGAGCCGGAGATGAAGATCGTCGACGTGTTCGTCTGCAAGCTGCGGCGCAAGATGGCGCGCGCCGGGGCGGACGGCATGATCGGCACCATCTGGGGCCGGGGCTACATGATCCGCTCCCCGGATGGGGAGGAGAACGAACTGCCCCGCCTCGGCCCGTTCCGTTTGGAGGATTTTACCGACGAGCTACCCGACCGCCTGACCAACCGACTGGCACAGACGATGTCAGCGGCCTGATCGCAGGTCCGCGGCGGTATCGACGTCCCGTAATGTGCGCACGCGCGCGGCTTTGCGGCCGGCGAAGTTGGCGAGCGTGTCCCGCAGGGCGTGTTCGGTGGACCAGCGGGCATTGGCGAAGGGGTGGGCGGGGCGGTTTGGCCCCATGCCCACCAGCCAGTAGCCCCCGTCCTCCGCCGGCCCGAACACCGCGTCCGCGCCGCCGAGGGCTTTGAACGCGGTTCGGGCGTCGGAGGCGTTGGCGGCGGGGATGTCACAGCCGACGATCAGGATTTTTCCCTTGGGGAAGCGGCGGCACGCGCGGTCCATGCGTTGGCCGATGTCGCCAGACCCCTGGGGGATGCGCTCTATGGGCCAGGGCAGTTTGATGAACGCGCGGTCCGGCGTGATCGCCAGGACGGTGCGGAAGGTCCGGTCGGCGCGTAGCGACCGTAGCAGGGCTTCGAGCGTGTCCATGTGGAACCGCAGCGCCGCCCGGTCCCCGATATCCCGCGCCAGGCGCCGCTTGACGGTGCCGAGCCTTGGGGCGCGGGCGAAGACGATGACGGTGTCTTTCATCGGTAGAGTCGTACGATCCAACGCGGCGGCACGCCGGCGAACCATAACGCGAGGCAGAACAGGTTGCGCGCCGAGCGTTTGAGCCAGCCATCCCTGTGCCACTTGTCCGCCGAGGTCAGGGCGGCGGCGGACATCGGCGTTAGGCGCCGGCGGCCGAGGCGGCGGACCAGATCGACGTCCTCCATCAGTGGCAGGGCGCGCATGCCGCCGGTTTGTTCCAGCAGGTCGCGGTGGATGAGCAGCCCCTGGTCGCCGTACGGCAGCGCGAGGACGCGGCACCGCCAGGCGACCATTCTTTCCAGGCGGCGGGCGCGGGGATCGTCGCTGTCGAGGGTGAAGCGGAAGTAGGCAGCCTTGTTTGGTGCTGTCGCCATGTGGGTTTCGGCTTGTTTTATCCAGCCGGGTTGCAGGCGGGTGTCGGCGTGCAGCAGCAACAGCCAGGGTTGGGTGGTCGCGGCGATGCCGGCGGCGATTTGGGGGCCTCGGCCTTTATGGATTTGGATGGTTCGGGCGCCGTTGGCTTCGGCGATGGCCCGGGTCGTGTCGGTGCTGCCGCCATCCGCCACCAGGATTTCCGCCACAGGTCCGAGCGCTGTTAGCGTGGCGGCCAGCGTTCGCTCGGCGTTCCAGGTTGGGATGATCACGGCGAGTCCGATTTTTTTCGTCATGTTCCCATTGTGTTCTTGACCGCCACGCCCGGGTCTGCGACAAGAGCGGGCGAACGGACGGAGAACGCATCATGCGCGCGCAGACCGAACAGGGCAACACCGAGATTGATCACGCGGCGATCGCGGCGATGGAACTGGCCGGCATGCCGGACGACGAACCGGTCGTTCGGGTGCCGTCGATGCAGCATCACGGCCGGGGCGCCGTCACCAACCCGCCCGTCCGGTTCGAGCAGCGCGCCGCCAGCCCGTTCGACGACGGGTGGGAAACCCTGACGGCGGATTTCGGGGACCTGCCGAAGCTGGCCACTTCATTGACCAAGGACGCGACGCGGTCGGTGATTAGTTGGAACTCCTCCCCCGATATCGGGTTCGACCGAGCGGTTAATCCGTATCGGGGGTGCGAGCATGGGTGCGTTTACTGCTATGCGCGGCCGACGCATGCGTATCTGGGGTATTCCCCCGGGTTGGATTTCGAAACGAAGCTGATCTACAAGCCCGAGGTCGCGGATCTGCTGGAGAAGGAACTCCGCAAGCCCGGCTATCAGGCGCGGACCTTGGCGCTGGGGTCGAACACGGACCCGTATCAGCCGGTGGAGCGCACCTTGCAGCTCACCCGGTCGGTGCTGGAGGTGCTGGACCGGTTCAACCACCCGGTGGGGATCGTGACCAAATCCGCCGGCGTGCTGCGCGATCTGGACATTCTGTCGTCGATGGCGAAGCGCAATCTGGTGCGGGTTTATATCTCCTTGACCACGCTGGACCCGCGGTTGGCGCGGGCGATGGAGCCTCGGGCGGCGACGCCGGCTCGGCGATTGCACGCGATTTCCGAGCTGACGCGGGCCGGGGTGTCCACGGGGGTGCTGACGGCGCCGATGATCCCGGGGCTGAACGATGTGGAGATGGAGAAGCTGCTGGAGGCCGCGTCCCGCGCCGGTGCCCGGCATGCGGGGTACGTGCTGCTGCGGCTGCCGCATGAGATCCGGGAGATGTTCGAGGCCTGGCTGCACACGCATTTCCCGGATCGGGCGAAGCATGTGCTGAGTTTGGTGCGGGATACGCGGGGCGGGGCGATGAATGACTCGCGGTTCCACCACCGGTTCTCGGGGCAGGGGGTTTATGCGGATTTGCTGATGCGCCGGTTTACGCGGGCGGCGCGGCAGTGGGGGCTGGATGAGTCTCGGGAGGGGCTGGATTGCGGGCGGTTCGCGGTGCCGGGGGTGACCGCACAGGCGGAGGTGGCGCAGTTGTCGTTGTTTTGACGGGCTTCCCTGGTTGCCGAATGCCCGAGCTTCCCCCAACATAACCCCATGTCCTACACCGCAGCCGCCCGCATCGACGCTTGGCTCGCGCACTGCCCGGACCCTGCCACCGACCCCTTCCCGGGGATGCAGGAGGCCGGTTTGTTCGCCCCCGAACCCAGCTACGCCGCCATCGCCGCCGTCAAAGCCGCTTTGGTCGAGCGCACCGGGCTGCTCGGCATCGGCGGCGCCTGGGGCGGGCGGCAACTGGTCTACCGGCATTTTATCCGTGGTTTCGGCACCGAGGCGCAGCAGGAAGCCTACAAAAACAAGGGCGTATCCGTCGCCATCTCCGAACCCAACGTCGGCGCCCACCCCAAGCTGCTGACCACACACGCAACCGCCGAAGGCGACACAATAAAAATCACCGGGGAGAAAGCCTGGGTCAGCAACGGCCCCTCCGCCGACGCGATTCTCGTCTTCGCCATCACGTCCGAGGAAGCCGGCCGCAAGCGCTACGGCGCCTTCCTGGTCCCACGGGACACACCGGGTCTCACCATCCAGGACACAAAGGGCTTCCACGCCCTCCGCCCCTCCCGGCACTGCGGCCTGAGCCTGAACGACTGCGTTGTGCCCCGAGCCGCGCAACTCGGGCCGGACGGATCGGCGTACGAGCGCATGGCGCTGCCCTTCCGCGATACCGAGGACGCGGTCGGCACCGTCCCCCTGCTCGGCGCCTTCCGCTTCCTGCTGCCGCGCCTTGGCCGAAACGGGCATAATACCGAGGACGAAGCCTTGTCCCTCGGCGCACTGGTCGCCCTGACGGCGGTGTTCGCGGAAGCGGCGCATGCCGTGGTCGCGTCGCTGGACGCCGGGCGCCTGAACCACACCTCCGCCGCGCTGGTCGGCCTGCGGGTTCTGGCCACCGACATCGCGGCTCGAACAAAAGCCCACATGCAGCAGTTCGCCCTGTCCCAAGACCCCGCGACCGAGACCATGCTGAGCGACATCGACGCCGTCCTGGGCATCGCCCGAGGCCCACGGCAGGCGCGTCAGGCCCGTCTGGCGGCGCCGCTGTTCACGCCTTCCGACGCAGCATCCGGTTGATCCGGGTCGGCGATTACGCGGCCAGCTTCTCCGCCCGCACATCCTTGATGTCCCGGAACGTCAGGGCCGGCGCCAGATCTTCCGCCCGTCGCATCATGAAGTTGGAGGTCGCCAGGAACACCGGGTCGCCGTCCACATCGTCGGCCATTGCACTGCGGTTTTCGCCGATGAATTTGGCCAACGCCACGTGGTCGGGCGCGGTGACCCAGCGGGCGAGCTGGAACGGGGAGGTTTCGAAACTGATTGCCACGCCGTATTCTCCGGCCAGGCGCGATTGCAGTACGTCGAGCTGTAGGGTTCCGACGACGCCTACCAGCGGTGCCGAGCCGTCCTGGGGTCGGAATAATTGGACGACCCCCTCCTCGGCCAGTTCCACCAGCGCCTGGCGCAGTTTTTTGGCTTTCATCGCGTCGTTCAACTGCACCCGGCGCAGGATTTCCGGGGCGAAGTAGGGGACGCCGACGAAGTTGAGGTCCTCGCCCTCGGTCAGGGTGTCGCCGATGCGCAGGGTGCCGTGGTTGGGGATGCCGACGACGTCGCCGGCAAAGGCCTCATCGGCAATTTCACGTTCGCGGGCGAAGAAGAACTGCGGCGCGTGCAGGGGGATGGATTTGCCGGTGCGGACCTGTTTCAGGCGCATGCCGCGCACCAGGCGCCCCGAGCAGACACGGGCGAAGGCGATGCGGTCGCGGTGGTTGGGGTCCATGTTGGCCTGGATCTTGAAGACCAGCGCGGTCAGGCTGGGGTCGGACGCATGCACCACCCGCTTGTCGGCGGGCTGGTCGCGCGGCGGGGGGCCGTATTCCGCCAGCCCGTCCAGCAGGTCGCTGACGCCGATGTGCTTGATGGCGCTGCCGAAATAGACCGGGGTCAGGTGGCCGGCGTTGAAGGACTCCAGGTCGAACTCCGGCAGGGCGCCGCGCACCAAATCGACCTCGTCCGCGACATCCCGCAACCGGCGGTCGGACTGCGACAGCTCCATCGTCAGGTGCATTTCGCGCTTGCGCAGGTCATAGGTGCCGGCGAAGTCCGCTGCCCGGCCTATGGGCCAGGTCACCGGGGAGGTGTCCAGCGCCAGGGCTTGCGACACCTCGTCCAGCAGCTCGATCGGGTCGCGGGCCTCGCGGTCCATCTTGTTGATGAAGGTGATGATGGGGATGTCGCGCAGGCGGCATATTTCGAACAGCTTGCGAGTCCGAGCCTCGATCCCCTTCGCGGCGTCGATGACCATGACGGCGGAATCGACGGCCGTTAACGTGCGGTAGGTGTCCTCCGAAAAGTCCTCGTGGCCGGGGGTGTCGAGCAGGTTGAACACGCAACCTTGATGCTCGAACGTCATGACCGAGGTGACGACGGAGATGCCGCGATCCCGCTCGATCCCCATCCAGTCGGAGCGGGTGCGGCGGCGCTCGCCCTTTGCCCGCACGTTCCCCGCGAGCTGAATCGCCCCGCCCGCCCGCAGCAAGTGCTCGGTCAGCGTGGTCTTGCCGGCGTCGGGGTGGGAGATGATCGCGAAGGTGCGGCGGCGGGCGATTTCTGTCGTTTGGTCGGTCATGCGCTGCCTATAGGGGAAACGCGGCCCTTAGTCATGTCCGGCGCGCAGCCGAGGGGCGTAAGTGCCGATCCAGCCGTCTTTCGCGATGTATTGCTCGGCCGAACCGAAGGGGATCACGGCGTACAGCGCGGCCATGGCGTGGGAGACCAGGACGCTGACGATGACGGCGGCGGCGATGGCGGCGCGGACCTTGCGGCCGAACGGGGATGGGTTCCGGCACAACCCCCGAAAGCCCAGCAGAGCGGCGAGGATCAGGAATGGGTAGAACTCCTCGCGGTACCGGTAGGACATGCTGATGGCGGAGAGCATGAGGATCGGGGGAAGCGCGAGGCCGAGGAGGAGGGCTGAAGAGAGCCATCTGCCCTTAATCGTCATGGCGTTGTACGCGAAAGCGCACGTCAACCCCAGCAACAGCGGGTCCGACAGGAAGAAACTTCCAGGCGGCAGTTCCATCACGTCGATCATCGCGGTCCGCGCCTCGGCGAACAGCGTTTGTCCGTAGGGAAGGAAATAGTAGCGCAGCCCGAAGCCGATGCGCCGCCAGTTGAAGGCGCCATAGGCCGAGAGATGATCCAGCCGTTCCGGGGTCTGGTCCTGGTTCAGCGCGTATTTGGTGAAATCCGCGAACACCGAAGGGTCGCCCCAACGGCCGTAATTAACGATGCCAACCGCGACGGCGAAGACCAACAGCGTCAGCGCGGGCAACAGCGCCAGGCGCCAGCGCAGCAGCAGCACGCCACTCAGCGCGGCATAGAGTCCGACACCGAAGGACACCCGGTCCAACAGCGCCAGTCCGGCGAAGACCGCCATACCTGTCAGCGTTCCAACGCTGAAGCCCTTTATCAACCCGCGTGTCGCCAGGAACACGAACCCCATGGCCAAGGCGTTCGCCCAGTCCACGATCTCCTGGTAGATACTGGCGCGCAGGAACTGAATTTGCTGCCCGCCCAGCAGGATGCAGACGATCAACGCCGCGGTTAGCCAATCCCTCCGAGGGCCGGCGGGGGACGTATCCCGCACCAGCAGCACCGCGCGTAGCTGGAACCAGCCGCCCAGGCACACCGCGAACAGGCAGGACAGGCGGGTGATGTCCAAGTGCGCCAAGGCGGGAAACGGCAGCAGCGGCAGGCGCAGCAGGGCGCAGAAGATGCCGAAATACGACACCGTGCGGTCGCCGACCTCGAACGCCTCACCGCCGATCGCGTCGGGGTCCAGATCGAACCGGCCGGCCATCAGATGCTCGGCCATGGAGTTGAAGGCCTGGCCGAGCAAAGCGGGATGGAATGGGTCGAGGGGCAGGCGCTGGAGCAGGCGCTCCAGCACGAAATACCACACGGCCATTATGGCCGTGCCGGCGACCAGCGCGCGGGTGCGTTGGTTCAAAGTGCTCGGTCGCAGGCCCGCAGGAAGTCGATGAAGTGCGAGGCCAGCGATCCCGTTTTAGCCGCCCAGCCGTCGAAATCCACGTCGATATCGACGGGGTGGGTCAGAACCTCTCGGTAGATGCTGTAGGGCAGCAGGCGGTGCGCGGCCTGGGCGCCGGCGGCGGGGTGGATGCGGTCGTTGCCGGGGATCACGATGGCGGGGTGGGTCATCTGGCGCATGTCCCCCGGGCTGATGCCGGCGACCGGGTAGTCGGCGTCCTTGCGGAAGGACTCCAGCCAGCGTTGCATGCCGGCGGTGAACGCGGCGGCGCCCATGGTCCGTAGCGTTTCCTCGTTGGCGGGGTTGGCTTCGATCATCGCGGCGAAGTGGTCCATGTCGCAAATCGCATCGATGCCGCCCGATCCCACGGCTTCCAGGAATTGCTCGTAGTAGTTGTACGCCAGGCGGTGCGCCGCGTAGGGGCCGCCGGTCACGCGCCACAGCAGCAGCGCCTTCACCGCCTCCGGATGATGCTTCGCCAGCAGCAGCGACATGCGCGCGCCGGAGGAGCTGCCGGCCACGAAGGCCGGGCCGGTGCGCAGGCCCTGCATCAGCGCCAGCAGATCCTCGGCCTGTTCCATGCTTTCGGACTCGCCGGTCAGCGCGATGCCGGAGGCGCCGGTGTTGCGGCGGTCGTGCAGCAGCACGCGGAAGCCGGCCTCGGCGATCATGCGGCCGAGTTCTCGCTCCCCCGCCATGCCGCGCCGCCCGCCTGGGGTGACCGTCACCCATGAGCCGCGATCGCCCATGATTTCGTAAACCAGATCGACCCCGCGAACGCGCATCACCGGCATGTCATCCCCCTGTTCTTCCAGGACGGCTGGTACGCGGGAAAAGGGGGCTGGGCAAGCGGCAAATACACCTATTATATTGACTTTTTTCCTTTTTTCTGCCACACGCGCAGCTTTACATTTTCATACGGAGCGCTTTCTCATGACCCCCATTCCCGACCTCGAGCTTGCCCCCTTCGGCGTTCGTACCCCCGTCAAGACGGCCTTCGCCCCGAACGACCCGGTGGAGATGATGCTGGCCGAACCCGCTCAGATGTCCATGCAACCTGAGGCGACGCCGATTGAGGCCACCGCTGAGGCCGCCGGCCCACACTTTGTCAGTGGTATCGGCAAAGTCCTGGGTGGCGGGCCGGCGCCCGCCATGACGGGGAGAGGGTGTGCCACCGGTCATTTTTTACATCCGTTAGTATTACACAACGAAAAGGGAAAATTCATGGTCACACTGAATGCCGACATCATGCGTGCCATCGCGCCGCGCTATAGTGGGGCTAACGGCGCGCGTCAGGCGGAAATCATCGACCAGGTCGGGCCTCTACTGGAGGAGACGCTGACGGCTTACGGCGAGAACACCTTGCTCAGAGCCGCGCATTTCCTGGCACAGATTTGCCACGAGTCGGCGGGGTTCCGCACCACCGAGGAATTCGCCGACGGCAGCGCCTATGAGGGCCGCAAGGACCTCGGGAATACGGAACCGGGGGACGGGACGCGGTTCAAGGGGCGCGGGCTGATCCAACTGACGGGGCGGGCCAACTATGCCAAGTATGGCACGATCATGGGCATCGATCTGATCGCCGGCCCGCGGGCGGCGGCGGAACCGGCGATGTCGCTGAAGATCGCTTGCGAATTCTGGCAGCAGCACGGGTTGAACCGTTTCGCCGATGTCGACGACATCGAGACCGTCACCCGGCGGATCAACGGCGGGCTGAACGGCCTCGACAGCCGCAAGGAATTCCTGGCGAAGGCCAAGGCGGTGCTCAGTGGCGGCAGCATGCCGCGCCCCCTGGTGCGGATCGGCGACACGGGGCCGGAAGTCTCGGTGCTACAACACCGGCTGATCGTCGCCGGCCATCGCGTTGCCGCCGACGGGGATTTCGGGCCCGGCACCGACGCGGCGGTGACGCAGTTCCAGGCCAGCCGTGGCCTACAGGCCGACGGTATCGTCGGTCCCTCCACCTGGGCCGCGCTGGGATGACGGTCTGCCGCCGGCGAAGAGTGCCGGATGCGGATCGAAATAGAGTAACCGCGGTCAGGCCGTCGCGGACGCCACCTCCAGGTTACGGCCGCTGGTTTCGCGCGCCAGCCACAGCGACAGGCCCGCGGCACAGAACTGCGCGCCGGCCATCAGGAACCACACGTAGTAGATGGTGGTCGGGCTGATGATCATGCCGATGATCAGCGGCGCGGTCATGCCGCCGAAGCGGCCCACCCCCATCGCCATCGAGGTTGCGAGGCCGCGGATGCGCACCGGGTACACCTCGGGCGTGTAGACCGTCATCGCCAGGGATCCGATGTCGGCGAAGAACCCGTAGCACATCGCCACCAGCAGCAACGATGTCTCGGTCGTTGCCTGGGTGAAGGTCAGCGCCGCGCAGGCGGCCACGGTGTAGCCGGTCACGATCAGCGCCTTGCGGCCCACCCGCTCGATCAGGGCGAAGGCGCACATGCGCCCGACGACCGAGGTGCCGGCGATGATGAACGTGTAGAGCAGCGTGCGGGTGATCTCGATATGGTAATAACGGGCGTAGATCGTCGGCAGCCAGACGCTGAAGGCATTGGCGGCGAAGTTGGAGAAGAACCACATCGTCCAGGTCTGGATCATCCGGCGGGCGTAGGTGGCGGTCAGCAGGTCCGCGACGCGTGGGGGCCGGACTGCCTCGGTGGGGGGCAGCGCCGCGATTTCCCGGCTGGCACGATCCAGCGCCTCATCGGTGACACCGACATAGTGCAGGGATTGGCGGGCTTCCTCGTGGCGGCCGTGATCGGCCAGCCAGCGCGGCGATTCCGGGATGTTGCGCCGGATGATAAAGGCCAGGATCGCGGGCACCACCCCGATGGCGAACACCCAGCGCCAGCCGATAGTCGGCACCAGCGCGAGGCTGACGCCGGCGGCGGCGAAAATGCCGATCGGCCAGCACAGCGGCAGCGCGGCGACCACCCGGCCGCGGATGCGCGCGGGCGCGAACTCCGCCACCAAGGCAGCGTCGATGGGCACCATGCCGCCGAGGCCCAGGCCGGTCAGGAAGCGCGCGCCCAGGATGAAGCCGACCGACATCGCCAGACCGGTGACGCCGGTGAACAAAGAGAACATCAGCACGGTGCCGGCGAATACCAGCCGCCGGCCCCAGCGGTCGGCGATCCAGCCCCAGACCCAGGACCCCACCCCCATGCCGGCCAGACCGGCGGAGCCGATCAGCCCGATCTGCTGCGGCTGCAAGGCGAACTCCTTGGCGATGCTGGGCAGCGCGTAGGACAGGATCACGATGTCGAAGGAGTCGAAGAAATACCCCGCCGCGGCGACGGCGGCGATGAACTTCAATGGCCGTGTCAGCGGCGCCTGATCGATCGCACGCCCGATGATCTCGGGCGTGAGTGGTGCCGGTCCGGCCATGTTGTCTTCTCCCCGTCGTCTCGTTGCCGTCAGCGTGCCGCATCGGCCGAGGGCTGGCAACCGGGTCTATGCGATGGCCGTGGGGTATGCCAGCCTGCGGGCAACAAAACACAGGGGGAGGGAAACCATGGCCACCAACCAGGGTGCGACCATTGCCGCGCGCATCGACCGGCTGCCGGCAACCAAATACATGCGCAAGCTGGTGGTCATGCTGTCGCTCGGGGCGTTCTTCGAGGTCTACGACAACGCGCTGACCGCCTATATCGCGCCCGGCCTGTTCAAGGCCGGCATCATGAAGGCCACCACCGCCGGGTTCTTCGATATTCAGGGCTATGCCAGCCTGGTGGCCTCCACCTTCGCCGGGATGTTCGTGGGCACTCTGGTGTTCAGTTGGCTGTCGGATTTGTTTGGGCGCCGGACCGTTTTCACCTTCGCGCTGCTGTGGTACTCCATCGCCACCATCTTCATGGCCTGCCAGACCACCGCGCTGGGCATGGATATCTGCCGCTTCATCGCCGGCCTGGGCATCGGCGTGGAGTTCGTCACCATCGACACATATTTGTCGGAACTGGTGCCGAAAGAGCGGCGAGGGGCGTCCTTCGCCTTCAGCCAATCGTTCCAGTTCCTGTCCTACCCGGTCGTGGCGTTCCTGGCCTGGTGGTTCGTGCCGATCACGGTCGGCGGCTACGATGGCTGGCGCGTGGTGGCCCTGGTCGGCGGCGTGGGCGCGATCATGGCCTGGCTGCTGCGCCTCGGGCTGCCGGAATCCCCCCGCTGGCTGGCGCAGCACGGGCGCGCCGAGGAAGCCGACCGCATCGTGACGATGATGGAGGACCGGGTGCGGGCCGAAACCGGCCAGCCTCTGCCGGAACCGTATGTCATCGAAGGCGAAACCGAGGTCGAAACCGGATCGTTCATGGAGATCTTCCACCCGCCGTACCGGTCCCGCACCATCATGCTGATCGTGTTCAACCTGCTGCAATCCATTGGCTATTACGGCTTCGCCAGTTGGGTCCCGACGCTGCTGGTGCAGCAGGGCATCACGGTGACGAAGTCGCTGGGCTACACGTTCAGCATCGCCCTGGTGGCGCCGGTCGGGCCCTTCCTGGTCCGCTACATCGCCGACAAGGTAGACCGCAAATGGCAGGTCACCGCCGCCGCCATCGGGATCGGCACATTCGGGCTGTTGTTCTCCCAGCAGACCGTCGGGGCGGGCATTATCGCGCTGGGCATCCTGATTCAGATCAGCAACGCCTGCCTGTCGTACTCGTTTCACGCGTATCAGGCGGAACTTTACCCCACCCGCATCCGCAGCAGGGCCGTGGGGTTCGTGTATTCGTGGAGCCGGTTCAGCACCATCTTCGTGGGGTTCATGATCGCGTTCTTCCTGCGCAACTACGGCACGGCGGGGGTGTTCGTGTTCATCGCCAGCGCCATGGCGGTGGTCGCCGCGGTGGTCGCGATCTTCGGCCCCCGCACGACGGGGCTGCGGCTGGAGGAGATATCGCGCTGACACGAAAACGCCCGCCGCGACAGGATCGCAGCGGGCGTTTCGTTGGGATGGAAGCTAATTACCGCGAGTAGAACTCGACCACTTACCGCGAGTAGAACTCGACCACCAGGTTCGGTTCCATCTGCACCGGATACGGCACATCGGACAGCTTCGGGGCGCGGGCAAAGCGGCCCTTCATGGCGCGGTGATCGACCTCGATATATTCCGGCACGTCCCGCTCGGTGTTCTGGGTGGAGTCGAGGACGACCGCGAGCTGCTTGGATTTCTCCTTGACCTCGATCACGTCGTTGTCGCGCACCTGGTAGGACGGGATGTTCACCCGCTTGCCATTCACCGTCACATGCCCGTGGTTGACGAACTGGCGGGAGGCGAAGGGGGTCACGGCGAACTTCATGCGGTAGACCACTGCGTCCAGCCGGCGCTCCAGCAACTCGATCAGGTTCTCCGAGGTGTCGCCCTTCCGGCGGACCGCTTCCTCGTAGTACTTGTGGAACTGCTTCTCGCCGATGTTGCCGTAGTAGCCCTTGAGCTTCTGCTTCGCCATCAGCTGGGTGCCGAAGTCGGTGGGCTTCTTGCGGCGCTGGCCGTGCTGGCCGGGGCCGTAATCGCGCTTGTTGACGGGCGACTTCGGTCG